>DFGW01000257.1 GCA_002372465.1 Butyrivibrio sp. UBA3740
GGAGCCAAGATGCACTGGTTCGGATCTCTTTACACCGGTTCAAGAGCTGTTCTTTTGAAGGGAAATTCTCCGGAGGCCATCTTCAAGGCTGTTTCCGAGGAGGAGTGTACCATCGTATGGCTCCTGGTTCCGTGGGCTCAGGATATTCTGGCTGCCCTGGATTCAGGCAAGATGAAGATTGAAGATTATCACCTTAAGCAGTGGAGGCTCATGCACATCGGTGCTCAGCCAATCCCACCGTCACTGGTTCGTCACTGGCTTAAGTATTTCCCCAACCACAAGTACGACACCAACTATGGCCTTTCTGAGTCAACAGGCCCCGGCTGCGTACATCTTGGAATGGAGAATGTTCATAAGGTTGGTGCCATCGGAATTCCCGGATATGGCTGGAAGACCAAGATCGTTGATGAAGAGGGCAAGACTGTTGCCCAGGGAGAGATCGGTGAGCTCTGCGTAAAGGGCCCGGGTGTCATGGTAGAGTACTACAAGAACCCTGAGGCTACAGCTGAGATCCTCAAGGATGGATGGCTCTTTACCGGAGATATGGCCCGTCAGGACGAGGACGGCTTCATCTTCCTGGTTGACCGTAAGAAGGACGTTATCATTTCCGGAGGCGAGAATTTGTACCCTGTACAGATCGAGAGCTTCCTTATGAAGAATGACAAGATCCATGACGCAGCTGTAATCGGTCTTCAGGACGCACGTCTTGGCGAGATCGCAGCAGCCATCATTCAGGTAAAAGAGGGCATGACCCTGACGGAAGACGAAGTAGAGCGCTTCTGCGTTGATCTTCCCAGATATAAGAGACCTCGTAAGATCATCTTCGCCAACGTCATCAGAAACGCAACAGGCAAGATAGACAAGCCGAAGCTGCGTGAGATATACTGTGGTGAGAAGATCGTCGAGAAACAGAATCAGTCCTGATTCAGGAGAACTTGTTATGTCAGATTTTATGCCGGTTTCGCTGGTTAAATGTGAGACCTATGAATATGATGAAATCAGAAAGGCTCTTTGTGAGAGCCTTTCTTTAATTGACGGACTTTCCTTTGTAAAGCCCGGAATGAAGGTGGGGATCAAGGCAAACCTGGTGACCGGAATATCCCCGGATAAGGCCGTGACAACTCACCCGGTGCTGCTTAAGTGCCTTTGTGAGCTGCTGCTGGAAAAGGGTGCATCCGTGGTGATTGGCGACAGTCCCGGAGGCCTTTATACACCTGCTTTTGTGCGGGGCGTATATAAGAACTGCGCCCTTTTAGAACTGGAGAGCACTAGCGCCGGAGTTTTCAAAAGTCAGGGGGACGGCACCGGAAAGGAAATATCCGTTACTTTGAATGATGATTTCTCCATAAAGGACGCTGAGTTCCCGGAAGCTGTATCCCTAAAGAGCTTTATCTACACCGGATGGCTTGACGGCGTTGATGCCATCATCAATTTCTCAAAGCTAAAGACCCATGCCATGATGGGAATGAGCTGCGCCGTAAAGAACATGTTCGGAACTATCCCCGGAACCACTAAGCCTGAGTATCACATGAGATTTCCGGAAGAAAAGGCCTTTGCCAACGTGATGGTGGACCTTAACGAGTTCTTTAAACCCGTGCTATACGTTGTTGATGCTATAGACGGGATGGAGGGCAATGGCCCTACGGCCGGTGAAAAGAGACATATCGGTTCCATACTTTCTTCGAAAAAGCCCTATGCCCTTGATATGGTATGTGCTGACCTGATCGGAATGGGGCTTAAGGATGTACAGACTCTTTTGGTGGCAAATGAAAGAGGCCTTGGGCCTGCTTCGGTAGAAGAGGTTGAGGTACTTGGCCAGGCCAGCCTTGCAGATGCCAGGGTGCCTGATTTCAAGCGCGCCACCATTCATCAGAGCATTACTTTTGAAGGAGGCAGTCTGTTTAATACCATTAAGTCAATGGGGGTTAAGGCGGCCTACAACACCAAGCCTTTAGTTAAGAAGACTGAATGCATCGGCTGCAAAAAATGCTTTGAAACCTGCCCTGCCAAGGCTATAACCATGGTGCCCGGAAAGAATAAGACAGGTTCCAAGGGGCAGCTTCCATCTATAGACAGAAGTAAGTGCATCAAGTGCTTCTGCTGTCAGGAATTTTGTCCTGTGGGTGCCATGAAGGTCCACTACAATCTGCTTGGAAGACTCCTTAATAACCTGCAGAGCTAAATGCTGGTTAACAATCATAGCTTGAGCTGTAGAGGCTGAAACACTCTGGAATTCGAAAAAATGCAACCTAAATGGGCAAAATGGACTTTAGGATTGCAAAAAAAAGCTCACGAATACAATCCATTTCATGAAAATTATGATTTGGATTGTATTATTTTTGCTTAAAAAGCATGATTTTAGCCATTTTTATGCAATCCGAATCGCAAAAATGCTGGTTTGGATTGCATTTTTTCTTGTTCCGCCCCTATTTAAAAATTTTTTTGCCATGGATTATTTCTCTTCGTATAAACCTTATGCGTGAAGAAAAAATCAGATTGATACTGGGAAGATTATTGGACTTTTAAAATGCGATTATGAGAATGTAAACGAGAATGTAAACG
>DFGW01000032.1 GCA_002372465.1 Butyrivibrio sp. UBA3740
ATACTTCATCAATTCCAAAGCTCTTAATCTGCGTGGCAAGGAGCCTTGCCTCAACCTTTCCCTTGTCCGTCAGTCCATCGATCACATAATCAGGATCCCCGTGTCGAAAAAACAGTATTCTCATAAATCTTCTCTTCCAATCATTACTCTTATCTGATTGCTCAGTTCCACGCCTCTTTCCTTGTCAAAAGAGATATCCTGCGTATTTGCCGAACTCTCCCGGATCGTTCATGGAGCCTATCTTCTCGGATCTAAGGCGTATAGATCTTACGATATCTCCGTTGTCCAAAGGCCTGTTCTCAGCTGATGCCATGTACATGGCATTGTAAAGAACAGCCTTGATGTTGCTGCCGGACAGGTCAAAGTTATCTGCAAAGAACTCGAAATCAATCCTGGGGTCAAGCTCTACACTCTTTGGAAGGATGGACTCCCAAAGGGCCAGCCTGGTCTTTGCATCTGGCTTTTGGAACTTCACAACATAGGTGATCCTCCTTAGAAAAGCAGAATCAAAATTGCCGATAAGATTGGTGGCAAGGATAGTCATGCCGGAGTGTCCCTCAACCTTCTGAAGAAGGTAGGCTGTCTCGGCATTGGCATATTTATCGTTGGAATCCGTCACCTCGGTACGCTTTGCAAACAGTGCGTCCGCCTCATCGAAGAACAGGATGACGTTGGTCTTTCTGGCTTGTTCAAAGATCTCATTTAGGTTTTTCTGGGTCTCGCCAATATACTTGGAAATTACCTGGGAGAGGTCTACACGGTAAAGAGGCAGAGACAGCTCTTTTGACATGACCTGTGCAGCCATGGTCTTGCCGGTACCCGGTGGTCCGCAGAGTATCACCGATACGCCGTTTCCGTAGGCTCCGCTTCTTCTGATTCCGTGCTTTTTCTCCACACGGTTTCGCATCTTGAATCTGTTGCAGGCTGTGAGGATAATGCGCTTTTCAAGATCCTCCACCTGAAGGTCGTCTATGGAATAAACAGGCGGGATGTAGACCGCCAGGTCCATAAGCCCCGCTTCACCCATGTGACGCAGCTCTTCCTTAAGTTCTGATGAATCAATGGTCTTTTTGCCCTGCCATGCAGCCTTTCTCGCGGTTTCAGAAACTGCGTACCTGATCTTGGAGTAGGACAGCTCGTAGCAGTCCGCCAGGTCTGCGATGTTGATATCCTCGGACACGGAAAGCCCCTCTTTTTGCAGGAAATGATTCCAGATTGCCTCCCTTTCCTCCACATCAGGGGTGGGAAGGGTCATGGAAGAAATGGAAAATCTCGTTGAAAGGAATATGGTGGGAAGCTTGTCCTGACCGAAGACAAAAGAAATTCTTCCGGGCAGAAAGCGCATGATCACATCAAAGAATGCCTCGCAAAGTCCCATGTCGGGATCACTAAGCCTTACTGCCAGGGTCTGCCCTGTAAGTCTTGCCCGCAGGAAAAGACCTCCCATTGCGTGGGCAAAGGTGTAGCTGTAATAAATGTTTTTCGCCTTTTTCACATCGAGGAAAAGCGTGTCCGCATCCAGTATCAGTATGCCCTTGTCATTGAGCCGCGCCAAAAAAGCCGGCACATCCTCAGGGTCAGTTGCAGACACATAAACTATGCCCTCCCCCTTCATGTCAGGTCTGATGGCATCCCTGAAGATCTCCAGTTTTTCTTTTCCCGCCGGGTAGCAGGCTGTATATGGAATGGGATGATCAAAGTCTTTTCCCGAAAGAATATATCTCTGGACATCGTCGCGAAGTATCAAAGGCGTATCTAAAAGAGATGTCTTTCCCGTGGTGCTGTCCATATTCTTGAAAAAGAAAATGCTCATCTTTCCCAGTTTATCCACAAAGGAATCCAGGATGGTAAGATCCTGTTCCCTGCTTATGATCTGATAGATGCAGTAAAGCACACCTGTGGTAGGGTGTTTCAGGGTGGCATCATTTGCTATGAAGGCATAGAGGTTCCTTCGATTGATATCCATGGAAAGTCCCAGTGCCAGAAGGATTGCCAGCTCCTCAAAGAGGGATAAGTCAAACTCTTCCCTCAGGTTCTTAAGGGGAAGGTTTACCTTTTTGCTTGCCTTTTCCCTGCTTCTGATGTGGTCCAGAGCCTCCTCAAGCTCTTTTGCCCAAGTGGAATTATAGGCGCTCTCACGGCGACGTGGGTAATCAGCCTCATAGTAATTCTGAGCCTGTTCCTCGGACATCATGGCGCCGGGCATGTAGAGGTAGTTCGCTTTTTCAGCCCTTAGCTCAATACTTTTTTCCACAAGAAAATCAAGGAGCGTAGTATACTCCTCTAAATGTTCCTTGTAGTCTGCATAGGGTGTGCCTTTTTTGTCCTCGTACAGGAAAAATACTCTGTCATCAATCATAGGTCAGCCTTTACGTTTCTTCTTAAAGCATGTCCAGCGGAATATAGCTTCTGGCAAGTTGCCCCTGTCTTTGAAGGTCAACCAGTTCGTCCCGAGCTTCTCTCCAGTCTCTGTCAGTGTAAAGAAGTTTGATCCTTCCTTCATCCACATTTGTCTTTAGTTCGTTCTGTACTCTTGAGATCCTTGGCCCAAGAGTCAAAAGCTCGTGGTTGTTCAGGACATCCCTCTGGCTTTCAAATACCTGGAACGGGTCAAAAGACATAACCCTGTCGTAGAAATTCCAGGGAAGGAAAGGCACTGAGATTCTGCCCTGGGAATCTGTCAGAGGGCTTCTTCCTTCTCCTATATCGTCCAGATTGATATTGGGAGAATTAAACTCAGCCACATTGTTGATGGCTTTTATGGAGGTTATGGTATATTCCTTGTCTCCGGTCTTTTCATAGGTTGGAACGTAGTCATTGACGGTTCTGTTCCTCTGGCCGGTGATAAGGTCAAAAATCTGAAGCTGATACAGCTTGCCAATGGCACTGTCGGCAAGCCTTACAGAGGCGCCCTCAGACCCTGCGGATTCTATAAGCTCTGCCATGGTCTTGCCGGCAACAGCCTCAATAGTCACATTGTTGGTGGCGCTGCCTTCTGTAGCCTCACTCTCTTCCTGACTTTCTCTCTCAGCCCTGGCCACCATATCCTGCATGCCAAGCTTTTCGGCGATCCTGCTGGAAGATATCTGCCTGTTGGCATTTTCGTTTTCTTGCTGACCTCCTGCCTGATCTCTTTCTTCAGACTCGGCCTTTGCATCTTCCACTTCACCTTTGGGTATAAATTCGGAACGGGCCTCATCAAACATTTCAGCCCAATAATGCTTGGTCCTGCTGTCCTCATAAAGGGTGTCGGAAGGAAGTTCAAAAACAGCCTGTTCCTTAATGCTCTGATCCATTATCTCCCTGGTCAGATCAAGGCGGATCTTGCCTGTGCCTTTTTTGCCCTTTCCGCTTCCTTCAATGTAGCTTATATAGGTGTCGCAGCTCTGGATCAGGTCTGTGTATGCGCCCCTTATCTTCATAAGCTGCTCAGCATACCCTTCCTTATCCTTTGGCATGTCATAATACATGGCATCGTAGAGATTTCTGATAGATCTTTTAACCGCAGTGATCCTCTCTCCATCCTTGGTCGGAATGAAGAATCGGGTAACCCTTGTATCAAGGAGCTCAGCCTTCTTCTCCTCTACAAGCCTGTGGGCTTCAGTCATGGAGCCGGTTGCATGGACCGGTGTAGCCAAAGTCTTGGATATTTCCCCAAGCTGCGCATTTGCCTTTTCTTCTTCCTCGGAGTCAGTTGTGGGCTCTGTATTCATGACATCAACTTCAGTATCCTTATCATCCGTCATGCCCATATCAAAGGAAGCCGGCTCATTCATATCCAGCTCACGGCCATCCCCTGTATCACCTATATCAGAATATAGTTGTTCGTTAAGATCACTTCTTCCTCCCGGCATATTATCTTCCTCCAAAAGTCCATATCTGCATGGTTTTCCAAATTACCACACTCTTATACAATTATACCATATAGCGTATTCTCATATAGTTAAAAAAAGTAAACCTCAAGTTTATAAAATCTTAATTTATAAAAACAAAGATTTGATGGATAATTATATGTAACCAAGATAAATACTGCGTAAAAGAAATGAGGGTCTGCCATGAACACGCTTATTGCACCGGATAACAACTGGGCACTTTTATCAATACTGTTTTTATCAAGCTTTCTGGCCATCTATCTGGAGCAGAAATACAAATGGGCTTCCAAGCTGACAGGTGCCATAATCACTCTGGTTATCGCAGTCCTTCTGACAAACTTTAATATTATCCCCACCAGTACTCCTGTCTTTGACGACATAGTTTGGGGCTACGCCGTTCCTTTGGCAATACCTCTCCTTCTTCTGGATGCCAATGTCATAAAGATATGGCGTGAAACAGGAAAGCTCCTGCTTATATTTCTCATAGGCGCCGCCGGGACCTTTGCCGGTGCCCTTGTGGGAACAGCTCTTTTATCAGGGCTTATAGAAGGTCTTCCGGGGGTAGCAGCCATGATGACCGGTTCCTACATCGGCGGAGGAGTGAACTTTACTGCAATTGCCGATGCCTTCAATGTAAGCGGAAGCCTGATCTCAGCCACCACCGTGGCAGACAACCTGAACATGGCCATCTATCTGATGATACTTCTGGGAATCGCTTCCAGCGCCTTTTTCAAAAGACATTACACCCACCCCCACATTGATGAGGTGGAAAAGGCCGGGGCGGATAAAGAGGATAAGACCCTGGCAGCAAGCTACTGGGAGCGTCACGACATCTCCTTAAAAGACATCGCTGCCTGTCTTGCATACGCTGCTATAGTTGTTACAGTTTCAAAACTCATCGCCGGATTCTTTGCAGGGATCATCCCTACGGGGAATGGTTTCTTGAAAATGCTAAACACCTTCTTCGGAAGCCAGTATGTATGGATCACCAATGTGTCAATGGTGTTCGCCTCCTTCTTCGAAGACAAGGCAAAGCAGATGCACGGCGCCAAGGAGATCGGGACCTGGCTTATCTACCTGTTCTACTTTGTCATCGGTGTTCCTGCCTCCATCATCATGATCGTCCAAAACGCTCCGCTCCTTCTGCTGTTCTGCTTTATCCTGGTTCTGTTTAACATGGTCTTCTGCTTTGGCTTTGGAAAGCTCCTTCGTATAGATCTTGAGGACATCATCCTGGCCTCCAATGCCAATATAGGAGGCCCCACCACCGCGGCAGGAATGGCCATTTCCCTGGGCTGGACGAAGCTTGTTGGCCCTTGTATGCTGGTTGGAACCTTCGGCTATGTGATAGGTACCTGGCTGGGAATTATCATCGGTTCGATTTTGGGGGCATGATCATGGAAAAAACCAAAAATCAAATGAACATTATGGACCGTTCGGGATTTGTGGAGATCGCAGAGACAGTCCCTGATGTGATCTTGGAGATACGTTACTATTCGACTTTCAATTTTATCGGAGACAGGATAGATGGTTATACAGAGCCCACTGCTCTTTTAACAAAAGAAGCTGCTACTGCCCTAAGGGCTGCCAGCGATGAATTTGCAAAGAAGGGGTTTCGGCTTAAGATTTACGATGCCTACAGACCCCAGCGCGCTGTTGACCATTTCGTGAGATGGGCTAAGGACTTGAGCGACATGCGCATGAAGCAGGTCTTCTATCCTGAGCTTCCCAAGGAAAAGCTCTTTGACCTGGGCTTTATTGCGGAGCACTCCGGCCACAGCAGGGGAAGCACCGTTGACCTGACGCTCTTTGATATGTCCCTGGCAAGGGACGTTGATATGGGCGGATACTTTGACTTCTTCGGGGATATCAGTCATTATGAGCACCCGGGTCTTACGGATGCGCAGCGCCAAAACCGCGCTTTGCTGCGGGATGTTATGATCCATGCCGGCTTTGCCCCCTACGAAAACGAGTGGTGGCACTTCACCCTGGCTGATGAGCCCTATCCTGATATATATTTTGATTTCCCTGTAAGTAAAGCCGGCGCATAAATCTACGCCGGCTCTGTTAACATAAATAAAAAGACTAACTATTAAAAGTCA
>DFGW01000200.1 GCA_002372465.1 Butyrivibrio sp. UBA3740
GTGCTTAATGACAAGGGAAGCTTTGTTGTAGCGGCGAGACTTCTTCGTGATGTGGACTTCCTGGTCCTCACCTACAGATGGGTTGCCATCAAGTTCCCTTCAGGAGAAGAGCTGGAGGCAGCAGATTACTATGGCAAGTCCATTACAGCCAAGACTCCTACAGTAGTCATGAGACCGAGAGAGAACTACTACTTCGGCGTGCAGTTTAACAACATGGATCCCTGCAGCATAACCTATGAACTTACAGCGGCAGGCAGTGGTGAAGTTACAACCGACGGTGTATACACAGCTCCTTCCAAGGAAGGCGTATATGAGATCCGTATCTACTGCTCGGATATGCCTATGGTTTGCACATATGCCTATGCAATTGTTAAGTCAACAGCCGCATCAGATGATGCAGGCAGCATAGAGGAACAGGAAAAAGAACCTATTGTAAAGATTCCGGACATCAACCTTTGAGAGGATTAGTAAATGATCTACGAATCCGGCAAGATGCAGCTTTTGCCCATTGCTACCAAGAGTATAGGGGAAGTAAATGACTGCTATATATGCAGAGATCTCGCCTCTGCCGGCGGGATCCTGTATACGGTGATAGTTGTTCATCAGCACGATATGGTCCGGAAAGTCTTAGAGCTCTTTAAACTTTCGGACAGGCGAGGGGAAGAAAGCCTTGTTGATGATTTTGCTGTAGCAGATAAGCACGTTTTGGTTTTCCCTTATCACAAAGAGAGGCCTTTAGCTGATTTCTATGAGGGGGAGTCTCTGACACTTGCTCAGTGTGAAGACATATGCATCAATGTTATTCTTTCATGCATCACGTCAGACCTCCCATATCCAATTTTATATTTGCTCCTTTCAGGAGGGATGCTGAATCTGTCCAGTGACGGTTCGGTATATCTGGGCTACGAAATGGATCTGAAGGACTTAAATCCCGATATAACCGAGGCTGAGTGTACAGATATCTGTGCAAAGATCCTGTTAGAGCTTTTAAGACCAAAGTCAGGACAGAAGGCGACAAGCTTTTATCTGCTTGATAAAAAGGTTACCAATGGCAGCTATCACAGATTCACAGATCTGTACAGGGACATAACAATTGCTGCAGTGACCAATAAAAAGATCACACCCTGGTTTCTTTTCAAGCTCTGGATAAAGAGAAATGCCGACACCATAATCGGTGTACTGTTCTGGATCAGCCTGATACTGGCGATATTTGCATTAAGCATCATAGCATCAAGAGCAATTTTTGGAGGTAATTCCTGGTTTAGACTCCTGTTTAACACGTTTAAGAAAATTGGAACAGAAAGTTTGTTGCAATAGGGAGAGATTGTAGCATGGCTCAGATGAGTTTAAGAAGAAGAATCACAATAATCCTGTATATTATAAGCTTTACGATTTCTCTGTTTATTTTCTCTGTACTGATGAACAGGGTGTCGATAAACCTTGAATGTACTACATATTCCCAGTATGCAGTAGACGGGAGTGATATCTACTATGCCCAGAATATCAAGGGCGAGGGCCTTATCATGAAGATGAACACAAAGGGCGATGTTTCCAGGATGTTCACTTCAAAAAGCCTTGGGGATACAAGAGTGTTAGGGCTTTCTGTGTATGAACAAAATGTTTACGCAGTACTGTCGGGATTCATGGAGGTGGAGGACAAAAACTCCAATGATAGCGATGCCATAGAGAGCGTTGCTACCTACAGGATAGTTAAGCTTGATAACAAACTTAGCCTTCTTGCCACCACCAATAAATTCGCTACTAATGAGGATGAAATAGTCAGCGGTTTTTCCGCAGAGGGAACAGGTCTTTTCATGACCATGCTCTCCGATAACGGAAGCGCTGTAAAGGTTAACTGCATCAGCTATGATGAGCTCAGGGACCCTCAGGCTACCAATTCAGATGCTCTTAAGGTTGAACTTGTTCGCTCAAAGAATGCTGTAGGCGGAAGGTTTTATGCAGATGCTCTTTACCGCGAGGGACAGCTATACCTTAGGAGCGACGCAGATGCACCGAACGGGGTCTTTGTCGTTGATTCCTTTATAAGATCACTGATCTCCGATGTTAAGCTTACAGTTGGACAGCTGTTTGGTCTTTATTCCATCTATATCATCTGGTATGTGGGATGCCTTCTTATATGGTTCATTCTCCTTTACTGGATAATCAGGGCATTCGAAAACAGAAACAGATCTTTTTACTATCTGCTCATAGCAGAGGGCGTTCTGTTCGTTATCGTATTTGCCGGAGTTTATACCATAGCTGACCACTACTTCAAGGCAAGGGAGACAGAGCATTCGAGATTTGCAGTTATCTCAATGCTGGGGCTTGCCGATGAGTCAGGCGTTGTAGATAACCTGGACTATGACGATCCGGAGACCTACGACATGGACAGGTATATGGAGATCAAAGATTCTCTTTGCAAATTTGCAAAAAGAGAAGGAAATAATGACATTTTTTATGACGTATTCGTATATAGACTTAGAGACAACATGGTATGCGTCAGCAGTAGCGGCAGAAATCTGCAGGACATGACGCAGATCTACGGACAGGATCTTGCAAACCTGACTTCCAACATGTACAGGGGTCAGAAGTATACAGCCCAGGACTTCGTCATCGAGGGTCAGCAGTACAGAGCTGTAGCAGGATCTGTTGGGAATTCCGTTCCCCAGTATGCCTTTGTTGGCATCACCAACAGCACAACTACAGATGGATCGGTATTTGTTGATAACAGATCCATATTCATCCTGTTCCTTGTGATATATGCCCTGGGAAGTGCTCTTGTGGTTTTGGTATGGTACTTCCATATGAGGGATCTGGCAGTTTTGGAGGATGCTCTTTCAACTACAGCACTTGGGGGCGAGCTTCCTGACAGACCGGTCATCCTTGGCAGGGATGTAAAAGACATGTGGGACTCCATTACGGAGATCCATAAGCGAATAGATGAGATCGAGTATATTAAGCTGCGAACTCTGGAAGCATATTACAAATTTGCTCCAAAGAATGTAGAAAAACTTCTTGGACTTAACTCCATCATGGAGGTTCAGGGCAGTGCCCACAAGCACCTGAAAGGAACAGTAGGTCTTTTCTCTTTGGATCTTCAGGAAGGAAGAAGAATCAAGAGACTTGATACGGTTATAGAGAGCATAGGAGAGTATCAGCAGGATCATCAGTGCATCATCGTTGGTAAGGCTCCGGATCTTTCGAGATTCCAGATGCTCTTTGGTGAAAAGGAAAGAGAGACGGTCAATTTCCTTACAGATCTCTACAACAGGAATATAAGAAATGCCGACAAGAGTATCGTCACTACCATCCTGTATCAGGATGAATGTGATTTCGGAGTAATGGGAACTGAGGAAGAGGCAACTACTTATCTTCATTCCAACGATCAGGAGCTTATCAACAAGATAAGCTGGTTTATTACAGACAAACGACTTGGACTTGTTATCACAGGCGGAGTAAGAGAAAGTGAGAACGTCACAGGGCCACTCAGATTTATAGGTTTTGCAGGAAATTCCTGCAAAGGAGAGATGGTAAAGCTCTACGAGGTTCTGGATGCGTATCCTGCTAATATCAGAAGCGAAAGACTTCAGACTCTGCAGCGCTTCAACGAGGCACTGGATTCCTTCTACGAGAAGGACTTCTATATTGCAAGAACAAGGTTCTCGGAAATATTAAAGGATACACCGGATGACAACCTTATCAAGTGGTATGTATTTGAATCCGACAGGTTCCTTAATGAGAGCATAGAAGATGACAGTTACAAGCTTCTTCACCTTTGATATATGAGAGGTAATTTGAATGGGTAGTGGAAATGGCCTTCTTGGTATTCTGATCCAGACTATCAAGTCCAAAATGACCGGACTTGTTACCAAGTTTAAGCTGTGGACCAACTGGAACTTCATAAAGACCAAGATAGTAGCCAAGATAAGAGACTTCTTTGCCAGTCTCCTTGGTGTAAAGCCAAGAAACAAGGAAGACTACTATACCGTTGGCAGATGGATGATATCCAAGAGACTTATGTATGCTCTGGTAATCATCGTGGGAGTTGTAAGTATCTGGTACATCACCACTGAGACAACCATCTTCAAGCGCTTTTCAGAAGATGGAGTTCCTACTTACAAGTACAACGCCTTCAGACTAAGAACTGCCAAGGGCCATGTAAAGATAACAGGAAAGAGCGGTTATCTGGCCTATGACGGGAACGTGGGAAAGGGCTATGTCACCGGTGAAGGAACCCTTTATAATCCCGACGGCAACATGGTATATGAAGGAACCTTTGACCAGAACAAGTATGAGGGCAACGGAACCCAGTACTATGAGGATGGAAACATCCACTACAGAGGTACCTTCCACGATAATCTTTATGAGGGAGAAGGAACTCTTTACAGAGAGGATGGCTCCAGAGAGTATCAGGGCGAATTCTCAAAGAATATGAAAAATGGCACTGGTGTTTTGTATGACAGCGGCGAGAACGAGTTATATAACGGCACATTTGCAAGCGACTGCATTGTTTACAGTGAGCTTTTAGGCAAGAGTGTTGCGGAAGTGGCTGAATGCTACAAGGGACATGTGGATCTTTACACTGCCAATCGTGAATCCGTAGCAGTAATGGACGGGATCGGAGCACTTTACCACGCCCAGAGCGACAGTGATGCCCTCGATGATGATGAGAAGGTTGATTCTGTATATGTCCTTGCAGATTACTACAGGATGGGAACCGATACCCTGGACACCTTGGAGGAAGTTTCGGAGGCTTTCGGAGATCCGATATACGAGGGCAATTCAGGAGTTATCCTTCCTGAGGCTATAGCCGTTAACAAGATGAATGAGACGAAAGTCAATGCCAGGGGATACATACCCATGGAGCTGGATCAGGTCTTTTCAGATGTGGCTGAGGTAAAGAGCTTTAGCAGAGAGTACGTAGTATATATTCACTCCTTCAGAAGAGGAGACATAATCTACTCCTTCGTCAGTGACGAAGAGGACGATGATACCTTTAACTTTTACTATTTAACAGGTGCAGAGGATGAGAGTACATAAGGCTTTGGGAAAACTGAATCCTTCAGCAAGGCTGCTGTCGCTGTCAATGGCAGCGATCCTGACAGCGTCTCTTCTTGCGCCGATGAATCCTGCAGGCACCGTAAATGCAGCTTCAGCCCTTCCCCAGAACAAGACGCTTACCATGAAGGGCTGCAGGTCACTGGCAATTGAGAACTCTGATGCTTATGAGAGCGCCGAGTCCTCAGTAGAATCCAAGCAGGCCAATTATGAGTCTGCTGTAAAGGCCATCAAGCTCAAAGAGTCATCCATGAAGCAGTTCAGATGGTCGCCGCTGCTTAGCTTCAAATTCCCGGAGACACCGGACTTTTCCGAGGCTTCCGAATTCCAGTACAAGCCTGTTTCTCTTCAGTATGAGATACAGATAGCCCAGCACAAGGTTCAGGACAAGACCTTTGAGATATCTGAAAAGGTAAACAATCTCTTCGTAGAGATAGTGGTCCTTCAAAGGACACTGGATTTTAACCAGAAAAGACTTACTACCTATGAAGAAGGACTTGCCAAGAACGAGGCAAAGCTCAGGATTGGGCAGGCCAATCAGGCAGACATAGATAAGCTTGAGAAAAAGATTGAGGCTCTGGACACCAGGATAGCTTCCGACAGAAGAATCCTGGAAGCAGATCTTAAAAAAATGACAGACATGATAGGAATCGATGTCACCACAGGCTACTCCTTTGAGACACCCTTCATAGAAGCAGTAATTGAAAGAGACAGCTTGGATGCCCTGATGCAGTACGCAGAGGACAGGGACGAAGGCTACTACGAAGCCTGTATAGCAGAGTCAACCGCAAGGGCAGAGCTACAGACCAACGCCAAGCTCATGAAGAAGAAATACGGCGGTGATTACAACAGGATAGCATCATATGTTAACACCGCACTAAACGGCGAGAGCATAAACAAGAAAGCATTTAAGAAGGACTATAAATCATTCCTTGATAAGATAGACAGCTACTGGAAGGGCAAGAAGAGAATTCTTTTCATCAAGATCCCCAGGCTGTGGTTCAAGGGAAACATGGATGGTACAAGATACATCGATGATGACCCTTACGTACTTTATCAGAATGTTTTGGACTACGCCGGAGCCGTGACCGACAAGCGCGGCGCCAAAAAAGATCTGGATAACAGCGTAGAGGAAGCTTTTAATAATTACATTTCTGTCCGTAATTCGTATAAACAGTATCAGAAGGATGTAGCTGATGCAGAAGAGAATCTTAAAAAGGACGAACTAAGGAACAGGATGGGAGAGCTGTCCTTCGAAGAGTACGACTCAGCAATGGACAGCTACGAACAGCTTCAGAACAGCATGCTGGATGCAATGAAGCTGTACACCACCACACTTTATTCCTTCGACAGACTTACCTGCGGAGGAGTGAGCGCATTCTTCTCCGGAACAGATGCAGATATGCAGACTGCAGTGGTGGGCGAGAGCTACGTTGAGAAGAACACTGCTGATGGGGCTTACTACACATTAAAGTCCATTATTCAGAATCAGGAGTTTGAACTGACCATAAAGATTCCCGATGACTTCGTAGTTGAGATATCTGACTACGAGCTGTGGGTAAACAACGTACTGGTGGGAGAAAGACTTCCCAAAGACAAGAAACTAAGGCACCTGATGCTTTCCTTTGACAGTGTGGATGAAGCCAAGATAAGACTTTACAACGGGGACGAGTTTATTGATGACTGTGTCATCGACCCTACCGTTGAGTCAGGACCTCTGACCATTACCTCAGGCTTTGACATCAAGAGAAAGGATCCTAACCAGATAGGAACCTATGAGATGGTAGTTTCCGACACCACAGGACTTGTGGAAGTTACCTTCAAGATGGAAGAGGAAAAAGACAGGATAAAGAGCTTCAAGGTTCTTACAGAAGACGGAAAGGCCCTTGGAGGAGATGCAGTTACAGATATCACTAAGCCACTCAAATATATAACACTACTTAAGCAGTCCCTGGATGAGCTTAAGATTGAATTCTATGATGATGCGGGAGCTGTTGTATTCAAGGCAAGATTTGATGCGGTAAATGGTGTTGTTTTGAAAGAAGAGGACGAGGGTGAATGAGAAACAGGTTCAGAATACCGGAAAAGTTCATAAAAAGAGCCATAGCCCTGGTGCTGATAGCTTCGTTTATGGCAGTGATCTTTGGAAAGACCATTGCTTCGGAAGCTATATTTGATCCGGACCAGGCCATAACCTATCAGGTTTTTGCTTCAAAGACCACCGTGGAGGATTCGGTTCTTTTCATAGGAACCTATATCGTCCACAAGGATGCACTGACGGACCAGCTCTATGAAAAGGCCCAGACCTCCGCTTCAGAATCCGGTCAGGAAAATATCTACTACAAGTCAGAGCTTTCTGACGGACAGTGGTTTGCTGTAGGTGATGTGGAAAATGGCGTAAAGGGTATTTCCGAGGAGGGAACTCCGGAGAGTATTGATACCATCAATCCTTTGTATGTCACCCACTACTGCGGCGCTGACGGCGTCCTCAGGGATGCAAAGACCATGGCGGGGATCAATCCTTTTGATATTCCGGACCCCTACGACCTTTCTTCACTTCCGGAGCTGGAGCCCATCAGGACCCAGTACACCCAGTCCCAGTCAGCCACCAGTATTTCACAGGACAAGTTCCTTGAAAACAGGGGCTCAAATGAGTCAGGAAACCTTCGAAGCGATGTTTATTACTATCAGCTTCTTAGCACCTTCTTTTCCTTAAACCTTCGGGATTCACAGACTGATCAGTGTGATCAGCAGTTAAAGAACTTAAACGATGCATATATCGCTTACAAGGCTGCAGGAAACGAAGACGAGGCCAAGCTCATATATGACCTGATGGAGAAGGTGGATGCCACCAGAAGAGCTCTGATCATGGAAAGACTGGCAGAGCTGGATGACAATCTTTTGAACACACTCTACACACTTTCTTCCGGAAGCTACTACACTCCATACGGAGACTTTAAGGATTCCAGCAGTGAGAGTGGTACAGATGACAAGGAATACAACAAAGAGCTCAAGGATTCACTTAAACATAACTTCACCGGAATGAATTCGGCAACAGCCTTTATCCAGACCTGGTTCAGGCTTTTGGGAATAACAAGCTCCGATTCCGGCTGGTGGACAGTCCTTGAGACCTATGAATACGATAAGCAGAAAAGAGCTGAGGAAGCCAACGAAGAAAACGAAGATTATGTTTACGACAAAGCTCCTTCAGAATATCCCTTCAGCGCAGATGCAGCTTTGCTTGATTCCATCGGAAGTGCGATGTCCAACTGTTCAGACAGCTACACCTCTTACCTTTCAAAGGCACTGGTGGATTCAGACGATATTTTAGGACACGTTATTTACGATTATTCATCACAGGTTATAGCTACAGCTTCCGGTGGAACTGTAGGAGGTCCGATAGAGTACCTGAAGCACGCAACAAACATCAGGGATAACACCATAGCAGATGATGAGGGAGAGCTTAATCTTTTAAAGAGTTCCCTTCTTGATATGGCAAGCAACAGGTATTCCCAGTCAGCCACCGGTGGCCCCGGAGCAGAGTATTCACTTCTTTCTTCAGCAGGAGCCAAGACGAGCTATTTAGAGGACCAGAAAGCCGCTGAAGAGGCAGACAGAGCCATACTTCAGTACCTGATAGAGTCAAGACGCCAAAGGGAAGATGCAGAAGAGTGTCTTGAATATGTATATCAGAGAATTGACTGGTCAGAAGCTCTCAAGACCCAGGTGCCGGACGATGATTACAAGACCTATTCCACCTCCTCCATTGAGGCACATATCGTATGGCTCAAGGAAGAGGCTCAGAAGATCATAGATTCCGATGAGAACTTAAGATCCAAGCTTGATGCCTTAAAGGCCAAGAAGGAAGAGCTTCAGAAAAAGAGAGATCAGTGCCTTGATAACAACGACCTGGCAGGAGCAAAGGCCTACGATGCCAAGATAGCTGCTGTTGACCAGGATATCAATAAAGAAACAGGCGGAGCAGGTGATGCCGGAAACATGGCAGATAAGCTGGTAGACAAGGCCATGAGCGAACTGGCAGATAACGCCAACGCAGACCTTGCCGGAATAGCCGGAGCCCTTGCAGAAGTAGGAGATGCGGATGCACTGGATGCCCTTGCTAAAAAGGCAGCTGACAGCGGAGCTTCAGCAAACACCCTGGCAGGTATCAACGACGCCAAGAACGCTGCTGACGGACTTAACGGAAAGAATAAGCTGGATGCGGACGGACTTTTAGCACAGCTGGAAGCTCTTTTCGGAAAGAGTCTGGATGAGATGAGTGACGATGAACTGGCTGTTGTGGCAGCAACACTGTCAAGGCTTTCAAAATCCGGAATATCCGCAGCAGATACACTGCTTAACTCCTTGATGATGAGACTGTTGCAGGGCAATAACAAATACACCTTCAGACAGTATCCTGACAGCAAGACCACTGAGTATATGAACCTTGACACAGTATCAAATTGTACGGCTTTCAGATATTTTTATGATAATACCAAGGCAATTGGTACTATGACCAAGGGTTCACTCGTATATATATTTAAGCGTGGCAGTGATGAGATGCACAAGCAGGATATTTCATCAGACCCGGAGAAGATGTTTGGAAAGGCAGTATACAGCCAGTTCCTATACATTTTAGAGGATGATTCCAGGAACTACTTCAAGTGTGATGCGGAATACCTCAACAATACAGAATATGCAATCTGTCTGACAGCAGCAATGCAGTCCAAGGTTGAAAAGTTTACAGAGACACTCATGGAATTCTTCAAGGAATAAAGGAGTTATTAGATGGCTGATTATCCAATTATATCGGATGTAAGTGCATATATCGTAAAAACTCTGAGGGAAAAGATGTGTCCTGAACCTATACCTTCTCCCAACAATATCGAGATCTCGTCACCGTCATCTCAGGATGTTGACTACCTGGTAGGCCTTTACCTCTACGATATCAGGGAAGATGTGGAGGTTACCACCAACAGGTACATTCAGAAGGGCAGGGCACAGATAACGAAACCGCCAAGACCATATGCTTTGTATTACATGGTCTTTATAAACGGATCCGGCCAGATGGGCCTTAAGGATTCGGATATGCAGAAAATCGTCGGGAAGATAGCGCAGATCGTAAACGATAACAGTTCGGTCCTTCCCAATCAGCTCCAAACGTGGCTCGACACGCAGGAACCTCCGATAGTACTGTCTCAGGCGAAGATAAGTCTGGAGGAGAAGGTAAGGGTGTGGCAGGCAATCAATAAGCCTTATCAGCTTAGCCTGTTCTACAGGGCGGCTCCCGTATACCTGTCAAGTGGTGAGATCATTGAAACACCTCGTGTTACTGATGCGAGCTTCGAGATTGGAATTACAGGTGAAGAAAGGGGGGATAAAGCGAAGTGACAACTGTGATTACAGCAAAGTTATCACTGGCCGTGAGACTTCTTGATACCACTAACGGAAAAGAAATCTCGGAACCCACCGTCCGTTTCGCCATAGATGGGAAGCAGGCAGCTCCCTTAAAAAAAGGCGAAGGTGTTTACGTATTCGTGAATCTGGGCAGAGAAGACTTTCTTATGAACATAAGTGTTCGCGGATATGATGACACGGATGTGAACGTGATATGTGAAAAGCTGGATCCCAAACTTCCCATGATGGATATTTTCCTGATGCCATCAGAGAAAAATCGTCAGGGAGGCGAAGTGCTTAAAATTTATGGAACCCTTTCCGAGCTGGAGTACATCGAGGCGATATGTACTGATCGCCCGATAGGTCTTTTCCACAGTGCGGTGAGTAAGAAGGAGGAACACAGAATGAACCTCTTACCACTGACCGCAGGAGGTGGTGTGATTCTGGATAATATCAGATACGCCCTTATGGATGAAGCAGGAGAGCGCTACGACTACTTCACCGTAAAAGAGCAGATTACATCACTGGCAGTCCTTTTAACTGAGCCCATTGCACATGAGCACAAGTTAAATGACAAAATCTTCCGTATTATTTACGGAAGAGCCGGTCCCGACGGAAGCTTTATCTTGAAGTTCAGAGATGATGCAAGTACCCTTCCCCACATCTTGCATTTCAAAGCAGGAGACAAGGAATATTTCAGGGCAAGTGATCTTCATCTCGAGGCCGGAGAGATAGACCTCATGGAGGGAGCGAAGGAAGTAGAGACTTTGACCGGAAAGGAGGAAGAACAGGATGAGTGAGTTAACAACGGCGACAGCCCAATGCATGTGCACCATGGGAACAGCGCCGGCACCACTGAAAGTTACCAGCCAGGCAACGGTACTTGCCTCAGGTAAGCCCTGTGGAACCATTCAGGATGCTCAAGGTTTTGCAAACATTGGACCATTCGGAATGTGTATATCACTGGCAAATCCTGCAGTAGCTTCTGCTACGGCAGCAGCCCTGGGAGTTTTGACACCGCAGCCCTGCACACCGGTTCCTGCCGGTTGCTGGATACCAACTAAACCAAAGATTCTTATCGGAGGTAAGCCCTGTCTTTCCAGTGATTGCAAAATGATGTGTGCCTATGCAGGCTCCATCTCAATTACGTTCCCGGGTCAGGTCAAGGTAACGGCT
>DFGW01000157.1 GCA_002372465.1 Butyrivibrio sp. UBA3740
CTCGACAGAAAGCTCCAGGAAAAGAGAATCTTCCCTGCCATCAATATTCCTAAGTCCAGCACCAGAAGAGAAGATCTTCTTCTTTCTGCTGAGGAACTTGCTGCTATCAACAGCCTCAGAAAGGGCTTCAACGGAATGAAGGCAGATGACGCTGTAGATCAGTGCATCAATCTCTTCTCCAAGACCAGGAACAACGTAGAGTTTGTAAGAATGGTAGAGAAGCAGATCCGCTTCTAATGCATAATAAAAGTCAGTGGGGACCATCCTCACTGACTTTTTTAATCCATTAAATGTCTCTTAGGTCTAAGAGATTTTCTATATCCTTGGCCTGCTTGGCCATTCTTTCTTCTTTTTTCTGCTCCCGAAGGCTCTTGGGGGATGATCTGTTTTCGCTGGCGGCGTAAGGGCTCTGATTAGCTGCGATAGTGATGGTGGTCGGCCTTTCCGGGATAAGCTCTTTTGCAATATCTTCTTCAACTTCAAGGATCTGCTGCTTTTCTGAAATCTCAGGATTAAGATTGGTCTCAGGAACTTCATCGAGCTTCGTGAGTTCATTCTTCTTGGAAACAAGAAGGCCTATAAAATCCACGTTGAGATTGTCGATACTGCATCCTACAGCCTTTTTATCCTGGATCATAAAGTTCCTTACAACCACGGTTGAAATCTCGTAGTTATGGAAGACTGAACCGTATCTGAACATTACATCCAGGTGGTCACCGATCTTTAGATTGGTGGTCCTATCGACTATGAGAGAAATTCCTCGCATGGAAATATCGTGAACGATACAGTTCTTGAGATTCTGGTTGTTGCCGTTGATGGACATAAGTCCCAGTTTTTCAATATAGAAGCGTTCTGCCTTTCTGGAGTTCTCAGGCTCTAAAGAAGAAGAGCTTTTTATGAGATGGAAGTTGCCATAGCGGGTCTTTACCGGTGTGATGCTGTTTGACATGAACTTGTAGACTCTGCCATCTCTTTTGTTTCTGATCTCAACATTGGAGGGCTCAAGGAACTGCATATATTTGCCAAAATACTCCATGGGTTTCACAAGAAGCCCTTCTGAAACACCAAAAATAGCCTCGGTCATAAGAACGATGCTGTGTCCTGAAATTCTTGCATGGATTTTTACCTCGGAACCGTTTGAGATTTCACTGACCTTCATTGGAATGTACCCCCATTGCAGAAGCCTAAGTTTATGATATACTACACATGAAAAAAAATCTAGCATTGGAGAGTTGCCATGATAAAAGAGAATCTTGAAGTTGTGGAGAAAAACATAGAAGAGGCCTGCAAAAGAGCCGGCAGGGACAGAAGCGAAGTTACACTTATCGCTGTGAGCAAGACTAAACCCGTAAGTGACATAAGACAGGCTATGGAGTGCGGAATCAGGGTATTTGGCGAGAACAAAGTTCAGGAGATAAAGGACAAGACCACAGAGATCACAGAGCCCTTAAACTGGCATATGATCGGTCACCTTCAGGCAAATAAGGTCAAATATCTTCCCGGAAGGGTCTGCATGATCCATTCCGTTGACAACAAGAAGCTTGCAGATGAGATAGAAAAGCAGTTTGCCAAGGCTGATGAGAGGATCGATGTGCTTATCGAAGTCAATATGGCCAATGAGGACACCAAGTTTGGTCTGTCCAAAGAGGAGGTTCCTTCCTTTGTAAAAGAGATAAGTACCCTTCCGCACCTTAATATAAGAGGCCTTATGACCATTGCCCCCTACACGGAGGATCCCGAGAGTAACAGGGTGTATTTTAAAGGGTTAAAAGAGCTTATGGAGAGCATCAACGCTTTGGACATCCCGGGAGTTAAAATGGATACCCTTTCCATGGGAATGACCGGCGACTATCAGGTTGCCATTGAGGAAGGAGCAACCTTTGTCAGAGTAGGAACCGGAATTTTCGGAGAAAGAAATTATAATATTTGAACCATTTCTTAAATAAATATAAACGAATTTACACTCAAAAAGCCAGATAGTATAATTAATTTGTATTCTGTTTGGCTTTTTTTCGTGCCAATAAAGGAAGTAATCTATGCTGAAAACTGTACCATTATCTAAAAACCTTACAATAGATCAGCTTAATCACCTGATAGATACGGGACATGTATTTGTGACTCCCTTTGGCCTTAACAGGACTTGTTACATTGTGGTTAATCACAAGCCGTTTATGGTCATTGCCACCGACATTTCCATCAGGGGAGTTCAGCTCTCCGGCTCCTGGTATACCTGGGAGGAAGTTGAAGCTATGGGTGGTGTTTATGATTCGGAATTTGAAGCGTTAAAAGCTATTGCAAGCGGAGCTTGAGATAAGTACAATGAATTTCACACAATAGTTTTGGAGGCCATTAATTTGGATTACGTATTTTATTATTGCCAGGCTTACTTTTTTTGCATTCTGCTGCTGGCAGTCATTCTTTTTAAGATCATAAAGGGTGTTAATAAACAGGCCTCCCAGATATATCTGGGCAACATGATAATCATTTTGATGCTCTACTTTGTTGCTGAGATTTTCTGGGTTTTGGTAGACGGAGGTGTGTTCGGCTCCTCGGTATCCCTGATCTACATTTCCAATATCTTTACCTATATTCTTATCAGTATGGCATCATACTACTGGTTTGTGGTTTCGGAGGTTCTGCAAAGGGACAGCTTTATTGAAAACAGCAGGAACAGGCATCTGCTTGCTATTCCTGTGTTTATTTCCGCGATCCTTTGTATATCGGCCTTCTGGACAGGGCTTGTTTATTATGTGGATGAGAACGGTAAGCTTGTAAACGGAAAATTCTATGTGCTCCTTATCATTGTTCCTTTTGGGTATATGATTGCTGCTTCCATCAAAGCTTTTTCAAGATACTTCAACAAGGACAGATATGCCGACCGTGGAATATATCTTATGATTGCCATCTTCCCGGCAGCACCTATTTTCCTTGGTGTTTTACAGGCGATTTACTGGAGGGTGCCACTTCTTTGCTACGGAGCTGTTCTGGCTGCCTTTTATGTTTATATCACAACTCTGGACAATCTGATTTCCATTGATCCTTTAACCCAGACCAATAACAGGAACCAGATGTACAGATATCTTATCCAGAAGATGAAGAATGAAGAGCCGGGAATGAGTCTTTTCCTGCTGATGCTGGATGTGGATAAGATGCGTAATATCAACGAAGCCTACGGACATGCAGAAGGTGACAGGGCACTTATAAGGGTGGCAAGCGCCATCAAAGAAGCCTGTCAGGGCGGACCAAGGAGCAGGATGTTCGTTTCAAGATATGGCGGAGATGAGTTTGTGATCGTTGCCGAGATGGCTTACAAGGCAGAGGCCACATGGCTTGCAGATCAGATCAGGAACAACATAAGGAGAGCTACAGAAAACGACGTTGCCCCTTATGATATCAATGTCAGCATAGGAATCGCCCAGTACGATTACCAGGCTCCTGTATCCATACAGGCATTCATAGCCAGGGCTGATTCGGATCTGTATCAGAACAAGAAGATGACAGCATTATAAGGTAACTAAGGCCTTTGCCCCTAAACATCGGGCAAAGGCCTTTTATAAATGTCAGAACATAGAGTTTATAAGGCTTATGATGACACCTGCCAGGATAAAGCCGGCAAGAATGGCGATTGCATAGATGAATTTCATACGTCCCATAAAAATACTCCTCCAAAACGTGGTATACTATAGTATAGCTTTATTTTTTCATTTTGCACAGTAGAAGCAGATTGGAGGAGTAATAGTATGCAGATTTACGTGTCGGGAAATGTACTTAGAAGTGGCGACGGCTCCATGGAGCACCCGTTCAAGACCATCCAGGAAGCAGCTCTTATCGCCAAAGCCGGAGATACGGTTTATGTGGCTCCCGGAATATACAGGGAGTGGGTAAAACCTGCAGGTTCAGGAACGGCCACTGACAGGATCAGATATGTGAGCACATCCAGAGGAGAAGCTGTTATAACAGGTGCTGAGCGTCTTAGCGGCTGGGAAGCCTTTGAAAATGTCTGGCGTGTTCGAATTCCCAACAGCTTCTTTGGAGATTACAACCCCTATACAGATGAAGTCAACGGTGACTGGTTCTGGTCATCCGATAAGAATCCACACACAGGAGACATATATTTAGACGGAAGGTCCATGTACGAAGTGTTTGACCTTTCTCTTTGCATGCATCCACAAAGGGATAACAGATCCTGGGATGCGGACTTTACCAAGTACGTCTGGTATACTGCCCAGGATAATGGCGATACTGTGATCTATGCCAATTTCCAGGGAAAGGACCCAAATGAGGAAAATGTGGAATTCTCAGTCAGAAAGGCATGCTTCTACCCTGAAAAGACAGGGCTTAACTATATCACTCTTAGCGGATTTACAGTAAGGTGCGCTGCTACCCAATGGGCGCCTCCCACAGCACTTCAGGAGGGCATGATCGGTCCTCACTGGTCAAAGGGCTGGATTATCGAGGACTGTGACATCTATGAATCAAAGTGCTGCGGAATATCTCTTGGAAAGTATTTCCAAAAGGGCAATAACAACAAGTACAGCACAACTTATATAAAGCGTGGTACTCAGAATGAGCGCGATGCAATCTGCCAGGCAGTCAATGAGGGTTGGGATAAAGAAACTGTGGGTTCCCACATAATAAGAAGATGTGATATCCATGACTGTGGTCAGACA
>DFGW01000182.1 GCA_002372465.1 Butyrivibrio sp. UBA3740
GCCAACGAAGATATCAGGCTCTGCTGTCTGTCTTGTAAGAGCATCAGCCTTTGCTGTGCCGTTGCGGTTGATCTCTACCTTTGTTCCAGCAAGGAGATCTCCCCACTGAACCGACTGTCCGATTGAAAGAAGGAGGTTCTCACATGGGATCTCAATAGTATCATTTTCATCGTACTTAGGTGCGAATCTGTGCTCACTGTCAAATACGCTTGTGCATCTCTTGAAGATAACAGCCTTAACGTGACCACTCTCAACAACTACTTCCTTAGGTCCCCAGCCGTTCTTAACCTCGATGCCCTCTTCCAGAGCCTCTTCAACTTCATCCCTTGCTGCAGGCATCTCCTTCTCACTCTCAAGGCAAAGCATTGTAACCTTGGAAGCTCCGGCTCTTACAGCTGTTCTGGCAACATCGATAGCAACATTGCCACCACCGATTACAACTGTATCGCCCTTAAGCTTTATTGAATGATCCTGGTTTATATTGCGAAGGAAATCAACACCTGTCTGAACGCCCTGGGCATCCTCTCCGGGAACTCCGGCCATCCTTCCGCCCTGCATACCAATGGCAATGAAGAATGCCTTGTAGCCCTGGTCACGAAGCTCCTGAATGGTTACGTCCTTACCAACCTCAACTCCGCACTTGAACTCTACGCCCATCTGACGGATCACATCGATCTCAGCTTCAATGATATCTTTTTCAAGACGATAGCTTGGAATACCATTCATAAGCATTCCACCGGCTCTCTTTTCCTTCTCAAATACTGTAACAGGATAGCCGTTCTCTCTAAGGAAATAAGCAGCTGAAAGTCCTGCAGGACCTCCACCGATCACTGCTACCTTGTAGTCATCACTCCACATTCCGCCATCATGCTTCTCGCAAAGAGGAATGTATCTCTTATCAGCCTTAAGATCCAGAGAAGCAATGAACTTCTTGATCTCATCGATAGCAAGAGGCTGATCTATAGTTCCTCTGGTACATGCATCCTCACAACGTCTGTTACATACAGCACCACAGATCATAGGGAATGGATTATCAAGCTTGATGAGCTTAAGAGCATCTTCATATCTGCCCTCTGCAGCCATCTTGATATATCCCTGAACTGACAGATGTACAGGACAAGCTGTCTTACAAGGAGCTGTACCGGTGTCATAGCAGTTGATCTTGGCATCATCCCGGTAGTTGTAGTTCCACTTGTGTGGTCCCCACTTCTTGTTATCCGGAAGCTCTGTCTTAGGATACTTAACCTCAGTACCGTTCTTCTTGCAAAGCTTCTGTCCAAGCTTGGCTGCTCCAACAGGACAAACCTCTACGCACTTACCGCAGGCTACACACTTCTCCTTCTCAACATGCGCCCTGTAGGCAGATGCAGACATGTTAGGAGTGTTAAAGAGCTGTGAAGTACGAAGAGCGTTACATACGCCGGGAGCACAGTTACAAATAGCAACAATCTTGCCCTCACCGTCAATATTGGTGATCTGGTGAACATAGCCGTGACGCTCAGCTCTTTCAAGGATCTCATAAACCTCTTCCTTGGTGATGTAGTGTCCGATTCCACGGTCATCCATATACTCAGCCATATCGCCCATACCGATACAGTAGTCACCGCGGATCTCGCCGCTTCCCTCACCTCTCATGGCCTGCTGCTTACGACATGAGCACTCTGAAATGCCGTACTTGTCATACATGTCGATCCAACGTGAAAGGTGCTCTACAGGAACGGACTGATTCTCTAAAGAGATAGCCTTCTCAACAGGAATAACGTGCATTCCTATACCTGCACCTCCGGGAGGCACCATCTCAGTAATTCCCTGAAGGGGAAGCTGTGTCATAAGGTTAAAGAATGTTGCCATCTCAGGATGCTCGTCAGTGATCTTATCCTGCATCATCATGAACTCAGCTGATCCCGGTACAAAGATAGGAAGCTCATACTGAAGGTGCTTGTCAGGTGTCTTAGCCCTGTTCTGCTCAATAATACCGATAAATCTGAGGTCGTGAACCATCTTTGTGCACTCTTCCTGAGACATGTTATTCATCTGTGCCAGCTCAGGAATAGAATAAGGAACACGCGTCTTTTTGAAGTTCAGACAGAACTTAACCTGTTCCTTGTTCAGCACATGATCAAGCATCCAGTATTCAGGATCTCTGTTATTAACCTTCTTTGTAATCTTCTTGACCATTCGGTCAGTAATAAGTGTTGCCAGCTCAAGAACCAGTTTTTCTTTCTCCGGATCTTCAGCCACATAGTTGGGATCCTGCCAATAATCATTCTCATTGATCATAGGATCGCCGATTTTCCATTCCGCCATAGTTTTTGCCATAAAAAATCCCCTCTTCTCTCTTTTGAAAATATATTTTTCCCTTCTATAATTTTAACATATCAGAAGGTATTTTATCCAATAAAAAAAGGCGAAAGTTCGCCTTTTTTAGCAAATCCTGTACTTTTAAAACATTAGTTTTCGTACAAATGACAGCATACAACATGTCCGTTCCCCATATCCTTAGGCACTGGTGTAACCTCTTTACATTTCTCCATGCACTGGGCACATCTTGTATGGAATTTGCAGCCCTTAGGCGGGTTTGCAGGTGAAGGGATATCTCCCTGAAGGAGAATTCTGTCCTTCTTAATATCAGGATCAGGCATTGGAATTGCCGAGAACAATGCCTTTGTATACGGATGAAGAGGATTAGCGAAGATATCCTCTGTTTTTCCTGTTTCAACCAGATTTCCAAGGTACATAACTCCGATGGTATCAGAGATATGCTCTACTACAGAAAGGTCATGGGAAATGAAAAGATAAGTAAGTCCCCTGTCCTCCTGAAGTTTCTTAAGAAGGTTGATGATCTGGGCCTGAATTGAAACATCCAGCGCAGATACCGGTTCGTCGCAGACTACGAATTCAGGCTTTAATGCCAGTGCTCTTGCGATACAGATACGCTGTCTCTGTCCGCCGGAGAACTCGTGGGGGTATCTGTCCTTGTGATACTCCTGAAGTCCGCACTCCTTCATGATCTGTGAAATATACTCATCATACTCACTGTCGGGAACGAGCTTATGCTCTCTTACCGCCTCACCGATGATCTCACCGATAGGAAGTCTTGGAGACAGTGATGAATAAGGATCCTGGAAGATGATCTGCAT
>DFGW01000252.1 GCA_002372465.1 Butyrivibrio sp. UBA3740
ACTCGAAAAGACCTCGTTAAGTGTTCACCCAGGGCTCGCACTAAACTCGACAATACCTCGTTAAGTGCTCTGCTCCCATTCATCCAGTTCAGCTTTTAGCGTGGACAAAAGCTCGTCTTCTTTGACCTTCTTTATTACTTCTCCGCCTTTGATGAGGAGTCCCTCACCTACTCCTCCGGCTATTCCTATATCTGCCTCTCTGGCTTCTCCGGGTCCGTTAACAGCGCATCCCATTACAGCCACCTTGATGTCCAGATCATACCCCTGGACCATGGTCTCTACCTGATTGGCAAGTCCGATAAGATCGATCTTGGTTCTCCCACAGGTCGGGCATGAAACAACTTCGATACCACCCTTCCTCATGCCAAGGGTCTTAAGGATCATCTTGGCACTCTTGATCTCTTCCACAGGATCCCCTGAAAGTGAAACCCTTATGGTGTCTCCAATGCCCTTATTCAGAATTATTCCAAGGCCAACAGCTGACTTGATATTTCCTCCGTAAACCGTTCCTGCCTCTGTGATTCCCACATGCAGAGGATACTGACATTTCTCCGCCAACAGCTCATGAGCCTCCACACACAGCATTACGTTGGAGGACTTAATGCTTACAACCATGTTGTCATAGCCAAGATCCTCAATGATACCGATCTTATCAAGGGCGCTCTCCACAAGGCCCTTAGCTGTAACGCCGCCATATTTCTCCACAAGATCTTTTTCCAAAGAGCCACTGTTGACGCCAACTCTGATTGGAATATTGCGCTCCTTGGCACAGGAGACAACAGATGCGATCCTGTCTTTCGAACCGATATTGCCGGGATTTATCCTGATCTTGTCAGCACCATTTTCCATGGCAGCTATTGCCATCTTATAGTCAAAGTGAATGTCAGCCACAATAGGAATATGGATCTGCTTCTTGATCTCCCCCAAGGCCTTTGCTGCCTCAAGTGTGGGAACGGTACTTCTTATGATCTCACAGCCGGCTTCTTCCAGGCGCTTTATCTGTGCTACAGTAGCCTCCACATCTTCAGTTCTTGTATTGGTCATGGACTGGATAAGAACAGGATTCCCTCCGCCTATTACTCTGTCACCAATATGGATCACCTTTGTATTATCTCTATACATAGTCATTCCTTTCCTGTTCTAACAATGAAGTTACCTTGTAAACTTACTGATATCATTGAACAGAACAAATACCATAAGTCCCATGAGAAGGATCATGCCAATCATGTGAACGAAGCCTTCCTTCTCAGCAGGGACAGGCTTTCCTACTATCACCTCAATGAACTGGAACACAAGCCTTCCTCCGTCCAGGGCAGGAAGGGGCAAAAGATTCATCACTCCCAGATTCACAGACAAAAGAACCGTCAAAGACAGCATAGTCAGGATGACTGCCGATATTCCATAGGGCTTAACCTCTTCATAGGTGTCATCCACCATCTTGACCATACCCACAGGTCCTGAAACATCGTCCTTGGAAAGCTTACCCTTAACAAGAAGAGCAAGGCTTCTGTAGGTGGTCTTGAAGTAGTAACGTACCTCATACCAGGCATATTTCAGTGCCGCCGGACCTTCTATCTTGCCATATTGGCCAAGATAGATTCCCATGTAGTAACGCCCTGCCTCTTCGCTGTACTTGGGCAAAAGAGTTACCTCATGCCTTACTCCGTCCCTTTCAAATACAATGTCCATGGGACTTCCTTCGGCGAACTGCGAGATAAGAATTACCTCACCGGCCATGTAGACCTTCTCGCCGTCAACACTTATGATCTTATCTCCCGGCTGCATTCCGGCTTCCGCAGCAGCTGACTCTTCGGTCATCTGACTGATGACAGGAAAGTCCCAGGCAGAAAAGCTTACCAGAACCACTGCCAGAATATAGGCGATAATAAAGTTTGCAAAGGGACCTGCAAAGAGGGTTGCTATTCTCCTCCATACAGGAGCATTTAAGAAGGAGCGTTCATCGTATCCTTCCTTCTCCTCTGCCACAGGATCCATGCCGTCAAAGACACAGGCTCCACCTATGGGAAGGAGCTTAATGCTGTATAAGGTTTCTCCCTTCTGTTTCTTCCAAATGGTTGGTCCCATTCCCACAAAGAACTCGTTAACCCTTATCCCACCTGACTTGGCGATGATAAAGTGTCCGAACTCATGAGAAGTTACCAGCACTCCGAATATTATGAAAAAAATTAAAATACTAACTGCCATTATATTTTGTACTTCTTTCCCAGGAATTCATAGGTTTCCTGTTCTGCAGCAAGGATAGCAGGCACATCAGGATTATCAATCCTTTTATGGTTTACCATTGCTTCCTCTATCATGCTGTATATCTCAAGATACCTGATATCCCCCTTAAGGAATCTCTTAACTGCCATCTCGTTTGCAGCGTTGAATACAGTTGGCATACTGCCTCCCTGCCTTGCTGCATCAAAGGCAAGCTTAAGTCCTCTGAAGGTATCGATATCCGGTTTTTCAAAGGTCAGGCTTCCAAGCTCAAACAGATCAAGTCTCTTTTCATTCATAGGTCTTCTGTCCGGGTAAAAGAGTGCGTACTGGATCGGAAGCTTCATATCCGGAACTCCAAGCTGGGCTATCACTGCCCCGTCCACAAACTGAACTGCGCTGTGGACAATACTCTGGGGATGAACCACAACCTGTATCCTGTCAAGGTCCACGCCAAAGAGCCATTTGGCCTCCATGACTTCAAGCCCCTTGTTCACCAGAGATGATGAATCAATGGTTACCTTGGGTCCCATATCCCAGTTGGGGTGCTTAAGGGCATCCGCTGCCGTCATATTCTCAAGCTCTGCTCTGCTCTTTCCCCTGAAGGGTCCGCCGCTGGCTGTCAAAAGAATCTTCTCTATCTTGTCCTTTGGTTCACCGTTAAGGGACTGGAAAATAGCGCTGTGCTCTGAATCCACAGGAAGCATCGAAACACCCTTTTCCTTAGCTAAAGGCATGATGATATGTCCTGCGCACACAAGGGTCTCCTTGTTGGCAAGG
>DFGW01000195.1 GCA_002372465.1 Butyrivibrio sp. UBA3740
AGGGCAACTGTCCTTATCACAAACACTGCTTTGAGGGACTTGCCTCCGGCCCTGCCATTAAGGCACGCTACGGAAAAGAGCCTTTTGAACTTATTGATAATGAGAAGGTTTGGGAGCTTGAAGCGGATTATATAGGTAAAGCGATCATGCAGTATATCTGCTGCTATTCGCCAAGAAGAGTTATCCTTGGCGGAGGAGTTATGCATGTGGAAAAGCTCTTTTCAATGATCAGGGAAAAGACCCTTGAGTATATGAACGGCTACATAAAAACCCCCGAACTTGAAGATATGGAAAGCTATATCACTCCTGCAGGTCTTGAGGGCGAGCAGGGTATTAAGGGAGCTCTTTTCCTTGCGGGATGTGAAGTAAGGTAAAGTGAGCACTTGAGGGTTTGCCTGCAAGAGTATAATATAGAAAAAGATTGCCGGGTGATGGCTTAGGGGGAGTACTATGAACAGCTACATGGTTGAGAAGTACAGACAGCTTAACAAAAGCGCGAAGAAAGGGCAGATCCTCTTTGTGGGATCATCTCTTATGGAGCACTTTCCGATCAATGAGATACTTATGAGCAGGGGGGTATCTAAAGTCATCTACAATCGCGGCATAAGCGGATATACCATTCCGGAGCTCCTTGAGTCCATGGAGGAGCAGATCTTTGAGCTTGAACCTGCCACAATCTTTATCAACATCGGGACCAATGATATCAGCATACCGGATGAGACCAGGGACAAGTTTGAGGCGGATTACCGAAAGGTCCTGTCACAGATAAAAGAAAGATTGCCAAAAAGCCGCGTCTTTGTCATGGCATATTATCCGGTTAACCTTAAGGTTGCCGAGAGGGTACAGGCCTGGCCTGAAGCAGCAACTGCAGCCAAACTGAGGCTGGAGCGCCTTGAATGGGCCAATCAGGTGGCGGGGAGCCTTGCGGATGAATTTGGCTATGAATTCATTAACGTTAATGATGGGCTCTTTGGAGAAGACGGACAGACTCTTGAAAAGTATTCCACCGACGGGATACACATGTGGCCCGAGGCCTATGAAGTTATCTTTGAGAATATGAAGAAATATATCTTTTAAGTAAGGCAAAGAAATGAAACGCATTGATTTTGAGAATGGCAAGACCTTTAATATCATTATGGCCACGGCAGTTCCTATGCTGGTGGCACAGATCATAAATCTTTTGTACAACATCGTAGACAGGATATACATAGCCAGAATCCCACAGATCGGGACCATTGCTCTTGGGGCAGTGGGGCTTTGTTTTCCACTGGTCATCCTGATCTCGGCATTTACGAACATGTATGGGAGCGGTGGTGCTCCCCTGTTCTCGATTGCAAGGGGACAAAAAAATGAAAAAAGGGCGGGGCAGATTCAGGACACCTCGTTCTTTTTGCTTGTCATAACTGGAATAATCCTGATGATCTTGGGAGAAATTTTTGCAAGACCGGTTCTGGCTCTTTTCGGGACTTCCAAGGAGTCCATGGTATATGCCCTACCCTACCTCAGGATCTATCTTGTGGGAACTGTCTTTTCCATGATCGCCACAGGCATGAACCCTTTTATCACGGCTCAGGGCTACGCAATTGTGGGCATGACAACCATACTGGTGGGAGCACTTGCCAACATAGTTCTTGATCCGATATTCATCTTTATCCTGGGAATGGGAATAGAAGGGGCAGCCATAGCCACCGTAATATCTCAGGCTCTGTCAGCAATATACGTTCTAAGATTTTTCTTTGGGAAGAACTGTGCCATCAATCTTCGGCTGATGAATATAGACAGAATAAGAAAAAGCGGGAAATGTGCCTGGAGCATAGTAGGGCTTGGAAGCGCGGCATTTATCATGCAGTTTACAAATGCCATGGTACAGGTGGCCTGCAACAGCGTCCTTGCCAAGGTGGGCGGAGATCTGTATGTATCTGTTATGACCATGGTCAACTCAGCACGTCAGATGATGGAGACACCTATTCTTGCCATTGCCGAGGGAACATCCCCGATAATAAGCTATAACTACGGCGCACGTCGCTTTGACAGGATCAAGAAGTCCATTGGGATCATGGTTTCGCTTGACCTTATCTACACGGCAGTTGTCTGGCTTTTCATAAGGCTGTTTCCTGAGCTGGTCATCGGAGTCTTCAGCAACGACAAGACCATTCTGGCAGATGCGATTCCGGCCTTTAATCTGTATTTTTCAACCTTTATCTTTATGACTTTTCAGCATTCCGGACAGTCTACCTTCAAGTCCCTGGGCAGAAAGAAGCATGCCATATTCTTCTCTTTGTTCAGAAAGGCCTTTATTGTGGTACCTTTGACCTATATGCTGCCATATCTTTTCCATATGGGAACAGACGGTGTATTTGCTGCTGAACCCATCAGCAATGTGGTGGGCGGATGCGCATGCTTCATAACTATGCTGTTTACGGTCCGTTCCATGGAGCGCGCCGAGAAGAAAGCAGGCTAATAAAAGAAACTTTTAATTTGGATCATTTGATTCGAGGTGTCGTTCCTCGATGAGTTTTTCAACCTGAATAAGGTGTTCCTTGCTGCCGGCGGGGGTGTCGCTCTTGGGAAGAGTCTTTCTGTATCCCGAGGGCGATATTTTTTTCTCCTGGCGAAAGGCCTTGGAAAAGACCAGGGGGTCTGAGTAGCCACAGGAGATTGCGATGGATTCAATGGGAAGCTGGGTCAGCTGTAAAAGCTCCGTTGCCTTGGCAATCCTGTAACTGGTCAGGTACTGCTGAGGGGATATCCCAAGGGTCTTTTCAAAAAGAGTGTACAGATAACTTCTGTTGATGCAGACGTAATTGGCGATATCAGTGACCTTGATGGGGTTGCAGTAGTTGCTCCTTACATAGGCCTGAGCCTTGGTCACATAGTTGTTGGCACTTCCGGAGTCGCTTTTTTGAGTGACGCTGATACCGGAGGCAATAACGGACAAAAACATGGAAAGAAGGCCGTTTCTTCGAAGTACATCCTCTACGCTGAAGGTGTTGTGGTCCATCATGTCTTTTACAAGGTCGTAGATGGCCTTGGACTGCTTGGACTTAAACACGGGCTGCTGAAGAGAAAGGCCAAGCTGGGAAACGATGCTCTCGGCTCTTTTTCCGCCAAAACCAACCCAGGCATAGGTCCAGGGGTCTTTGGAGTCTGCCACATAGTAGGCAAGCTCATCCGGCACAATAAGAAAGCCGTAGCCGTCCTTAAGGGGATAGCTCTTTCCGCCTATGGAAAACTTTCCCTTGCCCGAAAGGCAGTAGTGGATCATGAAATGCGGTTTTAAGGCAGGTCCAAAACTGTGACCCGGCAGAGTCTGGGAAAGACCGCAGCAGTATACATAAAGGTCGTCGGATTCCTCTGTGCTAAACAGTAGTTTGTAGGCTTTTTCCATGTGATTCCCTCTTAATGTTTACGTTTATATGGAAATTATACGCATTTAAGGGCGGTGAGACAATTGTATTTTCTGCCGTTTTAATGTAGAATGTAAGGTGCATTTTGAGCATTGAAACTCAGGGTGTGAAAGGAAAAAGTTTTGGCAAACGATATTCAGGATTTTTTAAAAGCGGGAAACGATATCCTAAACAGTGTTTCCAGTGCTATAGACAGAAACGATTACAGCACTCTTCACTCCGATGTTAACAAGGCTATCAAGTCCGTGACCATAGACAGAAAGACCATGTATGCCAGCAAGGTAAACGGTCAGGCTCCCTTAAGGGCACAGGCGCCCAGGCAGAAGGTATATCCCTTCCTTCAGAACAAGGTTAGCAAGTACCTGGGAGTTCCCCAGATGGCTCTGTCCGCTGCACTTGGCGCTTTCATGTTCATGGATTTTCTGGGACTTATGCTTATCGGGTCATGGCCGGGAGTGGCTGTGACAGGTGCGATCACAGCACTGTGCGGATGGGCTTTTTATAAGGGACGCAAGAAGTTTGAACTGTCCAAGAAGTATTACCAGTACGGTAATACACTAAGGGACGCCGAGTATTTCAGCATAACTGATCTGGCAAGGGCGCTTCGCAGCAGAGACAAGACAGTCCTTAAGGATATTAAGGACATGATCAAGTTGGGATTCCTTCCAAGAGCAAGACTGGACAAGGCTGAGACCACCTGCATGATCACAGACAGAGCCTATGACCAGTATCTTGGAGCTGAGCAGGACCGTGAGGCCAGAGAGGCCAAGCAGGTAGCAGACAAGAAGAGGGCTGCCGAGGAGGCCAAGGCAAGGAATGCGGAGTACGAAGGACTTCCTACCAGAGCGGTTGAGATCCTTGAAGAGGGAAAAGAGTATATCGCCTTCGTAAGGCAGATCAACGATGTCATTCCCGACACAGAGGAGCTTTCCAACAAGCTTTACAGGCTTGAAGAGATAATGAACAGGATATTTGCACAGGTCAAAAAGGATCCTTCCAGCGCAGATGAGCTTCACAAGCTTATGAATTACTATCTGCCCACCACTAAGAAGCTCCTTAGCGCTTATGTGGAGCTGGATAAAGAGCCTGAGGTGGGTGAGAATATCACTCAGACCAAGAAAGAGATTGATGATGCCATCGACACCATCAACACAGCCTTTGAAAGTCTTTTGGACAGCCTTTTCCAGGATATGGCATGGGATATCTCTTCAGATATTTCAGTTATGAAGACCATGATGGCACAGGACGGACTTACTGTTGATGGACAGGGCATTGCAGCTCAGATGCAGTCTTCCGGAGGACCGGCAGTAGCCTTCCAGATGGCGCCCGACACACAGGGAGAAGCCAAGGGGCAGGTTCAGGGACAGTATCAGACAATGCCAGGTGATAAGTAAATTATTGAAATTGATCATAGAAACAAAAGTATTAGGAGGACGATATGGGAGCAGAGTTAGAGTTCGGTGCAGCCCCTGCAGCACCAACACTTGAGTTCGGGGCAGCAGCACAGGCACAGGAAGCACCAGCACAGCCGGAGGCAAAGGATCAGTCAAACGGCAACATCGCCATGGAGGCCCAGCTTACAGCTGAGGAGCTTAAGCAGGTTGAGGATTTCAGTAAGCAGATCGATATTGCCAACACCACAGGAGTTATGAACTACGGCGTTGGTACTCAGAAGAAACTTGCTGATTTCTCAGAGAAGGCCATTGAGAACGTAAGAACAAAGGATATGGGCGAGGTTGGTGATATGATCACAAACCTTGTTACAGAACTCAAGAGCTTCGAGATTGATGAGGATGAGAAGGGGCTTAAGGCTCTTTTCAAAAAGAGTGCCAACAGACTTGAGGCACTTAAGGTTAAGTACAGTAAGGCTGAGACCAATGTACAGACCATCAGCAATGAGCTTGAGAAGCATCAGGTAACTCTTCTTAAGGACGTTGAGGTCCTTGACAAGATGTATGACCTGAACCTTAACTACTACAAAGAGCTTACAATGTACATCCTGGCCGGCAAGAAGAGGCTTGAGGAAGAGAGAGCAACCACTCTTGTGGAGCTTCAGAAGAAGGCCGAGGCTTCAGGACTTCCTGAGGATGCAGAGGCAGCTAAGGATTTCGCCAACAAGTGCGACAGATTTGAGAAGAAGATCTATGACCTTGAGCTTACAAGAACCATTGCTATGCAGACAGGTCCTCAGATCCGTATGGTACAGTCTTCTGACACCATGATGGCTGAGAAGATCCAGTCAACCATCGTTAACACAATTCCTCTTTGGAAGAACCAGATGGTCATCGCCATGGGTATTGAGCATGCTACACAGGCAGCTCAGGCTGAGCGTGAGGTTAACGATATGACCAACAAGCTTCTTAGAAAGAACGCCGATGCTCTTAAGGTTGCCACCATCGAGAGCGCTAAAGAGGCTGAGAGAGGAATTGTTGATATCGAGACCCTTAAGCACACCAACGAGTCTCTTATCACAACTCTTGATGAAGTTCTTAAGATCCAGACTGAAGGTAAGCAGAAGCGTCACGAGGCTGAGGCAGAGCTTTCACAGATCGAGAATCAGCTCAAGGATAAGCTTATTCAGGCAGCTAAGAGCTAAAGAGCTAAATTAAAATACGGATTGCTACGCTACGCTCTCGCAATCCTCCAAACATTCGGAATCCGCACTGTTCGTGCTACTTCCTCATGTTTGGTTACCGACAAATAAAACCAGGGCTTAGAATGTAAACATTCTGCCCTGGTTTTTTTGTCGGTATTATTTTAACATTTTGACAGCTATCATGAACAAAGAGATATGGCAAAAATCTGATATTCAGTTTATGATATTGGAAAGAGAAAACAACACATTTTCCATGTTTCAGGAGGGTTATATGATCGATCAGGAAATGAAGAAGACAGTTCTTGACAGCTTTGAAGAGGTTTATGGTAAGAATGATAGCGTTAAGGCTTATTTTGCACCGGGACGTGTAAATCTTATCGGAGAGCATACAGACTACAACGGAGGACATGTTTTCCCATGTGCTCTGACCATAGGAACCTATGGCGCAGCAGCTAAGAGGGATGACAATAAGCTCCGCTTTTATTCCGTTAACCAGAACAGGCTTGGGGTGATCGAGACATCACTTGATGATCTTACACCATCAGATAAGGCCGGCTGGACCAACTATCCCAAGGGAGTTATCTGGGCCTTTGAGAAAAGAGGCATGAAGCTTGATAAGGGCTTTGATATGGTCATTGACGGAAATATCCCCAACGGATCAGGACTTTCATCCTCAGCTTCCTTAGAGGTTCTCACAGGATTTATCTTAAGAGATCTCTACGGATTTGATGTGAGCAATCAGGACCTGGCTCTTATCGGACAGTATTCAGAGAACAACTTTAACGGCTGCAACTGTGGAATCATGGATCAGTTTGCCGTTGCCATGGGCAAGGACAACAATGCCATCTTCCTTGACACTGCAGATCTTTCCTTTGAATATGCACCTATTAAGCTTGATGGAGCCAAGATCATCATTGCCAACACCAATAAAAAACACAAGCTCACTGACTCACAGTACAACGCAAGGAGGAGCATGTGTGAGGAGGCTCTTGCAATTCTTCAGAAGAGCCTTGATATCAAGGGCCTTGGTGACCTTTCAATCGAGGAATTTGAGGCAAATAAAGGTCTTTTGACTGACCCTGATATGCAGAGGAAGGCTAAGCACGCTGTATATGAAAACCAGCGTACAATAGAGGCTGTTAAGGCCCTTAAGGCTGGAGATCTTGAGAGATTTGGAGAGCTGATGAGACAGTCCCATGAGTCTCTTCGCGATGACTACGACGTTACAGGCGTTGAGCTTGATACTCTGGCAGAGGAAGCATGGAAGATCCCTGGAGTCATCGGTTCAAGAATGACTGGCGGCGGATTTGGAGGCTGCACTGTTTCTATCGTTAAGGACGAGGCTATCGAGAACTTCAAGAAGGT
>DFGW01000028.1 GCA_002372465.1 Butyrivibrio sp. UBA3740
ATGATGGAGATTGCACTTAAGACTGCAATCAAGCTCTAATTTATTAAATATTAAACGGAAGCTGACTGGTGCTCAGCTTCCGTTATTTTTTTTAGGTTTTTCGCGATCAATCCAACTCTTCCCGGGTAATATTTTTTGCCCACTTGTGGCTGTAGAAGTGTTTAAGTACCCATGGCCATTTCACAAACTCATCTGTGCAGAGCAACTACCCATATTTTCCAGTATAAAGATTCTTTTTTATTCACTTTTTATTATCTTTCCGTCCTGAATCAAAAGCTTTTCAGTAGCAACATGTTCCACGAAAGTCTTATCGTGGGAAACAAAGATAAGAGTACCCTCGTATTCCATAAGGAGGTTTTCCAGAGCCTCAATGGATGGAATATCAAGGTAGTTGGTGGGCTCATCCAGTATCAGGAAATTCACATCGGACACAAAGAGCATTGCAAAGGACAGCTTCATCCTTTCGCCGCCGGATAGATCCGCTGCCTTCTTATGAATATCTCTTTCTGTCAAAAGAAGTCTTGCCAGAATGATACGGGCGATGCTCTCTTTTTGGATACTGACATCCCTGACATTCTCAAGGACAGTTTTGTCCATATCAATCTGGCTCATGTTCTGCCTGGCGTAGCCGATCTTGGCACCGGGGACAACATAGATGCCTTCACGCCTGTCAATGAGTTCAATAAGCGTGGTCTTCCCTGCGCCATTATCTCCCACAAGAGCCACCTTGGATCCATTTTTAATTATAAAGTTTGCATCATCAAAAATCAGCTTTTCATCGTATCCAAAGGTCAGGTGCTCACCTCTTATAACAATTGGATTTCTTGGAGGATTGGTGAGGCGAAAGTCCGGACGGGCAACCGGCTCCTCCTTCGGTTTTTCCTTGACCTCCATGTGCTCAATTCTCTTTAGCACATTCTCGGCACTCTTTTCAAGACTGCGTGCCTTATCCTCAGGCTTTCTGTTTCCGCAAAAAGCAATGGCTTTAGCTTCGCTGGATGTAAGGTTCTTAGGTTTTTTCACAACGCTTTTTGCCTTGGCTTTTTTCTGAAGGTACACATCCTGAAGTCTTTTCTTCTCGGCCTGGTAATTCTCATACTCCGCGTACTGGCTCTTTTTCAAAAGAGCTTTCTGCTCAAGATAGTCATCGTAGTTTCCGTCAAAGAAATTCAGCTCCCCGAAGGAAACTTCTACAATCCTGTCACAGACTGCGTTTAAGAGTGCTCTGTCATGGCTTATCAGAACCAGCGTCTCGATTTCGGAAAGTCTCTTTTTCAATAGGTCAACCCCGGAGCTGTCCAGGTTTGAGGTAGGCTCATCGAGAAAGGCGACAGCTCTTTGACTGGAAAAGAGCTGTGAAAGTCTTATCCTGGTATTCTCGCCGCCACTGACATTCTCCTGCCAGAGCTGATCCGAGACACCAAGTTTTCCGGCTTCTGAGTAGTCAGCATCATCATAGCTAAGTCCGTCTCCAAACTGTTCAAAATAAAAGGGCGTACAGTACTGGGAAACCTTGCCTTTTGTGGGCTCGATGCTTCCGGATAATACCTTGAGCAGAGTTGTTTTTCCTGCTCCGTTAATACCAACAAGTCCGACCTTCTCACCTTCATAGAGGTAGAACCTCTCAAAGTTGAGAACTGTCTGCTCGCCGTAAGTTACTTCTATATTTTCTGCTTCAATCAGTAGTTTTTTGGACATTAATGCCTCCTTTCGAAGGATTACATATTTCTGTTGTAGATTTTTTTAACGTGCTCTCTGTTCCCGCCGATGATCAGGATGGCAGCAACCACGCTGGCAAGTTCAAACAACAGGAGCACTGCTCTCTGGTCAAGAACCAGCGTAAGTACTCCCGCCAGTAGTTCAGCAATAAGTGAGCCTGATGTGGATAGCACCTGGAATGCACCGTTAAACCTGCCTTTGTTCTCATCGGGAACATAGCTCTGGGTGGAAGAAATCCTTATGGTATAGCTTGTCACGCCGCCAACGCCCACAAAGAAACTAAGTATCATTGCTACATGCAAAGGGGCATAGAGATAGAGACCTTCAAATACGCCGATCATTATGTAAACGAACAGAGCGATAAAAAACTTATTACCTGCATCTATTTTTTTCTTGTAGTGGAAAGCACCGCCCAGGGCTCTTCCCACAAAGCTCATACCGAAAACCAGCATGAACAGATACTCACCGTTCTCAAAATTCCCCTTAAAGTATGGAAGGCAGATTACATTTGATGCGCCTCCTGCCATGGAGCTGAACAGGAAGTACACTGCAATCGCCATAAGTCCTTTTTCGGAAAAGAGATATCTAAAGCCTTCTTTGATGTCGACAAGGACACGAGAGACTTTTGAAAGATCTTCTCCTTCAATGCTTTTCTTTTGTTTCTCAATGTATTTTTCTTCTGCTCGGATCTGGGTTTCCAGGGATGCAGCTATCAAAAAGCAGACTGCGTTGATCATAAGAAGTGGTCCCATACCAAACAGCTTATAGAAAAATGTTGCTACCGGAACCATAAATATCGCAAAGGTCTCAAGGACGCTGGCGATGGAATATGCCTTGGAATAGTTTCCCTCCGATATCAGCAGCGGATAAAAACTGTCATAAGCTACCATGTATATGCTGCCAACAGATCCGACTGTTAAACTAAACAGAGCAAAGAGCGGGAAATTAAACCACCCGTTTAAGAGCAGTATTCCAAGTAGCAGATATAAACCGCCCATCATAAAGTCCAGGGTGTAGATCATCTTTTTTCTTGAGAACCTGTCCAGTATTGCGCCTGAAACGATAGGTACGATAAGCTGCGGAACTGTGTAGGTCATAAGGTAGATGGCATACAGCATTGTGGAGCCAGTGTAATCCAGCACCATAAGACTTAGTGCAAATCCTGCCATACTGTTTCCCAGCATAGATACTACGCTGCCTACGGTTATTATCGTAAAGTCCCTTGTCCACAGGGGCTTTTTTATTTCTAAATCATTTAAAACTGTCTTTTCCATGATGTCCTCCTAAGTAAAGTCAAAATAAAAGATCCGTCTGCATTACGCAAACGGACCCTGTCTATCTCATAATCTTATTATCCCGTAACAAAAAGAAACCTGCAATATGGTACAAAAAAAGCACCTATCCGGAATTAGAAAGATCTGCTATAGAATGATACGATTCGCGCAACACAAATAATACCCTCGCGGGTTGATTACTGCTATTACTTACTGAATCAATATCACCTACGCATTCCTCTCTACCTCCAAATTGTGCCTGGAAACTAACCACTATCATTTGTAACATGTTTATCAGTCTTCGTCAACATAAAATCTGAAACTAATTTTGCAGGATCAAAGATTTCTGACAATTATATGGGTTAGGACTAAAGCAATTAAGAAAACTATATTTACGGCGGTGAATACTAAAAGGTATTTTCCGCTCTTTTCCTGATACTCTTTGCTGTAGGCCTTATAGGAGATTAGTGAAGCCATGGAGGCAATCAGTGTTCCAAGGCCGCCAACATTAACTCCTATAAGGAGATCCTTATAATTGGTGGTAAAGCCAGAGAGCATTAAAGTTGCCGGAACATTGCTGATAACCTGGCTAAGAGCGACGGATATTGCAAACTCACGGCCAATCAGGATTTCTTCCAGGAAGGAACTGATGACTGCAATTCTACCCATGTTTCCGGTAAAGATGAAAAAACCGATGAAGGTAAGGAGCAGAATATAGTCGGCCCTGAAAAGAATCTTGTAATCCATTCCGCCTACAATGACTAGGACTATAATTGCAAATACATACCAGGGAAGGATACGTACTACTGTTAAAAGAGCTATGGCAAAAAGCACGGCGTAGATGATGATCTGGCGCTTACTGCCGAACTGGCTTGTGATGGAAGAAGCGCTGCTCTTTTGAAGGCTCTTTTCCCTGCCCGGGATAAGCAAAAGAGAGAGAACAAGTAAAATAGCTGATACCAGGGTAAAGGGCAGCATGATCATAATAAAGCTTCCGATGCTCATGCTGGTAAGTCCGTACAGATAAAGGTTCTGGGGGTTACCGATGGGAGTCAGCATACTTCCGAGGTTTGCTGCCACAGTCTGAAGGACCACTGTGGGGATCATCATATCTTCACGGCCACAGTCATTAAGTATCATCAGTGCGAAGGGCACAAAGGTAATCAGCGCCACGTCATTGGTAATGAGCATGCTTCCTAAAAAGCACATGAAGATCAGCATGGCGGACAGCTGCCAGCTCTTTGTGACTCTGGATAAAAGAAATCCCGCAATCCTGTCAAATACTGAATTTTCTTTAAAGCCCTGAATTATTACCATAAGTCCCCAGAGGATTCCTAGTGATCTGAAATCTATGTAGCCAAGG
>DFGW01000138.1 GCA_002372465.1 Butyrivibrio sp. UBA3740
TAAGTAAAGTTGTTACCTACTGTCTGGATAGCTGTCTTGTTAGCACCAAGCTGCTCAATCCATGGAAGTGCCCAGATGTGTCCCTCTGAATCAGTACACATTGTGCGGTACTCCGGATATTTATCAAATACTGCCTTAAGGTTAGGCATGTTGTTGTCAATGTAGTCCTCAACAGGAATGATTACACCCTGGTCAGCATATCTGATAAGATCTGAATTGCTGAATCCTGCATTGAATACGAAATCTGTAAGAGTATTCTTGTTAGCCATGTTCAGCTGGATCTTGTCTCCCCACTGATCACTTGAAATGGCTGTCCACTCTACATGTACATTTGTAGCTTCCTCAAGTCTCTTGAAGATTGTTCTGTTGTTGGGTTCTGATTCTGTACCGGATGGATAATTGGTTGTTCCGGTGATAGTAACCTTTTCCTGCAGAGGGAAGCTCAGATCATCTGTAGAAACAGATGCTGTGCTGCTACTTCCTGCAGACGCATTCCCACACCCCATGAGCGCTCCTGCTGACATTGCCAGGGCAAGCGCTGTTGCCATTAACTTCTTTGTTGTCTTTTTCATTTTCCTCTCCTTTTCTTAACCTTTTACAGATCCAACCATAATTCCGGAATCAAAGTATTTCTGGAAGAATGGATACATCACTATTAACGGTAAACTCGAAATGATAATAGTTGCATATTTCAAAAGTTCAGCAAGCTGTGCCCTCTGGGCGGTACTCTGCATGTCAGCGATCATGCCCGGATCAGGCTCATTCTGAATAAGAATGGCTCTCAGTACCAGCTGAAGTGGCTGTTTATATGCTGAATTCAGGTAGATCATTGCATCAAAATAGCTGTTCCACATTCCTACAAACTGCCAGAGCACCAGAACTGCAATAAGTGGTGTACATACGGGAAGCAAAATCCTGAAGAAGAAAACAAGCTCATTTGCTCCGTCAACATCAGCAGCTTCTCTCAGCTCATTAGGAATTCCCTTGTAATAGGTCCTGGCAATGATCATGTTCCAAACGCTGAAGGCATTTGGAAGAATTACTGCCCACATGCTGTCCAGAAGTCCCATGTTACTGATAAGAAGGTATGTAGGGATAAGACCGCCACCGAAGAACATGGTTATGATGAAGATGGTGTTGAATATCTTTTTTCCCTTGAAATCATCCCTGGACATGGGATATGCACACAATAGTGTGATAAATACTGACAATCCGCTAAATAAAACCGAGTAAAGAACGGCATTTCCAAAGCCGATCCATATCTGGGAGTTTGTCATAACTCTTTCATAAGCTGTAAGAGTCCATTTGCTGAAGTCAAAAACAATTCCCTTATTCTGCAGTGTTATCGGATCCATAAACGAAGCAACAATGATGTAAACAACCGGTCCGATTATCGCTGCCACAAACAAACCAAGAAGCACATACCCGGTCAGGAGGAAAATCTTATCCCCCACGGAGGCTCTTGCAAATTCACTTTTCTTAAAAGTTAGTGCCTTTTCCATTTCGCTCCCCCCTTATAATCCCTGACCGTCGTTAAGCTTTTCTACGACCTTGTTTACTGCGATCAGCAGAATTACGTTGATGATAGTATTAAAAAGTCCAACCGCAGTGGAGTAACTGTAGTCACCATTCAGAAGACCTTTTTTATAAACGTAGGTAGCAATGATCTCTGATGATGCCAGGTTCATATCTGACTGAAGTGCATAAGCCTTTTCAAAGCCAATGCTCATGATGTTTCCTGCCTGAAGGATGAACTGAATAACAACCATATCCTTGATGGCGGGCCATTCAACTGCCTTTATCTGTTGCCAGATGTTTGCTCCATCGATCTGGGCAGCCTCCTTCAGCTCTTTACTTGCATTGGAAAGTGCTGCAGTATACATGATGGATGCCCACCCGGCTCCCTGCCAGATACCGCTTATGATGTAGATCGGTCTGAAGGCTTCCGGAATAGTAAGGAAATTTATGCTTGTTCCAAGGAGCAAATTTAAAGGTCCTGTAACTGAAAGCAGAATTCTTACCATACCACAAAGAACTATTACTGATATGAAGTTAGGCATATAAAGAACCAGCTGTATCTTCTGCTTTATCTTGCTGCTTGCGATTCTGTTGAGAAGAAGTGCCAGGATTATTGGCATCGGGAATCCCCACAGCAGTCCGTACACACTAAGTTTTAATGTGTTCGCCAGATACTGAAGAAAGTCCGGCGATGACAAGAACTGTTTGAAGTACTTAAGTCCTACCCACTCACTTCCAAGTATTCCCTTGAATGGGTTGTACTTCTGGAATGCGATCAGGATTCCTCCCATGGGAAGGTACTTAAATATTATGGTAAGGATAAGTGCCGGCCCTAAAAAGAACACATACAGCTGCCAGTGCTGCTTGATATATATAAGCGTGTTATGAAGCCTGTTATCCTTTGCTTTAGCATTCATATTAGCTCCTCCGTGTTTTACATTTGTAACATTTCCTTTGCGTATGTAAAATGTAACACATATATAATCCTGTGTCAATATAAATTTTTACATTTGTAACATTTTAATTTACGTTTGACACCTTAACTTTTACATTTTATAATGAACATAGTGCAAACGTAACACTTATGCACGAACATTTACTTATATAATGGAGATCAGAAATGGCCAATAAAGTTACTCTTCAGGATATAGCAGACGCTCTGGGAGTATCCAGAAATACAGTATCCAAAGCAATGAATAATACCGGTGTACTTGCCGAATCAACCAGGCAGAAGGTTTTGGAAAAGGCACTGGAGATGGGATATAAACAATTCTCATATGCCAATTCCATCGCAGATATCAAGAATCCTTCCTTTAAAAGAAATAAAGCCACAGGTGAAATAGCTCTTTTCACCGGAAGCTTTCTAAATAATTCCCATTTTGCTTCTACCATGCTTGACAAGTTCCAGCACGAGATTTCCCTTTTGGGTTACAGTCTAACAATGCACAGAGTGGACACTAACAATATAGAAAACCTTAGTCTTCCCCTCTCCTACAGGCCTGATAACACAAAAGCCATCGTATGTATAGAAATGTTTAACCAGCCTTACTGTGAGATGATCTGTAATCTGGGACTTCCTGTTCTTATGATAGATGCCCCGGTTGCCAGTTACTGGATGCCACTTAACGCCGACATTCTTCTGATGGATAACTTTTCCAGCATATACAGCGTAGTAAACACCATGAGCAAAAAAGGCATTACCAAGATAGGCTTTGTAGGACAGGTTACCCACTGCCGTTCCTTCTATGAGCGTTTTATGGCCTTCAGAGAAGCCATGTATATCAACAATCTTAAGTTTGAAGACAAATACTGCCTTTCTGAGGTTCATCCCCACGATGCAGACTACAAGGAATATTTATATAAAGCGTTGGAGAAAATGGAAGATCTTCCTGAAATGTTCATCTGTGCAAATGACTTTGTAGCAATAGATCTTTTGTACGGACTCAGGAAGCTTGGAGTAGAATGCCCCAAAGATATAAAACTTTTTGGCTTTGACGATTCACCGGAATCAAAAATAATGACTCCATCCCTTTCGACCAGCCATATCCACAGCCAGATAATCGGATATTCCGCTGCTAATATGGTCATATCACGAATAGATCAGCCTGATCTGAACTATCGCATCACTTATACAGAGACCGATCTTCTTTACAGGGAGTCAACCAATATCTAAAAAAGTGCCGGTACTTTACAATCGTACCGGCACTTTTATAATTTTCACTGGTCTTTTATGACATCCTTCGGTCAATACCGCTCTTTTCATAATATCTGGCTTTTGCCGCATACATCTCTTTGTCGGCTTTCTTTTCCAGTTCATCGATAGTCAGGCTCTCATCATCGACATGGGAGGCAAATCCTATGGAAATGGACAGATTCTCCACGTACCTGCCGTGCCATCTCTCCACCCTTTCTTCAATGCTTCTGCATATACTCTCAGGATCATCTGTGTGGAGTATTGCAGCAAATTCATCTCCGCCAGTTCGGTAAACTTTTCCTTTTTCACCAATTCCAAGCAAGAGACAGTCAGCTGCGCCCTTTATAAGCTCATCGCCACCTGCATGTCCCTTAGTGTCATTGACTCTTTTTAGGCCGTTAACATCAGCAGAAAGCATGACAAAGTCCTTGGACAAGCCCTGTTCTCTGAACACCGCAAGATCTTCTTCATAGCTGCGGCGGTTAAACAGCCTGGTCAGCTCATCTGTCATAGCAATTCTGTAAAGCTGCTCCTCACGTCTTCTCTCGCTGTCAACGGTTCGGGTTGTAAACACAACCCTCTTAGGAATGCCGTCTTCATCCAGATCCACCGGAATATACTGGGCACGGAACCATCCATCAACAATATCAATGAAATCATTACTGATCAGCTTTTTTCCAACCAGTCTGGACCTTACGGTGGTAATATCCGTATATTCTATGAAACTTTCCAGCTGATCGGGCATTATGCTCTTTCGCATGGTCTGAGTCATCATGGTATGAGTCTGTGTTTCCCGGTCAATTCCTCGTTTTCTCTGATTCTTATCCCTTATTGACATCTCGGTATAATCAGTAAAATCAATAAGGTTTACTCTGTCATAAATATCCGCGATGGACTGAAGGATATCCACTTTATCTTTTATCTCGGAATCCTTGGCCTTCTGTAACTCTATAGTAGCTTTAGAAGACTTTAAAAGCCCGTGATATCGCACTGACATTCCAATGGCGCTCACGACAGACAGGAGAAAATAGTTCATTATATATATCCCTGTTGCTCCATCCACCCTATATAACATGGTATATAGCGCCATGTATGTTATCAGGGTAATGATGGTACTAAACCAGGGTTTTAGAGCAATGAAGCATACCAGCATGATCTCAACAGCATAAAAGGTCAGTATCTGTTCTCCGGCCTCATAGCGGCGCTGCGAGCTCCACATTGCCCAGAAGGCCATGACCAGATAGTAGCTGGTGTTCAGTATCACTACATGCATATGCCTTGTTGCTTCGTCTCTGAGGATTTTTTTTGCTGAAAAAAAAGCCAAAATACATATAATTATGCAAAAAAGCACGCTGAAAAAGCTGCGCAATTCCTCTCTTCCAAAGGTTTTCCTGGTAAGCACAAAAAGGATCAGTGTCAGCGATTCAAAAAACGTTACAATAAGTGAGATAGTCTCTACACTCTTGGTACTGGTCCTATCCATCCTCTGTTGAACTTCTTTATCAATCTCCGGAAAGAAATAATCTTTAATCATTCGCACACCTTTTCCTTACGAAACGGCAATATAATCTATAGTATAATTTTACACTTTTTTTGATAAAAGTGCGATTTTTTATGTGAAAAATGTGCAAAATTCCGAAGGAATTTCCTGTCCTGTATATTGATGCGAACATGATAAGAAAAAGACAATAAAATATTTATCAGGCTATCACCCGGTCCTCTTTGGCCGTTTTTCCCACAAGGAAGAAAGAAACCACAAACAAAACCAGGACAAACCCGATAAAATATCCGCTTCCTTCATCGGTCTCCATGGTTGCTATGTAATCATAAGTCCCATGCAAAAGAGCCGGAATCACCACGGCAAGCACTCGCATAAGCTTTGATGCCGAGCTGTGTCCGCGGTAAAAGAGCCTTTTGGATATTCCGTAAAAAACTCCCATGAATACGCCAAAGCAGGCATGACCGGGAATTGCTGTCACAGCCCTTACTACAGCTGTTCCAAAGCCGTACATCATAACATAACTGATGTTTTCCCATAAAGCGAAGCCCAGTGAAACAAAAACAGCATAGACAACACCATCAAACTGGCAGTTGAACTCCCAGCTGTTCCAGGTCTCTTTTCTCATAAGAATATACTTGGAACTCTCCTCAGCAAAGGCAACTATTCCAAAGTAAAGAATAATGTTATAAAGTGGCGACTCCACCGGAACTGCCATATCAAGCAGAACAGAAAGCACCCTTTCCTCCACCAGCGCAAGGAGCGCGGACAATATTCCTGCGCGAACCAGATGCCAGATCATGTAAGGACTCTCCTTTTCCAGCTTATCCGACCTATACACCTTGATCATAAGAAAAACAGCAGGAATAACAGCCGCAGCTATCAGTGTTCCATGATAAATAAGATATGGTGAGAGCAAAAAGTAAAACATATAATAACCTCCTGTTTTTTCATGATCTTTCCTTAAACGTGAATTCGCCATTCTGCGTCATGCTTTCAACCGTTGCAAGAGACAGCACGTTATAGCCCATCTTCCTTAAGTCTTCTCCTCCTGGCTGGAACCCCTTTTCTATACAGATTCCGATACCTGCTATCCCGGCCCCTGCCTGATCGCAGATTTCTATAAGCCCCTTCATGGCATTGCCTATGGCAAGGAAATCATCTATTAAAAGAACTTTATCTGTGTTTCTCAGATATTCCCTGGAAACAGTCACATCATATTCTTTCCCCTGTGTATAAGAGCTGACCCTGGAAACATAAACATCATCCCCAAGATTGAGGCTCTTGGTCTTTTTGGCAAAAATAAGCGGAACGTCAAAAAGCCTTGCCACGGAACATCCGATGGCAATACCGGAAGCCTCTATGGTGAGCACTTTGGTAATCTCACAGGCTGAAAAGTGGCTGTAGAACTCCGCAGCCATTTTGTCCATGAGTCTGACATCCACCTGATGGTTCAAAAAGCTGTCTACTTTAAGGACATTTCCCGGATAAACCCGACCTTTTTCTGCAATGAAATCTTCTAAGAGCTTCATGATAGTTCCTCCTTTTTGAGCTTCTATATCTATTATATAAAAAAGATTTCATAACGTCATAACATTTCTTTTGCCAATAAAATACCCTCGCCTTGTAAGACGAGGGTTAATAAGGGTCGTGGAGCATACGGGACTTGAACCCGTGACCCCCACACTGCCAGTGTGATGCGCTCCCAACTGCGCTAATGCCCCAGCTGTTTCACACTAATATATTTAATCACATTATGGCAGATAAAACAATTATTTCAGTTTAAATAGTTGAAAGCAGTTTCTTAGAAAGCCTGGCGGATCTGTTCGGCCTCATAGGCACTTAAGTTTTCTACAGCGTAAATGTCGCCGTCATCTCCGATAATATACTGTTCTTTACCAACCTCACAGTATGTAAACTTTGCTCCGCCCACATCAAAACGCTGAGCGTTTACTGCTCCATCAACTGTTGTTGGAGTAACTGTATATACATCATAGAAGGATACTTTTCCATCGGTAATGTAAGCGATGTCCTGTTTTCCATTGTTGTAAAGGGCGATCACGATCTGCTCTCCATCGTTGTTATCTCCCCATACACCTGTAACATACTGTGACTGCTTAACACCAAAGGGATTCTCAGCTGCCAAAGCAACTAAAGCATGCGGTGAAAAAACCGTTCCCAATATAAAAAGAATAGATCCTAAAACGATTCCTGTAACTGCTGCAATAATCTTCTTCATAGTAATTCTCCTCTTCTAATCTGTTAGATTTGTTTACCACAAAGAAAACTATATCATCACATATATCACACTAATGTCACACGCTGTAGCATATTGGCATGTTATCGTTTTTCTTCAAGGAGAGCCTCATACTCAGCAAGTGGCAGCGGCTTTGAGAAATAGTACCCCTGGAACAATACGCATCCCATCTGGTTCAATTTATCATACTGCCCAACTGTCTCAACACCCTCGGTAAGAGGTGTGATGCCCAGGTCTTCCGCAAGTCTGATGACATTCTTTACTATAATATTGGCCTTGTTTTCATCATTTGATTTACCCAGGAACTTCATGTCAATCTTTAAGACGTCAACCGGCATATCTTTTAGCATATTCAATGATGAATAACCGCTTCCAAAGTCGTCCATCTCAACAATAAAGCCAAGTTTGCGGAATTCTTCCAGTACCTTCATCTTGTCCTCGGTATCCCTCATCATACTGGTCTCAGTAACTTCGATGCGAAGATACTTTGGCTCAATGCCGTATTCCACCACCATGCTCATTATTTCAGAAAGAACATCTATCGTGTAGAAGTCCTTGGGCGATACATTCACGGAAATGAAGAGCTCGGGATATTTCTTTTCCCAATCCGCAAGGATCTTACATGCAGATCTCCAAATATGTCTGTCCAGGTCGACAATCATGCCGTTATCTTCAAATAATGGAATGAAATCACCGGGAGACATAAAGCCGTGTATCGGATGTATCCATCTCGCCAGGGCCTCCGCACCAACGATCTTTCCATTCTTGTCTGCAATCGGCTGCAGGTAAGGTACAATCTGGTTCTGGGCAATAGCGCTCTCAAGCTGCCCTGAAATCTCCTGGTTCCACAGCATCTTATCCCGGATCTTTTTGTCAAAGAAGGCAACGTGTTTTTTATAGTCGTCCCTGATGGAATCCAGAGCCAAAAATGCCCTGTCAAACAATACAGAAACGTCCTCATCATCATGCTCAATATCACAGAAACCAATATGTATCACAAGATGCTGCTGTGTATCTCCCAGCGATACCTGGAAATGCTTAAGGTCATCCTCAACAATATCCTGTATAAACATCCTCTTTGGAAGGCAGGATCCAAAAGTATCACCTGTTATTCTTCCATAAATACAGTTTTCATCAGAGTACTTCCTCAGCCAGTCAGCCACCTGTTTAAGGGCTGCGTCACCGAATTCACGCCCAAAAGCGTCATTGAACATCTTAAAGTCGCAGATGTTGATAGAGGCCACATAGTAATCACCCAGTGCATGCTGCTTTAACTGGTCGGAAATCTTTTTATAGGTGTACTCCTTGTTGTAAACTCCCGTAAGTGCATCGTGATTGGCATCAAACATCTCTTTTTCTATGCGATGTTTTTCCGCTGATATATCTCTTACACGGGCATAAGAGCCAATGACCTTACCGTAATTGTCGTAAAAACTCCCTCTTGCTACCAGATAAGTCTTTTCATTCTCCCCGGTTCCTTTGATATATTCCACCTCTTTATTCTCAGGAAGTTCGTTTATCTGGCCAAATAGATCCGTCAAAGCAGTACTGACCTTTTCAGCATCCTCCTGGCGCATGAGCGTAAGCTCTCTTGCCGGCTCGTTTACCCAGATACATCTTCCCTCCGGGCCATATAAAAGCACTGCAACTTTCGTGTCGGATACTATGTCCGCCAGCATTCTGTCAAGGAGACGAAGCGGTCTGTAATAAATGGAGAAATGGAAGATCAAAATACCTAAAACCGCCAGTCCTATCATGGATCTGTCGATCGGAGTCTTGGAGAAGATATAGAAAGTTTCCCATATTGTAACCAGGATCAGACTTACTAGGATAACAATATAGCGCTCCTTGTAAAGCCTTGGCACCTTTATGCTCCTTACAAGGAAGACCATCATTACACACAATATAGCTCCATAGCAGATAATTCGATGGATATTCTGCCCCCACAGTGGAGTCATTATATAGTAAGGCTTCCCGTAGGACGTTATTTCATTAATCCGGAATGCATGGCCAAAGAACATATTAAGAAGAAGCTGAATCATATCCGCTGCAATAAGAATACTGATCCAGGAACGAAGAATGTCCTTACCATTTTTAGTGCGGCAATATTCGTTGGTGAACCTGACAAGGTTTAAAACCACCAGATCCATACCAATATAGTAAATATAACAGCCAATAAGGGCTTCATGAGCAGATACAGCTCCAACAATGATCATGTTTCCCAGAACCGGCGGGATGTGGGACAGGCACAAAAGACATACAACCCTGCCTATGGACTTTTGGGAGCGCCACGAAACAAAGCCACATACCAGTAATGTGGCGATCAGGAGGGCAAATATGATAATAAATGCCGTTCTAACCATTCGCACAACCTCCGCATGATAAAAAAGCGCATACTACATCACTTAAATTTTACACTATATTGTGGGATAATATGACTATATTGCGTAAATTTATTCTTACTTTATCTTTTGTTTATAATTATCCTTCTTTCTTTATGAATTCGCGTGATTGCTGCTTAATACTCCTCCAAGTTCAAGAACTGATTCAGCTTCAGCAGCTTTCTCCTTAATCTCTTTTACGTATTCAATCTCATAATTCAGCTTCTTGGCCAGAAACATCAGCCCTGCCATTTTTAGGACATCTTGTTCCTCATAGGCCGTCTTCGCTCTTACTTCGAGCTCATTCTTCAGTGTTTTATGCGGAAATTTCATAAGTTCATCCACAGCCATCATAAAATATGGCTCATCTACGTCATTCAGACAGTCAAAGAGAAAGCCAATCCCATCCCTGTTTTGAGGGTACTTAAGCTTACTAAGGAGATTAATGCCGTTACATACAGCATATTCGTTCTTATAATCCTCAAAATTAGTGTACATTCCCAGATTATCGCGCTTATTACGTATTGATTTGAATATGGCTGTTATCTCTTTATTAGAAAGCACATCCTCAAAAATATCATGCTTCCGGTTCTCTCCTCCGGAGCTTCTTGCCATCCAATCTTCCCACCGATAGCGCAGCTTGCCAAAGTCCATCTTATATAGCTCTTCAGGTCTGGAGCAGATCATATTTTCAAAAGCATACTTTGTCCCATCCGGGATGCTCTCATAATTGTGCCCTCTGTCCTCAAAAAAGGCTTTGATGCCCTCCTTATATGATGAAAGAAGCGCCCTACGTGGAAGTTTTATGGCACTTCCATCAATGGCATAGAGCACGTTTTTCTTCTCGTTATAGCCGCAGATAAGGTCCACAGGATAATACTTGCCAAGGATCCGCATCCACTTCTGGCTCTCGCCCATCATAACAAAGGGAATCTGGTTGCCCTCAGAAGTGACATAGGGGCGATAGGTCTCAAATCTCGCTTCATCCCAGCACTGTGGCATAATTCTTCCGAAATGTGGAACGCGCCAGAAAACTCTCCACTGCTTTATCGGAGGCAGCTTCTTTTTGTACAGGGATCTCATATATTCAGCTATCAGCCCCGGAGAATATAAAAGGAGCAACAATGACGGAAAAAGAAGTATTATTGCCAGCACCTCATTTATCTTTTCAGCAATAAAGGGGATGAAAAGACTTATCCCCATAGTCCCGCCAAGGAATGCTCCTATGATCAAAGCTATAGTTAAAAGAACAAATACAAATTTCTTCATCTCATTCACTACTTAGTAGTCACAGGTCCTCTCATCTTTCTTCGGTCCTCGTGAGTCCGATAAAACGCACGCTTATCAGCATACATGGCGTTGTCAGCCCTGTCAAACACATCAGAGTAAGTCTTGTCTACAAGCGGATCAAAGGTCGCAGCGCCTATGGAAAGACCTATCTCTACATTCGGATCATGTAAGATTGGAGACTCCATGTTCTTTTGGATCATCGTCTCCTTTAATTTAGCGATCTTTTCAATAGGGGTCGGACCATCTAAAATGGCGACAAATTCATCCCCGCCCACACGATATACTCTGTCTCCGCCAAAGGCGTCACGTATATAATGCGAAATGGCAACAATAATCTTATCACCCAGATCATGACCATAATCGTCGTTTATTATCTTAAGCTGATTGATATCAAAAACCACCACAGTAAACACATAATCGGGGTTTTCTTTCATCTTTCCTTCCAGGATCTGCAGATACTCCATATAAGAAGTTCTGTTGTTAAGCCCTGTCAGGCCATCAAGATATGCATGGGACCTGATTATCTCAATCTGACTGGCAAGTCTCATCTGCATGACAAGGATCTTTTCGCCCAGAAGTTCAATGGCGTCATTCATTCCTGCATCGGCGCCAATGTCCCTATCAGATAAACCCTCCTCACTTCCATTTTCGGCTGACACCTCGTTGATAAGTGTCTCTATTCCTGATGAGAGGTCATTCATCTTGTGAATAAGCGTCATAAAGAACTTCTTGTACTGGGAAGCAATAAGAACCTCCAACAATATGCTGCAAATAAGCGCTACTGCCATAAAGCTGATCACTATCATTGCCATGTGTCTTAGCTTGTCGTGGTACCAGTCAGCACTGAAATCTACAGCTACAATTCCTGCCACATCGCCCTTTGAGTCAAAAACAGGTGAATAGGAGCTGTAAAACTCTCCCCATTTATCCTCGTAGGATTCTTCATCTACGTCGGCCTTGCCCTTGCTTGCGTTATAAAGGGCATCTGTGTATACGATCGGGGAACCAAATTCACCAGGATCCTCAACGGTAGGGTCTACGCCGAAAACAAATTCCTTCTCACTTACCTGGATTATGCAATAAATGTATTCCAGTTCAATGTTATCCTGAAAGTAGGTGAGAGTCTTCATTACGTTATCATATTCAGGAGACCCAAGATCATCGGCAGTTATTTTTGCCAGTTCGTCTCCGTTAAGCATCGCTGCAGCAGTATTCGAAATATCCATCATACGTTCATTGATCTGTGTGCGTATCGCTTTCGAGGATTCAAATAAAAGAATATAACCAAAAAAGACATTGAATATGACCAATCCAATGCAGATAAACAAAGTATATTTAGTTACCTTGTTAAGTTTTTTCACACTTAAAACCAATACTTTCTAGCCGAATTACATTACCAAAAAGTATTATACCACCAGCAGCCCGGTAGTGGCGTGTTTAATTTCCTTGAGAAATCCGGAGACATTTCATCGTATGAAATAAAAGAACTCCCGGCCTCATCTATGGCACGGGAGTGAAATGTAACGCCTTCTGGCAAGTATTTCAATAAATATTTTGATCACAGCCCTTTATCTTCCTTCATTGTCTGCTGTCCGCTGGCCCTTATCATCTTTATGCCTTCCAGAGCAATCTGATAGATCATTGCCATCTCCCTGGACGCAGGATCAGTGTAACTGCACTTTGACTTAAGCGCCTTAAAATGCTGCTCTGCCTTCTCAATAACAGGCTTGGTGATCATGATACCGTCACAATAAAGTGTACCTGTCTCCGGGTCATATCTTGAGTCTTCGTATTTAGTCTTTGCAAAGTCTCCGGCTCCCATTGACGCTGCAAGCTGGTTGATCAGATCACTTCTATTATCTGCCATATAACACCTCCGCTGAACCTGTTTCTTATTACTATTATAATTCAAAAAAGCGGACTAACGTACAGATATTTTATACATTTTCATAAAGTTCCTTGAAATCCTTAAGAAACTTCCTTATTTTTATGTGCTGATGGCAGATTCCCTCACATCGTCCACATTCAAGACAGTCCAAGGCCCTCCCGTGGTTCATTGAAAAGCGTTCGTAGTACATCTTGGAGGTTTTCCCTGTAACTGCGTGAAGATTCAAAAGCCCGAAATAGTCAGGAATATTGATGTTCTTCGGACATTCCTCCAGACAATATCTGCATCCTGTGCAGGGAACTTTGATGGAACTTTTAAGTATCCCACTGATCTTATCCGTCAGCTTTCTCCTATTCTTCTGACTTTTTCAGGTTTAAGGTTTCATTAAGGCTGCCGGTTCTGTATCCCATAAGATCCAGAGCTGTGTAGGCAAATCCGAATTCCTTAAAGGAAGAATATGTCTTTTTCCTGAAATCCGGATCCAGCATCTTTTCAAAGTCCTCAGGCAAAAGCTCAATCCTGGCTATCTTTCCAGCATCGTGTACTCTTACTCTGAACTGCTTAAAGCCCTGCTCAAGTAGGAAATCCTCAGCTTTTTCTACCATTGAAAGCTTTTGCCTGTCTATGGCGTTTCCATATGGTATCCTGCTGGCAAGGCAGGCAAATGAGGGCTTCTCCCAGGTGGGAAGGCCAAAGAACCTTGACAGCTCCCTGATTTCACCCTTGGTAAGACCAGCTTCCTTTAAGGGGCTCTTTATCTCAAGCTCCAAAAGAGCCTTCATTCCCGGCCTGTAATCCCCTGTATCGTCCACATTGGAGCCTTCTACAACAAAGTTTTTCCCTGCATCCTTTGCCACCTTAAGCATGGTGGTGAAAATGAAGCGCTTACAGTGGTAGCACCTGTCCGAAGGGTTTTCAGTAAAGTGCGGGATGTCCTCAATATCGATCCGGGCAAAGATATGCTCAACATTCAGATCCTTGCAAAAGCTCACTGCCTCTTTTACTTCTCTTTCTGGGATAAAGGCAGCAACAGCAGTTGCAGCCATGGCGTTTTCCAAAAGGGCATCCTTTGCAGCGTACAATAAAAGCGCCGAGTCCACACCTCCCGAAAAAGCCACAACTACGCTCCCAAGAAATGAAAGACAGCTCTTCAGATCCTCATATTTTTTTCTAAGATTTGGTGAAAGATCCTGTAAATTCAAATTCATAAGTTATTCCTGCTCTTTTCTGCTTATTATAACATTTATTCCCTCTCAGATTCTGATATGAGATTTATCATTTTTTGTTGTGGTTGCAAGACCTGTAAGGGGCAGCATTTTTTGAACTGTTTTAGGTAAATAATGATAAGAAATCCCTCCTCTTTAGATGTAATATGTAATTTGAGAACGTTTTTGAGTATTACAGGAGGGCAAAATGAAAATTTACAAAGTTACAGATCCGGAATTTACCAATTACGGAAGAATCATTGAGGGTTACGAAGAAGAGAAAAAGCAGATCGAGGATGCACTCAGGGATAAGACCCCAGTTCCTGAAGGAACTGACTATGTTGCTGAGGAGAAGGCTCTTCAGGAGCTTCCTGCAGCTGACAGGATCACCAACTCACTCTTTGGTGGTTCACCAATGCAGTTTGGATGGTGCAATGGACACAACACCAAGCTCAACTGCCTTGAATATCACCGCTCCAGCGAGATCAACCTTGGCGCAACAGACTTTATCCTTCTTCTTGCCAAGAGAGAGGAGATCGTAGATCACAAGATTGATTCCTCTAAAGTTAAGGCATTTCTTGTTCCAAAGGGCGTTATGGTTGAAGTTTATGCCACAGCTCTTCACTATGCTCCATGCCAGGCTCACAAAGACTCCGGTTTCCAGGTTCTTGTTGGTCTTCCAAAGGGCACAAACGTTGGTAAGCCCGACTTCACACCTGCAAATGCAGAGGATAAGCTTATCACAGCTACCAATAAGTGGCTCCTTGCACACGCAGAGTCTTCAGAGGCCAAGGACGGTGCATGGGTTGGCATCACAGGCGAGAACATCGATATCGCCGCAGATATCTGAATGATAAACCAACATTTTCATAACTCCCCGAATTTGTGGTAAACTTTTATATAAAGAAATATTGAGGGAGAAATGAATGGGTTTATTTTTTAATGCCGAAAAGTACATTGTGAGGGTCGAAAGCCCCAGAGTGGACAGATCCAGACCTCGAAAGGCTCAGGTTCTTTTGTATCTTGATAAATACTTTGACAGTTACAATCACGAATACTTAGAAAGCGTCTATACTGCGTGCAGAGACTACCTGGAAGAGATGCTTGACGATCAGGAAGACGAAACTGCCAGTCACGTCACAAGCCCCGAGATCCAGGCTGTCACAACCATAATAAAGGGTCTCCAGGACTATATAGGTCAGGGTAAGCACCAGGAAATGCGCTACGAAAAGCTCCTTGCAGCCAAACAGGCCTTTACCTTCTACTGCGCTATGATCTCAAAGGTCCTTGAATACGATATCATCGACAAGAAGCAGGCCAAAAGGCGTATTACCAAGCTATACAAGGAATGTGGACTGGACTGATCCTAAACTATATTTTTCTGTAACAAGTAAAGAGAACCGAAGCTCGATAAACTCCGGTTCTCTTTTTTATGCAAAAGAGGCTTTTTCTTTTTATCAGATGGCTGCAAAGCCCTTCTCAAGATCTGCAATAATGTCATCAATATGTTCTGTTCCTATGGAGAGCCTTATTGTGCTCTGGGTAATGCCCTGGTCTGCCAGTTCCTCATCATTTAACTGTGAATGAGTTGTAGTAGCCGGATGGATCACCAGGCTCTTTACATCTGCAACGTTTGCCAGAAGTGAAAAGATCTCAAGATTATCGATGAATTTCCATGCTGCCTCTTTTCCTCCCTTAATCTCAAAGGTAAAGATAGATGCTCCGCCATTTGGGAAGTACTTCTCATAAAGGGCATGGTCAGGATGATCCGGAAGTGATGGATGGTTAACCTTCTCAACCTTCGGGTGCTTTGACAGGAACTCTACAACCTTCTTTGTGTTTTCTGCATGTCTGTCAAGACGAAGTGACAGCGTCTCAACGCCCTGGAGCAAAAGAAATGCATTAAAGGGAGAAATTGTTGCTCCGGTATCCCTAAGAAGAATGGCTCTTATATATGTAACAAACGCAGCCGGTCCTACTGCATCGTAGAAAGCTACGCCGTGGTAGCTGGGGTTGGGAGATGCAATCTGTGGATAGTTCCCGCTCTCTTTCCAGTTGAACTTTCCTGACTCAACAATTATTCCGCCAAGGGTTGTTCCATGGCCTCCGATGAACTTTGTAGCAGAATGTACTACAATATCTGCGCCGTGCTCGATGGGTCTGATGAGATAAGGTGTTCCGAAGGTATTATCTATAACCAGCGGAAGTCCATGCTTATGAGCTATTTCAGCAACTGCGTCTATATCGGGAATATCGCTGTTGGGATTTCCTAAGGTCTCAAGGTATATTGCCCTTGTGTTATCCCGAATAGCTCCCTCAACCTCTGTAAGGTCATGGGCATCTACGAATGTGGTTGTTATTCCATACTGGGGAAGTGTATGTGCAAGAAGATTGTAGCTTCCTCCATAGATGGTCTTTTGAGCTACGATATGCCCACCGTTTGCTGCAAGGGCCTGAATTGTATATGTGATAGCCGCAGCTCCGGAAGCCACTGCCAGAGCAGCAGATCCGCCTTCAAGGGCTGCAAGTCTCTTTTCCAGGACATCCTGTGTGGAATTTGTAAGTCTTCCGTAGATATTTCCTGCATCAGCTAGCCCGAACCTGTCTGCCGCATGCTGGCTGTTTCTAAATACATAAGAAGTGGTCTGGTAAATCGGAACTGCTCTCGCATCTGTGGCGGGATCGGGCTGTTCCTGTCCCACATGTAACTGAAGTGTCTCAAATCTATAACTCATATCTTTCTCCTCCTTCGCTGCTTTGTTCTTTTGATGTACTAAAGTTACCATTGCTGTGGTCTTAGCGTCAATTTACCAATCCTTATCACAAGCTATAACTTCGGCTAATGATTCTTTATAAAACGTGTTATACTTATAACTGCGAGTATCTTTTCGCAATAATGTTACATTTCAAGGGGACCTATGGAAACGAAGAAGAAGTGGGGAATCAATAAAAAGGCTACTGTCGGAACAGTGATCGGAACGCTGATTCTGGTTATTTTGTGCTGTTTAGCCGGCTCTCTCATCTTCAAAAGAGCTATCGAAAAGCAGTACAACGAAAAAGGTTATATTCTCGGGAATATCATTCTCAATGAAATAGATCACGACAAAGTTGCCCAATACACCAAGACCTGGAAGCAGGACGACTATTACAAGGAAATGGCCAGATACCTGCATTTCATTAAAGAATCTTCCGGTGTTGCCTATATTTACATTGTAGTGCCCTACGAAGACGGGACCATGCGCTACGTCTATGATTCCAGTACTTTCATCGGTGATTCGGACCCTATTGCTGCATCCTTCGACGAGATCTGGAAGGCTTACACCGAAGGCGTAAGGCCGGAAAGCTATCTGGTCAGAAAGTCCAAAAAGTATGGATACCTCACTTCCAGCTGCCTTCCTGTCAGAGACAGCAGCGGAAATGTGATTGCACTTTTACTGGTAGATACCAGCATGGATGTAATACTCAGCACTCTGAGAAGCTTTGTATTAAACATGGTCTTAATCTCTTTTGTGCTTCTTTTGGTCTTTTGTCTGTCCAACTGGTATTCAATCCGCAAAAACCTCCTGAATCCGATTATGGTCCTGGGAAGAAATGTCCAGAGGTTTGCATCCGGAAATGCTGAGATAGATACTTCCATTGAGGATATTCAAACAGGGGATGAGCTTGAGGATCTGGCAGCTTCCGTGCTCCAGATGGAAAAAGACATTGTCCATTACATCGACAATATACAGGCTATCACAGCAGAGAAAGAAAGAATAAGTGCAGAACTTGATGTAGCCACCAGAATTCAGGCAGAGATGCTGCCCAGTATCTTTCCTCCATTCCCGGATCGGAGGGAGTTTGAAATCTATGCCACTATGACTCCTGCCAAGGAAGTTGGCGGCGATTTCTATGATTTCTTTTTTATAGACAGTGATCACATCGCCATGGTAATGGCTGACGTATCCGGGAAAGGAGTTCCTGCAGCTCTTTTCATGGCTAAAGCAAAGACTCTTATCAGAGCAAGGGCCACTTCAGGTCGTGGCGATCTGTCGCCATCAAGGATCTTAACTGACGTAAATGCCCAGCTTTGTGAGAACAATGCAGAGGACTATTTTGTCACAGTATGGCTGGCTATAATCTCTCTATCAACAGGTAAGGGACTTGCGATAAATGCAGGTCATGAATATCCTGTTGTTCGCGGGGATGATAGATATTATGAGCTTTTGATCTACAGACACTGTCCGGCACTGGCCATTTCACAGGAACTGGAATTCCAGGACCACACTTTTGAAATGAAACCCGGAGACAGCTTCTTTGTTTACACCGATGGCGTCCCTGAAGCCGCCAATTCAGATATGGAGCTTTTCGGCAATACCAGAATGGTTAAGGCCCTGAACAAAGATCCTGAAGCCTCCGCCCAAAAGCTTCTTAAGAACGTAGCGGATGATATCGCGGAATTTGTAGGAGACGCTCCTCAGTTCGATGATATCACCATGCTGGCCTTTAAATATTTCGGATGATTACTGACACAAGAATTGGCGTGCCCATAAGGCACGCCAATTTTTTAATGTCATAATGTCGCAGATCAATGTTATATATATTATTTATGTTATTTACTATATATTATCCTCTCGTCCTCTCTTTGAGATGCCTCTTGTTCTCGTACATGAAGTCATCTGCTCTGGAGAACACCTCCGATACGCTTCTTTCGTTGCGATATCTTGCCATTCCTCCTGCGATGATAACACCGTTTTCGCCCCTGTTTTGCTCGTTGCTCTCCCGAAGAAGATTCATGAGAATATCTATGTTCTTGTAATCTCCACCCTGAGCGACTACAACGAACTCATCACCACCAACCCTGAATACCGGACTGTGGCGGAAAATCTTACAGATTATGTCGCATCCGGCCTTGATATAATCATCTCCGGCCTGATGCCCCTTGGTGTCATTTATCAGCTTAAGGTCGTTCAGGTCCATGACTACCACAGCAAAATCCGGGGCATTATTGTCTTCGATCATGCTGTTGATCTGGGCTTCAACGTCGATAAAAGCATGCTTATTCTTAACGCCTGTAAGAGCATCCCGGTTAACTTCGTTTCTGGCAGCTGCCAGCTTGGCTGCCGAGATCTGTTCCCTCTTTATCTGCTCATTGACATCAATAAGTCCAAACAGAAGTTTCTTTCCGTCCTTCTCCTCTACCAAAGCTCCCCTGAAGTTTACATACTGCGGTTCTCCGGCATGAAGATCCCTGTATATTATGGAGAAAAGTCCCGATTCCTGTATCTGCCTGCGAATATTTTCCATGGTAAGCTCATTATGAACTCTCTCCATGTCTTCAAGATAGACCATATCTCTGCAGAACTTGCGGAAATTATGCAAAAATTCTTTTCCATCAAGGGACATTGCAGGTCTTCTGGAGCTTTCTTCAACAGTATATGTTGAGTACGCTCCGGTGACAGGGTCAACTGTGAAAATGACTATATAATTTCCTGCCAAAGCAGAAATCCTTGAATAGGTAAGCTTCTCTTCTTTAATTCTTTCAAGGGATTCCTGTTGCTTTTTCTGGGCATCAATATTGCTTATACCAATAATGGCAAAGTTACCCTTGGCATTAACATGAACCGCCTTCATATGGACATAGATGGGTTCATTATGCTCCACAATCCGGAATGTAAGCGTAAATACGCCATTTTCCTCCAGCGCCTCTTTTACTTTCTCCTTCGTAAAGCTTTCATAAAAGCTTTCCTTGTCGTCATCATAGATCCGTAGCACGGACTCACCCTGACTCTGCTCAAAGAAGCCCTCTCCATGCCTTTGAGTTACAAGGTCATCAAACCGATTTGCTGAACCGTATTCAACAAAAGAGTCTGTATCAAGATCAACATAAAACAGATTGATGTAATCTGAAGAAAGCGTCTGGGCAACGTAGGTATATGAGAGGGAATCAGCCTCATCAGCGCTGTCGATCCCAAGTAGTACAACCACCAGAGCCACCACTCCTGTAACAGGGTTAACTGCCACACGCCTTATAAAGACGTGCATCATTCCGCCATCGAGAGTCCTCTCATCGATAACAGCTCTTTTCCCATCCTTTGCACACTGCCTCAGGGCTTTGGCAAACGCCGAACCACGGCCTTCCCTTAGCTCCTCCATGTCCTTTTGCGTCCTGTCATCGGCATCTGCGCCGTCAAAGCTTCTGGCGAAAAACTCTTTATAGGACGGATTTGCTCTGACAATCCAAACATCTTTATCATTCATTTCCATTATGGCCATAGGCAAAACATTGAAATAATCCCTTAAAAGACCTTCATCGCTTTCCTCCTGCACAACGGACATATCATACAGACTGACCTTACCAATCTCAGAGTAATACTCAGTTTCAGCCGGATTCTCATATTTCAGTTGGACTCCCATCAAGGTCCTTTCAATTATCTCCTCCGGAGAGATAGGTTTACTGAAATAATAGCCCTGCAATTTAGAACATCCTACTTCCTTTAGGAAGTCCGCCTGTTCCTGGGTTTCCACGCCCTCAACAACAGTCTCTATTCCGAGAGCAACCGCCATTTTTATCAGCTGTGTAAGTATGATCTTATTGCCTTCGCTCCTGTCATACTCTCTGACATACTGCATATCGAGTTTTATGGTATCAAAATGGATGCGCTGCAAAAGCTCCGGAGAGGAATAACCGCTTCCGTAGTCATCCATCCAGATCTTAAATCCAAGGATCTGGAGCCGTTCTACCTGTTCCTTCATGTAGTCCACATCACTTCCGATAACACTCTCCGTGATCTCTACCGTAAGTTTGGATCGGTCCAATCCGGACTCATCCATCCTTCTTCTGACCTCTTCTACTATATCGCAGGCATAAAAATCCGTTCTGGAAAAATTCACTGATTGGGGAACAACATAAAAACCGGCCCTGGCCTGAGCCTTCATCTTTTCTATTATGGATTCAAGCACATACAGATCCAGTTTATAGGCAAGTCCTGTGTCTTCCAGAATTGGGATATAATCACCGGGCATGATAAGTCCCCGTTCCGGGTCGTCCCATCTTGAAAGGGCCTCCTCATCGCTGACCAGGCCATTTGCGGCTCTGACGATTGGCTGAAAAAAGACTTTTATCCACCCTTCATTAAGCGCCTTTTCTAGGTTCGAAATGACGTATTGCCTCATTTCTTCCTTGTGGAGCATGTTTTCATCAAAATAATTTATGCTGGATATGTAAGAACTCCTGGTGGAATCACAGGCGATCTTCGCCCTGTCACAGGCAGTACTCGGATCCTCAAATTCAACTGTAGATTTATAAACACCAATCCTTACAGGAAGGGAATTGTTACCATTAACTGTGGTCAGCTCTTTAAAAACTTCTTCAAGTCTCTCTTCCAGATTCTCCTGACCGGTAAAAACAGCAAAATGGTCACCATTAAACCTGCTGCAATTACGGGAACTAAAATGCCTTACAAGAACTTCGGCTATTTTTTTCAGAAGTACGTCGCCTTCTCCAAAGCCATACTTCTGGTTGTAGATTTTCATACCACTAAGGTCAAAGAAGATCATAGCAGGAACGTCACCTGACTCAATGATCTTTTCTTTTCCTTCAACAGCAAGGGCAAAGAAATAACTCATCTAGGGAAGTCCCGTCAGATGGTCATAGTCTGAATTAAAACTTCTGGAATCATCTTTGACAACTCTGCTTAAGGAATAGGCAAAAGCATCCTCATGGCCTTCCGGATTCTCCAAAAAAGCACCTTCGTCAGAAAACCAGACAACGGCAAGTCTGTACCCATCGGGTTTGAACACATGCTGGCCCTTTGCCCTGACAATCCGGTATTCACCATGAATCTTATTCCTGAACAGGAGATTGTATTCCTCATCGGCTAAATAGAACCTATATGCAGCATCTCTTAGCCTTGATATATCTTCCGGATGCACATCCTTGTACAGATTATCTTTTAGTATGTCATAAGTATTTTCATGGCTGCCAGCGCCGAACATGTCAACAAAACCCTGTGAAACCACAAGAGTTTCTACACGGTCATCGATCCACTGATAAATTGAGAACGGAAGGCAGCTCTTTTCAAGAAATTCCCGCTCTTCCTTACTGTAGGAGTATTTCTTCATCCTCATCCTCGCAAATCACTTCTGCAAAATACACCACAATAATATTTTATCGTTTTATCGAACACTTTTCAAACAATCGTTTTGTTATGAAAAGGTTAGATTTTGTTTAGAATTGGACCTAAGATTCCAACTCCCCCGGTCGATATAAATAGTAAGAAAGGAGGTTGGTGATAAATGAACAATCTTCGAAGAAAATGAAGTACCGTCACTGTGGCAGGATCCCGGTGGCGGTACTTTTTTGCGTTTTTCTATTTAAAACTATTAAAACAAAAGCTTTTTGGCATTCTCCCCAAGGATTAGCTGCAACTCTTCAGGAGCTATGGGAAGTTTTTCTATGAAATCCCGGCTCTTTTTCTGGCCGGTCCAGGGGCTGTCAGAGCCAAAAAGTATCCTATCCGGCCCAAATGCCCTTATAATCCTTAAATACCCTTTCTGATCAAGCATGGACCTGTCCTTGTCATCCCAGTATCCATCCGAAAGCGGCTCTATCTCTTCTGCGGCAAAAGAGCTGTCGAGAAACGCACAAGTTTCTGCCAGCAGATCCGGCACTTCTTCCCAGTTGCGCCATCCACCCATATGGGCCAGAATAAACTTAAAATCCCCGATCTTATCCAGAACGTTTCTGCACATCTTTGGCGAACAATGCACCACACCCGGGATTCCCACATCAAGCCCCGCGTGGGTAAGCACTATAAGGTCATTCTCAGCAGCACAGTCTATTATCCTGAGGAAGGCAAGACCATCTATGTCCTGCTTCTGATAAACAGGATGAAGCTTTATTCCCTTTATTCCACTCTCCCGTATTCTTCGAAGTTCCTTTCTGTAGTCTCCAAAATCAGGATGAATACAGCCAAAGGACAATACTCTGGGCCCATCATTTATTCCTTCATAGTATTTCTCATTATTTCGAAGGGACGAATCATTGACTTTCACAACCTGCCCGGGATCAGTGGCCACCGGCATTACCAGCGAAATATCCACTCCCGACTCTTCCATGGACTTTACAAGTCCGGGAACAGTACCGTCAGTGTGGGCAATAATATGTGCCTCTTTGCTTAAACTCTCCACAGCCTTTCCGGCAATCTTATCCGGAAAGGTGTGGGTATGAATATCGATTATCATTATGTCTCTCCCCAAAAGACAGCGCTTATCATGTAGTAGCTGTAACGCTGAATTTCCCGCCTTTGGCAGTGATCCTGATCTTCCCACCATTTTTAAGCTTGCCAAACAGGATCTCATCCACAAACAATGGCTTAATGTCATTTCTGATGACACGGTCCACCTCTCTGGCGCCGAATTCCTGACTTACGCCGCGCTTCTTCACAAGGTCTTTGGCCTTCTTATCGGCGCTGACCCTGATCTTTCTGGCAAGGAGCTGGTCAGAGAGCTCTGAAAGCTTCTTGTCCACAACTCTTGTGGCCATATCGTCATCCATGCTGTTAAATACCACCACCTTATTGAGCCTGTTCCTGAACTCGGGTTGGAAGGTATGTTTTACAGCTTCTTCAAGAACTGAGCTGTCCTGATTCTCGCTGATAAAGCCTATTCCGCTCTTTCCAAGGCGATTGGCGCCTGCATTGGAGGTCATTATCACGATTACATTCCTGAAATCAGCTTTTCTCCCCTGATTATCCGTAAGCGTTGCATAGTCCATAACCTGCAGAAGAACATTGTAGATGTCCGGGTGGGCCTTTTCTATCTCATCCAGCAAAAGAACTGCTGACGGAGATTTACGTATTGCCTCAGTAAGGATTCCTCCCTCCTCGTAGCCTACGTAGCCCGCCGGAGCGCCGATGAGTTTGGCCACAGCGTGTTTCTCGCCGTATTCACTCATATCAAAACGTATAAGCTTTGATCCCAGCTCTTTTGCAAGGCACCTTGCTATCTCAGTCTTTCCGACACCTGTAGGTCCCACGAAAAGAAGACTTGCCAGAGGCTTGTTATCCTCAGTCAGTCCTGCTTTTGAGAATTTAACTGCGTTGACCACCTGTCTGATGGCCTCATCCTGCCCGAAAATAAGGTTCTTAAGCCGCTCTTCCAGCGTGGAAAGGCCTGCCACATCGTCAGTCTCCACAGTCTCTATGGGTACTCTGCAGATCTTGGTCAGAATCTCATTTATTACATCCTTATCAACAAGCTGTTCTTTACCGGTCACAGGGTTGAGCTTCCTGTAGGAGCCGGCTTCATCCAAAAGGTCTATGGCCTTATCCGGAAGGAATCTCTCGTTTATATATTTACTGCTCATCTTTACAGCATATTCCAGCACATCTTTTGCGTATTTCACGCCGTGATACTTCTCATATCCCGCCTTTAACCCCTTAAGGATCTCAATCGTCTCCTCCTCCGATGTCTCCTTTATCTCAACGTTCTGGAAGCGCCTGATAAGGCTCTTGTTCTTTTCAAAGTACTTCTTGTATTCCTCGAAGGTAGTGGCTCCGATAAAGCGGATATGTCCATCGGAAAGATAGGGCTTTAACAGGTTTGATGCGTCAAAAGAGCCTTCTCCCACCGCTCCTGCGCCTGACAGGTTATGGATCTCGTCGATATAGATGATGGGCTTTTCCTCATTGCCGATTTCTGCCAGGACCTTTTTGAATCTCTTTTCAAAATCGCCCCTGTACATGGTTCCTGCCAGCATTCCTCCAAGGTCAAGGGCAAAGACCTTTGCTCCCTTAATGGCATCGGGAACTTTTCCATCCTTAAGACGCTGGACAAGGCCGTAAGTGATGGCTGTCTTTCCAACTCCCGGCTCACCTATATGAAGGGGATTGTTCTTGTCCTTTCTGCACAGGATCTGTATGGTCCGCTCCAGCTCTACTTCCCTGCCGATAAGAGGATTGGTATCAGTCAGAGTCTCATTAAGGCAAGGAGCATAGATCTTCCAGTTGCTCTGGGTATCCTCCGAAGGTCCCGGGCCAACAAGGCCCTCATCGCTCTCCGTTCCTATCCCCGAACCATCAGCAAATGACATCTCCTGCAAAAGATCCGCCTCCGCAATTCCCTGCTGTTCCAGATAATAAACTGCGTAGCACTCCTCCAGGTTCCAGAGGGCATGGACCATATGGCGGACGTGAATCTCCCTGCATCCACTGCTGTAAGCGCTCTGACCGGCAAAATTCAAAAGGTGCGTCACGCCATATGACAGCTGAGTCTCGTTTCCTGTGTCCTTTTCTACATAGTCGCTGATATAGGTCTTCAGCTTATCCTCTAAAAGCTTGACGTCGCCTCCGCATTCGATAAAAGCCTCTCTGAAGCCCTTATCTCTTAGCATCATCAAAAGAAGCATCTCCGGTGTCACATATTCATATTGATTGTCGCCTGCGTACTGGACAGCAAGCTGGAATACAGTCGTTGCATCTTTTGCCAGATTCATAATTTATGCTTCCTCCAAAGTCATCCTGAATGGAAATCCTTCACTCTTGGCCCGGGACAGGGCTGCGTTTACCTTGGTTGCAGCAATGTCATAGGGGTATTTCCCCACAACAGCGTGTCCTTTCTTGTGAACTCCCATCATTATCGCCTGGGCTGTAACTTCGTCTTTGTGAAAGATATCTATCAGTACCTGAACCACAAAATCCATGGTGGTAAAGTCATCATTGTGCATGATAACGTTATACAACCTTGGTTCCTTTATCCTGCTTTTGGTTCGCTCTTTAACAGATTCTTTTGTGGACATGGCTTACCTCACACTTTCCTCACACATTCTACCTAGAATTATATTATAATTAGGAAAGCATTGTATAGAAAGGGGATATATTATGAACGCAAAATTCTCGCCATATCTGGATGAAATTGCCGATGGTCTCAAGGCGCTTATCGCTGACCTTAGCAAGAGCTACGACTATGTCAGCGTTTTATCTACAGATTCTGTGGGATTTACCATTACAGCTTCACAGAGAGTTAAGTCCATTGTGGGAGAGAATCTCACAACAGAGAGGGGAAACGTAGTAAGAGTCTATAAGGACGGACTCTACAGCGAGTATTCTTTTAACCTCTTTGATCCAGCAAGGGTAAAAGAAACATCTGCCAAGATCAGATCCGCCCTGGATATGCAGCTTAATGTCCTTAAGGCTACCGGATCCAAGGTATATATTACCGGAAGGCTTTCAGATGAGCCCGAAGAGCTCTTCGTTGAGATGGAAGCTTCCTCTCTCCCTGAAGAGACAGATCTTTCAGCTCTCCTTGCCAAGCTCCAGAAGTTCAGCGACGAAGGAGTTGCCATGTCCGATGAGGTCATTGACTGCAACGTAAGAGCCCAGTCTACCCACGTCTGCAAGATGTTCCTTACTGCGCACAAGGACCTTCGTCAGAGCTATGTATACTCTGAAGGCTCCATCTCCATGATCGGCGTAAGGGACGGAAAGAGCAATTCCTCTTATAGCGGTATTTCCGACAGGGAAGGCCCTTCTATGTTCGACGGTCTTTCAAACACAGTAAAAGAGGCTTATGCAGCTCTAAATGACGATCTGGGAGCCGGAAGCATCGAGCCTGGAGAGTATGACATCATCACCACCCCTGAGGTTTCCGGTCTGATCGCCCACGAAGCCTTCGGTCACGGTGTTGAGATGGATATGTTTGTAAAAAAGAGAGCTCTTGGAGCTGAATATATCGATAAACGCGTAGGTTCAGACCTTGTAACCATGCACGAAGGTGCAAAGTGTGTAAAAGATGTGGCAAGCTACGCCTTTGACGATGAGGGAACTATGGCAGGGGACGTTATCGAGATCGATAAGGGCATCCTTAAGACCGGTGTCTGTGATGCTTTAGCAGCTCTTCGCCTTGGCTGTGCTCCTACCGGCAACGGAAAGAGGCAGAACTTTGAGCATAAGGCCTACACCAGAATGACCAACACCATGTTTGATGCTGGAACAGCCACCAAGGATGAGATGATTGCATCCATCAAAAAGGGCTACCTTCTTGCAGGCATGGATTCAGGCATGGAAGACCCCAAGCATTGGGGAATTCAGTGCATTATTGACAGAGGTTATGAGATCATCGATGGAAAACTCACCGGAAAAGTGGTTTCTCCTGTGGTTCTCACCGGATATGTACCTGACCTTTTAGGCTCCATTTCCATGGTAAGTAACGACTACCTCTCCTTTGGCAACGGCGCCTGTGGTAAGGGTTACAAGGAATGGGTCAAGGTATCGGACGGAGGCCCATATCTTAAGGCCAGAGCTATACTTGGATGATCGGGAGGACTGAAAATGACTGATAAGATTATTGAACTTTTGAAAAACTCAGGTGCTGATGCCTGGGAAGTCTCTGATAAAGTAACTGAAGGCTGGGAGTTCTACTTCATAAAGCATGAACTGGACCAGAACAGGGTCAGAGATGTAGAACATATAAAGGTAACCGTGTACAAAAAGCTCGAGGATGGAAAGTTCCTTGGAAGCGCATCTCAGGAGATCAACCCTACTGCTTCCGAAGATGAGGCCAAAAAGGTTATATCTGACCTCTATGAGCGGGCTTCCTACGTTAAGAATCCTTATTTTGAGCTCAATAAAGAGCAGGTAAGTGTTACAAACAAGGATTATGATGTGCAGCGGACAGCCAGAGACTACATCGAGGCACTTATGCAGATTCCGGAGACCTCCACTGAAGATATCAACTCCTACGAGATCTTTGCGGAAAAGACAAAGTCCCGCTATGTAAACTCTGAGGGCGTGGATGTTACCGTTGTTTACCCAAGCTCAAAGGTTGAGGTTGTGGTAAATGCCAGAAATAAGGACCACGAGATCGAGCTCTACCGCATGTATGAGGCCGGAAGCTGCGACAAGGAGCACCTGATAAAAGAGCTGACAAACACCCTTAAATTCGGCAAGGACAGGCTGGTGACAAAGCCTACTCCGAACCTTAAAAAGGCCACAGTTCTTTTCTCCACAGAACAGGCTGCAGAGCTTTTTGGCTACTATGCCATGAGAATGCATGCCAGCTTCAAATACAGGGGATACTCTGACTTCGAGATTGGAAAGGCAATAGCTGAGGATGTTCAGGGAGATAAGATCACCATCAAAGCCCTTAAAGAGCTTCCCAACTCCTCTGCAAACTCACCTGTTGACGCTGAAGGCGCCAAAACCCACGACATGTACCTGATAAAGGACAATATTCCTGAGAATTACTGGGGAAATTGCCAGTTCAGATACTATCTTGGAGTTAAGGATTCCTTTATAGTTGGTAATTTCAAGGCAGAAGGCGGAAGCAGCACAGAAGAAGAGCTTCGTCAGGGACAATACCTTGAGCCTGTTGAGTTTTCTGACCTTTCTGTTGATCCGATAACAGGTGATATTGCCGGTGAAATCAGGCTTGCTTACTGGCATGACGGTGAAAATGTAATTCCCGTCAGCGGCGGATCTGTATCCGGGAACCTCACAGAGCTTTCAAAGAACATTAAATTTTCCAAGGAACTCAAGCAATACAACAATTACCAGATTCCATCGGTTATTAAGATAGAAAATGTAACTATCGCAGGCAACGAATGAAAAAAGACTACTTTGAGCAGATAAGAAATGGCAGTGAGATCCCCTTTAGGGAACAGCTACGGATCATTGTGATGCTAAGCATCCCTGCCATCTTCTCTCAGATCACCACGGTGATAATGGAATATGTCGATCAGTCCATGGTTGGCCGTCTGGGTCCCACCCCTTCAGCAGCCATCGGACTGGTTTCTTCCACCACATGGCTTGTGGGTGGGATATGCCGAGCTGTAAGCACCGGATTTAATGTTCAGGTAGCTCACAGCATAGGCGCCAAAAATGACGAAAAAGCCAGAGCAATTGTTAAGCACGGCCTAGTATCCGTACTGGTCTTCAGCATAACAATTGCTATTCTTTGTGTGTCTGTTTCCTCATGCCTTCCCTACTGGCTTAAGGGTGGTGATTCAATTGCCCGGGATGCTTCAACCTATTTCAGGATCTTTGCCTTTGCCCTTCCGCTTATGCACATCAGTATGACCGCTTCCGGAATGCTGCAATGCAGCGGAAACATCAGAACCCCAAGCATTCTCAGTATTTTGGGATGTTTCCTAAATGTTATCCTGAACTTCCTTCTTATATTCCCGGCAAGACAGGTTATGATTCTTGGAACAGCTATCTCACTTCCCGGTGCAGGCCTTGGAGTCGCCGGAGCGGCCCTTGGTACTGCCCTTTCAGAGGGCGCCATAGGACTTTCCATGCTCTATTTCCTGCTGATAAAGTCTCCTCTATTACGCCTCAGGAAAGAAAAGACTCTGCCCTTCACCCTTGAAGAGCTTATGACCGCTGTTAAGATAGCTGTTCCCGTTGGAATTGAGCAGGCGATCATGGGCTGTGGCTACGTTATGGCCACAAGGATCGTGTCTCCTCTTGGAAACACCTCTCTTGCAGCCAATTCCTTCTCTATTACAGCAGAAGGTCTTTGTTATATGCCGGGCTATGGTATTGCCAGTGCTGCTACTGCCCTCATCGGCCAGAGCCTTGGCGCAGGAAGAGACAAGCTGGCTAATCGCCTGGGCTGGCTGGCAACAGGTCTTGGAATGCTGGTAATGACGGGAACAGGTATCATGATGTACGTATTTGCACCGCAGCTTTTGAGTATTTTAACTCCTGATCCGGAGATTCAGGCCTTAGGAGCATCTGTTCTTCGTATTGAAGCCTTTGCAGAGCCCATGTTTGCCGCATCCATTGTCGGAACCGGTGTATTCAGAGGCGCCGGAGACACCCTGGGGCCATCTGTCATAAACTTCATAAGCATGTGGGCTGTAAGGATCACTCTCGCCTCATTCCTTGCTCCAAGGATTGGTCTACGCGGTGTATGGCTTGCCATGTGCATTGATATTTGTGTCCGTGGAGCCCTCTTCCTTATAAGACTCTACAGGAAACCTGTGACATTAAAAAAAGCTCATGGCTGATATAGCCATGAGCCTTTTTACGCGTTATTTTATTTAACCCGGTTTCCACCCCACTCTACAACTGTAAATCCCTTTCTCTCCGGAGTATAAAGCATCTGGGGATTTATCTTGATGAAAGTGTCTGATGGATACCATGCCATGAACACCCTTATCATGGTGTCAGGCTCCGGACTGATGGAAAGCTTTGCGCCTTTCCTATATGTCTTGTCCTGGAAGCTGATGATATTATATGGATTATTCTCCATATCAGGCAGCCAGAACTTCAAAAATTCCTTTTTCTCAGCCTCGTTAAGTCCCAGCTCAGTAAGCTTCTCACTTAAGAAGTTCTCCGTCTCAGATCCCTTTATACAGTAGCCTGTGAAGAAATCATATTCGTACTTAGGAACTCCTTCCCAGAAAAGGTAATCAAACTGCTGACCTTCAAAGGTGATCTTTCCGTCCTTGTTGGCTGTGACATTCCAGGTATTCTCTGTGTTAAACTCAGGAATAAGGTCCGTGATGTCACCATTGTAATCAAGGCTTACAGAAACCTGTGTATTATCTTCTGTTGGATAGAGGTAGATAACCGGCTTGAGATCAACTCCGGCATCTGTCTCTGCATTTCCTGCACTGCAGCCAACCAAAGCCATCATTGCTGTTGTGATAAGTAATCCCACAATACTCTTGCCCTTCATAGGTATCACCTCCTTATATATCCATTATATCCCCAGCCAAAGTAAATGTGCCCATTTTACAAAAATTTCACAGGTTTTCGCACTTTTTTAACTTTGTTTCAGTGCATAATTACTTCCAGGGTCGGACCCTGAGAGATGGTCGTAAGCTCTTTTGCTAAAGACACCGGTCTGAAATCCTCCTTGGAATTAAGGGCGTCCTTTTTGTACACCGGCCTTCCTTCCCCTGCCATGAAGGCCTTCACATAGCCATCAATCGTCTCTATCGGGAATGGAAAGCTCATTCCTCCCATATCTGTCTGACCAAAATAGTGGATATCAGAGCCTCCTGCCATCAAAAAGCCATGTTCCACAGCATAATCATAGCCCAGAGCATTCTGCCAGTCAGGGTTTGCAGCATTGTACACCTCTGCCCCATCGCATACACCGGGCGTTAAGTGAATTGCTGAAAGATATCCCCTCTCCCTGTAGGGATGGGCCTGGACCATGATTCCCCCGCCCTGATGTACCAGCTCATATACCTGAAACCTGTCCTTACTCTCAATATCAGGATTGTCTAAAAGCCATTCCCTGGTGAGACCGTAGAGCAGGTATTCGTCTCCCTGAAAGTTGTACTCTATACCAAAAAGAACCGTGAAATCCTTCCCCGCAGCTTCCTTGGCGTGCTCAAAACCGCTGCAGTACTGTTCAACCTTCTTGTCCCAGGGCAGGTCTCTGGGAACAGCGCTGTTTCCGGTAAAAAAGTGGTCAGTAACGATGATCCCCGAATAGCCCAGCTCTTTCATGTAGCCTATATAATCCGCTCCGGGTGTCCTGGAACAGGCACTGGCCTCTATAGTATGAAGATGTGTCTCATAGATATAATTCATATTACTCCCTGTCAAAAGACATTTCGGCTATTTCCGGCTTAATGGCTTAAACCACCAGAATATAGACCACTACTGCTATTATGCCGATGGCAAACATCATAAGCGAAAAGGCGCTGCTGGCACTGACCATTTTGGTTGTCTGGTCAAGAAGCGTCTTCTTTCCGGCCAAAACCAGCACGTAGTTCTTCTTCCTGTGGACTTTCTCCCCGGCAAAGAAGCCGGCCACAGCAGTAATACGGTTTATTATGCTGCCAAATATGTAGGACATGTAGAATTTAGGTGGAACATGTTCCTTTTTCACCACCTGCTTGTGAGTGGTCTTTCTCATGAAAAGGATCAGCCCGTCAAGGACAAAATCCAGACACCTGCAGATAAATCCAAGAACTGCCGGAATAATGACCATTAATAGCGGTTCATAGAAAAGAATAAGAAGGTCAAGCTTTTCAGGCCAGAGATTGAGATACTCTGCCCTTCCCTCTACATCCTTAATGAGCACTTTCCTGATAAACAAGAGGTAAATAAGCGCTCCAAGGACTATACTGATAAGTCCTCCTGTGAGGTTCTCAAGAGAGAAGTAGTGGATCTCATGCTCAAGCTCTTTTGCCAGAAGGAAGCCCTGTGCCCTGTCTCCAATGATATCAAGTGTAATCTTTGAAAGCGTACCAAATACAGGCATTACTAAGGCAGATAACCCAAGCACAATTGCTGTAAGAGGCGTGCAATAGCTCTCCTTGCTGTCATATTTTGCCTGAAGGTCTGCATCCACATTCTTCTCCACAAAGACACAGATAAAGAGCTTTGTCATGTATGCAACTGTCATGGCTCCGGTAAGAAGGAAGAGCCACTCAATTAGCTTATACTTTGTAAGTTCGGGACTTCCTTTTTCTGCGAGGATTCCGATGTATTCCACGATGCTCTCGTGAAGCAGCGTCTTACTTATATACCCGTTAAACAAAGGAACTCCGGCAATTCCAAGGGCTCCGGACAAAAAAACGGCCTTTAAAAACGGCTTTTTCCTGCCATAGCCTCTGATTTCGTTCAGATTCAGCTTATGAAGGTTCATTACAACCACGCCTGCAGCCATGAACAGAACAAGCTTCAGGCAGGCGTGATTCACCATATGAAGCAGCGTTCCTCTGGCAGCCAGGGTGTTCTCCTCCCCCAGAAGCTCTGTCATTCCGATTCCAAGTATGATCATTCCAAGCTGAGACATAGAGGAGCAGGCTAAAGTTCTTTTAAGATCAACGGAAAATATAGCCAAAGCTCCGCCAAGAAGCATGGTTACTACTCCAAGGGCAACTACAACTTCTCCCCAGACAGAACTTGCAGGGAAAACATAGACAGTAAGTACAATAAGTCCGAATATTCCGGTTTTGGTAATGATTCCGGAAAGGAGCGCAGAAGCCGGCGCAGGAGCCACGGGATGGGCCATGGGCAGCCAGATATGAAGCGGGAACATACCCGCCTTGGCACCAAAGCCAACCAAAATACAGCCTCCTGCTATAAACAGGTTACGGATCTTGTCGGCATCTCCCGAACCAAGCATCTTCAGGCAAAGAGGCCTTAGTTCTTCAAAGGTGAGGGTCCCAAACATATGATACAGAAGGAATATTCCCATTAATGTCACCATTCCGCCGATGATCGCCACGGCAAGGTAAACTCCTCCGGCCCTTAAGGTCTTTTCTTTTTCATCGTGAATAACACATATATAGCTGGCAACAGACATTATCTCAAAGAAGATAAAGGTGGTGTAAAAATCCGCAGAAACGAAAAGCGCCGTTGTGGCAAGGTAAGTTATGGCAAGGAAAAAATAGTACCTTACCTTCTTTTTGGCATGAGCCAGATATTCTTTTGAAAAGAGCGTGGTCACAAACCACATATACGTGGCAATAAGGGCAAAGAGCAGTCTGAAACCGCTGATCTCAAAGCTAAGACCCAGTCCACATATATCAGGAACGATTATTCTCATGTCAAAATACTCCGTTTGCTACTGTCATGATCATAGATAAGATCGGATTGGCATTAAGGCCAATAAAAACAATTGCTATCGAAAAAATTCCAAGCGGGAGCAGCATTCTCCAGGTTGGGTCTGAAGCTTTTTTATCTGCCTGGGCAAGCTTTCCCATGGCATCAATGTCCGGGAAAAACCCTCTTACCACCACAGTTAAAAGATATATTGCCGTCATCAGCGCGGAATACAAAAGCACAAATACCGCAGCATATCCCAGCGCTCCACCACCCTCAAACAGAGCCTGGGCAATC
>DFGW01000007.1:0-1427 GCA_002372465.1 Butyrivibrio sp. UBA3740
GAGAAGAAGGAAGAAGCAAAGAAGCTGGAAAAAGAGGCAATGCAGCAGGAGATGATAGAGAACATCAAAGAAAATGCTGCCGGAGTAAGTCAGGAGGCTGATACTAAACGTGCTATGGCCAGACGAGAACGCGCGGAAGCAGACAGTATTGGCGCAGAAAATACTCAGAAGATTGTCATTTCTGGTGACGGATCCATAGAGGATACTCAAAATGCTGTTAATTCAGAAATTACGAATATCCTTAATAAGTTAAGTCTTTTGGCAAACGATGTAAAAGGCAGTACTGTAGATAGTCAGATATAAAATACTGTTTAGGCGTTGAGAAGCAATATCTATGGTTATCTGTTGCTATGCAAGGAGGTACAAATATGGCAGGTTTATACGGAATATCAGCATATCAGGAGGCTGCAAAATCATATAGCACCGGCAGTGTTAAGGAAAGAGATACCAAGACAAAGGTGCCGTCAAAAAGTGATGCATCCGCAGCTGCAAAAGATGCAGCAAAGGTGGAAACAAAGGGATGGTCTCCAATTGACACCAAAAGCTCACTGGTGCCATCAAAGACGGATATTGGCATGACCATAGGAGATGTGCAGTTATCAGACAAGGCAAAAGACTACCTTAGTAAGCTTCAGGCCAAGTTCCATGGCATGGAGTTTATCACAGTAAGCAAGGATATGAAGGCCCAGGTTCAGCAGAACGCTGCAGCCTACGGCAATGCTAATAAGATGGTGGTGCTCATTGACGAAGAGAAGCTTGAGAGAATGGCTACGGATGAGAATTTCCGCAAGAAGTATGAGGGAATCATAGCAACCTCCCAGAGCAAGATGATGCAGGCCAAGATGGGACTTTCCAGCAGCGGATCCAGTATCAAGAACTTCGGAATGAGCGTAGATTCCAATGGGAAAGAGAGCTTCTTTGCCACTGTAAGTAAATCCCAGGATCTTCAGAAAAAGCGCATCGAGAAAAAGGCAGCCGAGAAAAAACAGCAGAAGATCAAGGAAAAGAGAGAAGCTTCCAAGAAAGCCCAGGAAGAGCGCATAGAAAAGGCAAAAGAAAACAAAGCGGAGAAGACCGGGGATAAGAAAGACGAAGAGATCTATGAAGAAGAGTACGATATAATCGAAGCAAACTCTTTGGATGATCTTTTGTCAAAGGTTCAGACTTATTCCTATAACAATGCAGCTTCAAGGGTAGTGACGGATACAGAGAGAAACGTTGGAACAAGGGTTGATTTTAAAGGATAAGGTGTAAAGCCTTAAGGGGCGGCTATGAATATATCTTTTAATACTCAAAATCCATATGGTTCATATTTTCAGAAGGCTCCCTTGGTGGGACAGGGCACCCGGAATAAAACCGCCGGAGGTGCTCTGCCTTTCATGTCCGGAAATAATGATGCCACTTCGCCTCTTTCAAAGTTTACAGAC
>DFGW01000007.1:1491-3507 GCA_002372465.1 Butyrivibrio sp. UBA3740
GACGGATGATAAGCCCTCCATATCTCAGCAGATGAGGCAGATGATCCGGGATCTTAAGCAGGAACAGTATAAAAACGCTGCCACCAAGAATCAGACAGATGGCTTCTCCAAGTTGTCAGGATCACCCGATGCTGCAGAGGATGAAGAAATCGTTAATTCCGAGAAGTATAATTACAAAACAGTGGCGACCAAGATCCAGCAGGCCAAGACCTCCATCAGCGCAGGTCAGGCAGTTCTTGCAGCAAAGAGAGAAACCTTAAAGCTAAAAAGAAAGATAGCTTCCGGTTCGGGGGATGCGGAAGAACTCCAGATTGCCCTTACCCATGCAAAGCGCATGGAAATGGTGGCCAGGAAAAAGAAGCATCACCTTGAGCTTGAAGAGCTGGTGGAGAACACACAAAAAAGAGATGAAAGGCTTGAGGGTGAGAAAGATGCGTCGATTCAGATGCAGAGTGCTTTGACTTCTGCTGAAGAAGAAAAGATTGCCGAGAAGGAAGATGCGATATTTGATGCAAGGGAAGAGATGCTGAATGAAGCTCTTGAACAGATGCAGGAAGGCAGTGCCTCTTTTTCAGAGGAAGAGCTAAAAGAGCTCAATGAGATGATTGCAGAGTTCGGTGAGGAAGAGCTTAAAGAGCTCGAAGAAGCTATGGAAATGCTGGAAACCATGGAAGTGGTGAATCCTCACATGAGCAAGGAGGACCTGGAAGAACTCAAGCGCAAACATAGGGCTTCCGAAGATAAGGCAATCATGAAGGCCAATATGGAATATCTCAAAGACATGATCAAGCATGAACTTGGAAAGAACGCCTCCATGCCCGGTATGGGTGGCAGCGGAGGATTTTCTCCTGCAACATCCATGAGCATGCCCCAGGGTATGGGAATGGGAATTGGGATGGATATCTCAGCACCCCAGGCCTCGGCGCCATCGATTGATATTCAGGCTTAAGAGGTTATATTCACAGATCAAGCACACGGAGGCAGACGATTATGACAGGAATCGACATTACTTCAGTAAATAGACAGGTAAAAGATATTAATCAGGAAATATATGCTGCAAAGCTTCAGCGTGATGAGATGCAGGCAAAGGCTGTAAACGAAAATAAGAACAGCGGTTTACAAAACGCTATTGCAGGTAAGCTTAGTGACAAATCTGGTGTAAATAATGCGTTCTCTGATACAGCAGTTACCTTGTCCATTTCTGCTTTAGGTGCTGAAGAATTGGAAAAAATAAGAGATTCCTGGAATAATCATCCTGTCAACGCATTATATGAAAAAGACAAACCGGTAAGCAGAAATGCTGAGGGTGTATATAAAATAGGTGGTGCTTCGTTTAATGATGAGGAGCTGTATGCAGCACGAGATCTGATAACAGGTGTCGGAAGTCAGCTAAAGAATGGATATCTCAGCTACAGAGACTACGCCAAGATGGAAGTGGCTCAGAAGGTTGTAGATGATCTGGCATCTAAAAACTTTAGTGAAGACCAGGCAAAAGCAATTAGCCGGGCTATGAAAGACTATAATAACAACCTGATCAAAGCGCAAGATAGGATGCTCGCAAATGAGAAAACCAAGACCAATGACGATCCTGTATCCGGTAAATACTTTGGAATAGAAGTTCATGTTCCGGAAGAAGTGAGAAAAGCATCTAGTGAATATGCAAGCACAGATATTGCAACAAACCGGGATCTTATTGCAAATATTCGTGATAGCATCAGAAACACAGACATTTCAGACAAAAAAGCTGTGAACAAATTAATGGTTTCGTATGATGATATGATGAGACCTTCTTATGGCGCTCAGTATCCAGTTCAGCTGAAGTCAAATGTTGATGATGTCATTTCCAGGGATGTTAAAGATTTGATTAAGCTCATTGATTTCTCAGAAAAGTGGGCCAGATAATGATGTCCATTCATTACATTAAAATGTCCATTCATGACATGGACATATAAATCCAAAGCGTTATGATGTTAATATAAATATAGGGATTAAGGGAAAATGCTTACATGGATGTCC
>DFGW01000178.1 GCA_002372465.1 Butyrivibrio sp. UBA3740
CTCTAGCCAAGCTGAGCCACACCCCGAAAGGTCATTAGGCTTAAGCCGTAACGCAAGAGATATTATATAATAGTTCAAAGAGTGTTGTCAACATACTTTTTAAACATTTTATAATCCCGTTCAAACCCTCATAAATACTTGATTTCCCAGGTTATCTCACCGAAGTCTCCAATATTTAAAATCAAATAACTGGGTCTTCTGCCCTCCTGTCTGGGATAAGAAAGGCTTCCGGGATTAAATAAATAAATTCCTTCGATATTTTTCGCCACAGGTCTGTGGGAATGACCAAAGAATATCATCTCAGCTCCCCTGGCAATCCCTTCAGAGCGAATGTTCTCAAGGTCCATGGAAACCAGGTACTGATGCCCATGAGTCAAAAAGCATTTATGCCCGGAAAGCTCAAACTCCAGCTCCCTGTTAAGGTCCGAGAAAAAATCATTGTTCCCGGCCACAAAGTAAACAGGGCAATCTGCTGCAAGAGCAAACTTTCCTTCAGAGCCCTCGAAATCCCCGCAGTGGATGATCCCATCAAGTGGCTCTTCCAGGTCAAGAACCTTATAAAAATTATTATCATGTCCGTGGGTATCACTCACCACCAGAATCTTCCGCATTCGAACTCTTTCCCCAAAATCCTTTAATCACAGATTGCTAAGCTCAGCAGAAAGAAGCTTCGCCATATCTCTTAACGCCTTTCCCCTGTGGCTTATGGCATTCTTTTCTTCCTCTGACAACTCTGCCGAAGTCTTGCCATATTCCGGCAGGAAGAAGATGGGATCATAACCAAATCCATTCTCTCCCGCTATCTCATAGGCAATTCTTCCCTCCATCTTACCTAAAGTGTCCAGTCCCTTTCCTCCCGGAAGGCAGGCAGCGATGGCACATACGAACCTGGCACTTCTCTCTTCTTCCTTAGCCCCTTCAAGACGGTCAATTATTATCCGGTTCTTTTCGCTGTAGGGAGTATCTTTCCCCAGGTATCTGGCAGAATATATTCCCGGCTCTCCCCCAAGATAATCCACCTCAAGTCCCGAATCGTCCGCCAGAACCACTGTGTTTCCGGCCTCATCAGGCTCTTTTTCCTTAAGGATATTGTAGATGGCATCGGCCTTGATCCTGGCATTCTCGGAAAAGGTTGTTCCATTCTCCTCCACATCTACGTCAACGCCGGCTTCCTTCATTGAAAGTATCTCGGCATCAAGACCACCTAAAATCTTCCTTATTTCCCTCATTTTGTCCTTATTGCCGGTAGCAAAAACTATTCTCATTCCATCACCTCAAAAGCCTCTAAAATACCGCTGTAAACGCCTTCTGAAAGCCTCTTTTTGTAAACCTCATCAGAAAGCTTATCCGCATCCTCCGAAAGGGAACCATTCCCAAGATTGATCCTGGCAGCCGGTATCCTGACCGCAGTCAGAACATCCTCTTCATCCTGCACAGGCATTACGCCAACAGCATCAGTCCCCGTCTTCACAGCGCAATTTCGAAGCATTATATCTCCAAATTGGCCATTATTCAAACACCTGATAAAGTACTTGTCGTTATAGTAAGCAGATAGTCCGCTCTTTTCCTGATCCGACGCACCTTCTGAGGAAAGCTCCACAAAAAGGTCCGCCTGTGAATCCTCCACCAGTTCAAGTCTCTTTTCCCTTGGCGCCTCCACATCAGAAAGCCTAGTCAGATAGACCTTGACGTTATTGGCCTGGTCCTTGTCAGCCATGCTCTTTAGCAAAAGAGCTGTATCCAGTATGGAATCCTTTTCCAAAGCACTATCAGCGCCACTTTCCGCCGCATTTTCAGGAACCCCCGGATCAACCACAACGATGTGATCATACTTCTCGGAAGGTCTGTAGAACTTCACCTCAATGGTGCTGGACTCAGTCAGGGAGCTTACGTTGACATAGAGCTGATCCGTCTTAAAATCCAGGCATACGCTTCCGCTCTCATTCTGATTGATACAAACCGCGCTTTCTAAAATATCCAGATCTGTTACCACGGGATTATCCTTGTAAAAGCCCTCATCCCTGCTGTCTATATATATCCTCAGTTCATGATCAATGTAGCCATCCTCAAGGATTATGTTGTCTGAGCTGACACTCTTTGGAAGCGGAATTATCAGTGTATTCTCTTTTCCCTGGGGGACGTTTTTATCCACCAAAAGTGTGTAGGAGCTCTCAGAACTTCCCCGGGCAACCGGAGCACCGGCAGCATCTGTTATCATGATGTGCTTGGTGGCAGATCTGTGAAGCATCAGGGTAATTGAAACAAGAGCAAACACTGAGGCCTTTATGGCCATCTTTTTCATATCTTCATTATTCATGTGTTTCTCTCATTTCTTCTGGGAGGCTTGGGTCCCATAAACTGATAGAAATAGGTCTTGATCATACCGTTATAGATCTTCCTGTTCTTATCAGCCTTTCTTCCTATGTATTTCTCCGCCTGATCAAAGCCCGTGATCAGATACATGGACCAGTCGTCCAGAGCCTTATATCTCTCACCGATGGTGCGATAAAGCTGGGGAAGTTCCTTCTGGTCGCCGATCCTCTCACCGTAGGGCGGATTTGTGATTATAAAGCCGTATTTCTTCCTGTGACTTAGGTCCGCTATGTCCCTTGCCTGGAAGTGGATCATATGCTCCACACCGGCTTTCCTGGCATTTATCCTGGCAATCTCGATCATCTCAGGGTCAAGGTCGTACCCCTGAATATCGGTCTGTGCATCGGTAATGATTTCATCCCTTGCCTCATCCCTGACGTCCTGCCAGTTCTGTGGCGTGATGATATGGGTCCAGCTCTCTGCTGTAAATTTCCTGTTCATCCCTGGTGCTATATTCGCCGCCATCATAGCTGCTTCGATAGGTATGGTTCCGCTTCCGCAGAAAGGATCCACCAGAATCCTGTCAGCATGCCATGGGGTCAGCATGATAAGGGCTGCAGCCAGGTTCTCAGCAATGGGAGCTTTGGACTCCAGCTTCCTGTAGCCCCTCTTGTGGAGGGAGTCTCCGGTGGTATCAAGAGCAACTGTGACCTCGTCCTTCATAAGGAAGACTCTCACAGGGAAATCCTGCCCATCCTCCTTGAACCAGTCAGTATGGTAGCTGGTCTTCATCCTCTCCACCATGGCTTTCTTCATGATGGACTGGATATCCGACGGGGAAAAGAGCTTACTCTTGACGCTACTTGCTTTCTTGACCCAGAACTTTCCATTCTCCGGAATGAATTCCTCCCAGGGAAGGCTCTTTGTGCCCTGAAAAAGGTCCTCAAAGCTCTCTGCATGGAAGCTTCCCACCTTAATAAGTATCCTCTCGGCACTCCTTAGGCCAATATTGGCACGACAAACAGCGTCCGCATCTCCTGCAAAGGTGACACGTCCGTCCGCAACCTCGGTGATATCATATCCAAGGTCTATTATTTCTTTTTTCAGTACTGCCTCCAGCCCGAAATGGCATGGGGCAATCAGTTCAAACTTCATCATACTCAATGATTGTACCACATATTAAGACGCGGAAAAACCTCGATTGATTATGGACGCCTGCAAAGCTTTGGGTGAAGCCTCCTCTAAAATGCGGAGCAGCCCGGATGCATGAACATCCGGGCCATTCCTGATAATGTATTTTATGAAAGGGTGCGTTAACAAAATTATCTGATCACTCTGACCTTTACATTGAATGTCTGCTGGCTTGCTCCAACTCCGTTGCCTTCCGGAACAATTCCCAGGCTGAGGTTGTAGCGCTTGTTAGCAGTAACATTCTTGATGTCAGCAATGCTGATGTAAAGATTGCCGCTCCTTGCGTCATATCTTACATTGAATCTGCCGTTCTGGCTCAGCTGTGCAACAGAGGCAATCTCTGCAGCCTTAGGAGAAGTAGCCTTTACAACAACCATTCCTTCCTGATCCATATCTGAGATCTTCACTTCAACCTCAGGTATCCTGGAAAGAGTAAGTCTTGTCTGCTTTACACTGATGTTAACAGGAGCAGCTTCAAGTTCAACTACACCGTTTGCGGTGGATACAGCAAATACCGGTGTAACTGTGTAGTTGGCATTTGCACGGTAAATTCCCTCTTCGGTAGCATAAACCTTAGCAACGCCCTTAGTGCTATCCCACTCTACATCAAAGAGATCTTCAGCAGCCTTAAAGTACATTCCGGTTACTGTTCCGCCCAGATTGGTAATCTGAGGTTTAACAGTAGCGTAGCTGTTACTGCGATCAACAGGATTGATCTTTCCGCTGACAATGCCTCTTGCTCTTGCACCTGTCATAACAGTCAAAACAAAGTTAGCACTTCTGCCCTGAATCTTGTTAATGTCAAAGTTTGCTTTGAGGCTGTAGCTTCCTGCCTTGATTATGCCCTCACTGATAGCCTGCTCTAAAGTCTTGTCCTCTGAATCCTTAAAGGAGATTGCAATAACAGGCTGATCAAGTGCATTTCTCTCATATGAATAGTCAATGAAAGGAATGATATTTCTGGAACTCTTATTGTTACCTGTAAGTTCAAGATTTCTAAGAATATAATCCGTTGTATTGCTTACAACAACCTTGGCCTCACATCTGCTTGTTGCAGCAATTCCTGCCTGACCATTGATACGGACATTTGCAATACTTACAGCAGGCTTCCTGTTGTTGATGACAAGTGTTGCATCCAGGATAACCTCTCTGTCTGTTGTGAACTTAGTTGCCGGATTCTTACTGAAGTCAGGATCAACAACGCTGATCTTGGCTGTTCCGGTTCTTGTGGTTGAAAGCCTGTAAACACCGCCGTCTTCATCCAGAGTAAAGTACTTATTAGCCCTGATATATGAATTGCTTGATGTTGCAAGTTTGATCTGGGCATCGCTTAAGTACTCTCCTGTGTTTCTATCCAGTACCTTAAGTTCAGTATCCTTAATTCCAAGCTCTGTATAAAGAACTTTTCCCGCAAGTTCCAGCTTATAACGAGGTGCTACTGTCTGTGTTCCTACTGTAAAGTTGACTGTCCTGTTATATGCCTTCTTATAGCCGTCAAAGCTTGCTGTAAGCTTTAAGGTGTTGTTAAGTCTTCCCCTGCTGTCAATCTTCTTCTGTGCAGCATCTGTCATAATGATCTGATACTGACTTCCATCATAGGAAAGATTGTAATCGCCCTCCGAAGCCTGACTAAGTGTTACTGCTGCCAGTGAAGAGGTTGCCTTAAGTAATCCGGTATTATTGGTGCTTCCTGCCTTGTAGAACAGGTTTACTCTCTTGGTCTGCTTGAGAGATACGGCAGGTCTTGTCTCTGTAATTACCAGAGTTACAGGATCAAACTCGTTTTCTCCGCTTGTAAGAACCAGTGTATAGCTTCCATTAGCAATCTTAGGTGCAACCAAAGTTTCTACACCATTTTCATCAGTGTCAGGTTTAACGCTGATTGTATATACGTTGCCGATAACTTTTCTGATCTCGAAAATATCCTTAAGCTCTGCTCTTTCCTTTGTTCCCTTGAGAATCTTGCTTATGGTTACGTTTTCAAGTTCAGAATCACCCAGCTTTGAAACAGTGAACGAAGTTCCGTCATTCTTAGCCTTATCAACTGTCAGTGAACTTACACTCAGAGCAAATTCTTTTCCCTTAACCTTGACTACAAGTACTTTCTGAACCGACTTGTCTGCAACAGCTGTAAGAGTGATAAAGGTTGTTCCGGTGCCCACTGCCACAAATTCGCCCTTTGTGTACTTAAGTATCCTGGAGTCACCAACAGCAACTGAAACGCCGTCCTTTTCTCCAACACCAAGTACCTTTAAGCCATTTAACTTGAACTTGTCGCCAACCTGTCCAACAAGGACCTTTCCATCAGCTTCAAATTCTGCTCCTTCAACTTCAAACTCAAAGCTAACGGCTTCTTTTCTTGTGGTGAAGCTATATCCGTTGCTGGTAAGTGTCTGCTTTCTTCCGCCTCCCATATATGTCAGGGTTGCTACATAGTTAGCAATTCCGACTTTAGAAGTGTCTTTTCTTCTAAGAGTTATGGTATTGGATGAAACGCTTTCCTCAAGACCAAGCTTCTTCTTATCAGCAAAGCTGTAGCTGAACATATCGCTCTCAGGGTCAAGAGCTACATCCGGTGAATATACAGGTACTGCTTCAAGCTTAAACTCCTCGCCATCAAACAGTCCTCCTTCTGCAACTTCAACCGCCTCAAGTTCTACTCCTGTGATGGTAACAAAGCTTACGATCGCTTCTGAAGTATCACCGGTTTCCTTGTTGACGATGCCAAACCTTGCTGATGTTCCGGCATATGTAGCTGCTGCAGTATTACCGTTAACCCATGTATAGCCTTCAGGAAGTGTAGCCCCGTAAAGCTCTTTGGACTCAACATCACTTAGTGTCTTAACATCCTTTGCCAGGACTACAAGCTCAGGTGTCTGTGTAATCGCTGAGGACTGCTCATTCACTCCGATGCCGTTGTTTTCAATAAATTCCAGGGCTGCCTTAAGTGAAGCGTCAGTTACTTCTTCAGAAGTCTTAAGCTGCAGGAAATCACCAAAGAGGATGTTGCCCTGTCCGTCTCTGTTAGCGAAATTTCCTTCTGCTTTATTGACACCCATATCTGCCGGATCAAGAGATCTGAAAATGTCACTGGTAACCTTCATGCCGGAATTGCCTGCATTTACAGACTCACTGCCATTCCAGAAGAAGTTACTGCTGTTATAGATCTTGGATGCAATCTGTGCACCAAGCATACTAATGCTGTCCTTATCAGTCTTGCTTCCGCCAACTGATATAAGTCCCTGAACTGTGTAGTCAGAGTTGATAGCTTTAGCATAATTGTTAAGTACAAGGTTTGTTCCGTTTGCGTAGGAAACGCTGTTAAATACCTGAACATCAGGGCAGCTGTTGGAATCAATTCCGTTAGCCTTATTTCCGAACGCATAAGAGTTCTTAAGTACGTGATATCCGCTAAGTCCATCTCCGCCAAGCTTGAATCCGTTACCGTTACCGGCTTCAAATTCAACCGCATCAGCTCCTATGAATACTTCATAATCCTGACCGTCTTTTCTTCCAAGCAGATAACCATTCTTGTATGCAACACAGCCTTCAATTGTTACAACGCCAATGCTTCCTGTCTGCACCTTTGCAAAGAGATCCCAGCCGTCATCAGCATTATATGCAGATACGCAGCCTACAAATCTGTTGTTATCTCCTGCAGTGATCTTGGCAGCAAATCCATCAGCATCCTCAAAACCTGCATCATAGTTCAGGTATGAAGTACAGTTGAGGATCAGGTTATCTGAAGGCCAGAGGTCACGACCAACGTTTCCGTCACGAGCTATCTCAATACCTGTATTACCATTCTCATAAGCATTTACCATCTCAACGATGTTGTGCTTACCGGCAACAAGAAGTCCCTTTTCACCATTCTTGGATCCGGTAATATCGAAGTTCTTAAGGTGCCAGTAATTACCTGACAGAACAAAAGCACTTCCGGTACCGGTAGCTCCGGAGAAGTCCAGAGTAGCTCTTCCGCCTTCGTCAGGATCTGTCTCCATGAGGATCATATTGTTCTTGGTACCGTTTATACCTCTGTCAATGCGGATGTTCTTGTTGCTTCCGCCATTTTCTCTTCCGAGATTATAAACTGCGGGCTTGAGATAAATTTTCTGTCCGGGTGCTGCATAGCTTACAGCTGCGTAGATTGAGGCAGGATTTTCCTTGCTTCCATCTCCGTTTCCACCGGGAGCAACATAAATTGTATCTCCGGAAAGAGCCTTATAACTAACTGAGTAGTCGAGGCTTACGCTCTTTGCCTCAGGATCATCCTTGTTTATTACAAGGTACTGATATTCGCCGGGAGTATATCCTGCAGCAGGTGTAAATACCAGCTTAAAGGTATTGTCACCGGCTTTAAGTGTACTTCCAATTGTTGCCCATTTACCGGCTGTTACTTCCATCTCCCTTGCAATGATCTTGCTCTCATTTACAACGGACTGGGTAGTATTTGAAAGTGACTGGCTCTCCTGTGTAACTGTAAGTGTACCGTCAGCATTAGCTGTGAATATAAGGTCATAGTCTGCTGTATTGGAGGTCTGTGCTGAAATGATCTGAGTATTAAGATCAACTGCTTCATAGGCTCTTGCCTCTGCAGGATAATCGTCCTCAGGATCTACAGTCTCAAGGCTGTATTCCTCTACTGTTACAGCTGTCTTACGAGCGCTGAACATTCCAAGATAGATGTACTTCTTGTCTATCATGGTGAGGCTGTTTCTGTTCTGGTCATAGATAACCTTCTGACTCAGAACCTCATAAACCTTGCCGTCTACAGCAACAACACTTCTTCCGTTGTAGGTACCCATATAAGAGATACGGTTACCTGCTTCATCCATAACATATTCGATGTCAAGCTCGTCCTCATTTCCGATTGCATCATTGGAGAGGTAACGAAGGATGTAACCGGTATTATTTCTCTGAATCTGATATCTGACTTCGCTGACATCTGTAAATTCTACATTGCCGATTCGTCTGACAGTCTCACCCACTGTCTTAGCTGCCTTGCTTGAATCGATAATATTATACTGTCCGAAGGCAGCAACACTTCCACCTATGGTTTCTACAGCACTGTTCTTAAATGCCTCCTGAACCTCTGCAGCACTGCTCTCACTTGTAATTCCGGGAAGCTGTGCCTGGATTGCACTTGCAACTGATGTTTCAAAAGTTCCGGAAACAGTGCTGAATCCATCGGGAGTAGTAATCTGTCCGCTCTCAGTCTTAAGCTTCTGGTCAAGTGTTACTCCACTCTTTGCAATCCATCCAAGTCCCAGTCTCATCTTTTCCTGGAAAACAGTTGCGGAATCAGCAGTAACGTTTGTAACACCACCTACATAATTGCCGTTCGCATCCTTAACAGTAGGATCCCAGTTATATTGAATCTGGGTAGCTGCTGCCTGATAGGAGTTGTTCCAGAAAGCAGCGTTATGTCCATGCTCGCCTACAGCATCAGCCACCATCAGGCCAAAACCTTCCTGACCATTGTCAAAAGGCCATGCATTTACTCTGATCTTAGCTGTAAGTGTAAAGTTCTCGGTTGGATCCATCTTGGTGTAGTAGTAGCCAAGTCCGTCTGTACTTCCGGGAACAATCTTTGTTGAGCTTGGTGTATTGATATCGACACTGCCATCCTCGTTGGCTGTAGCAGAGTCATTAGCAGAGCCATTGCTTCCGTAGCTTGCAAACTTCCATGTTCTGTCATTGTTTCCTGTAACTTCGGCTTCTTTGGTAGCAGGTTCTGACTTTTCACTGTCTCTTACTGCATAAACCTTTACGGTGACATTCTCACCAACAGGAAGTCCTCCAAGAACAACCTCGCGCTCGGTAAGGCCTGTAGCCTTGGCAAGGACTGTCTCTTTCACCTCGGCGGTTACAGTAGCATCTCTACCAACTGTTGTCTCTGTCTCGCCTGTTGTCTGTGTATCCCCTGCTGTCTCTTCCTCAGAGATCTGTACTATCTCAACATCATATTTCTTGGCTTCCTCAACCTTTGTCCAGGAAATCTCAAGCTTGCCCTTACCATTACTGTCAAGGCCTTTATTTGTAATCGCTGTAATACTAGGCTTTGCAAGAGGAAGTACAAAAGAAACCGCTTCGCTCTCGGCACTTACCTTGCTCTCTTCGCCATCACGGTTAAGTGAAGCTACAAAAGTGTACTTTCCTGATGCTGAAGGCTCGAAGGTAAGAACCTTTTCAAGGTCTTCACCCTCCTTCGAACTCTTCTTCTCATCTACAACGTCATCCTTCTCATCCTTCATAACAACTGATACATTGTCAGCGCCGTTGTAGTTGATGTATGCCTGTACAGTAACGTTGATCTTGCCGCCTTCAACAGCAATATCACTTATAACAGGATCCGGAACACCTTCCCAGTCTGCTCTGGGCGGCTTTGCTCCGCCGCCTTCTGTGACAGCAACACGGAAGATATAGTTACCACCTACCGAACTTCCAAGATAGTATGTACCGGCAGCTCCAAGTTCAAGAGTTGAGATATATGGTGAATTTTTAGTCCAGGTTCCGGAAGTAGTTGCGACCTCTTCCCCGGCACCGTTAAGGATATTGATCTGACGGTTGTTATCTCCGCCTTCTACCCACCATACCTTGACTGTTGCATTATCTGAAGATGTAGTAAACTTGATCGCATTCTGCTCCAGTGAACCAACTCCGCCAAAGTTAACTCTCTGGCCTGATGTATAGTCATCCTCCCAGGTCTTGCTGCTTGAATCTACTTTTGACTTTGAACTGAAGATCAGGGTGAAGTAGTTATCTGTTCCTGCCACCACTGTAGCTCCGTCAGCCTTGTCACCTGCTGCAAAAGCATCAAGTGAGCTTGACTCAAACTCGTAAACAACAGGCAGATTAAGGGTTACTTCCACCTTGAAGATATAGTTATTGTTTTCAACGCCTCCAATATAGTAAGATCCGGCTTCCGGAATATCAAAGCTTGTAATATAGGGATCATTCTTTGTCCATGTTCCCTCAGTTACAGCAACCTGGTCTCCACTTGACTTAAAAAGTCCCATCTGGCGATTGTTATCTCCGCCTTCAGCCCACCAGATCTTAACGCTTCCGGGATAATCAGTCGTAAATTTAATAGCATTCTTATCGGCTGATGCAGCTCCGCCAAAGTTAATCCTCTGACCGGAAGTATATCCATCCTCCCAGGTCTTAGTACTGGCATCAACCTTTGACTTAGTGCTGTAAACAACAGTAAAGAAGTTATCTGTTCCCGCTGCCTGTGTCTCACCGTCAGCCTTCGCAGCTGCAGCAAAAGCATCAAGTGCGCTTGCCTCCAATGTGAATACAGAATTGTCACTGCTATTTTCGTTCTCGCCTGCAACAGGAGCATCCACAGTTGTTCCGTCAGGGAATGCAACTGTCAGGTCATCGCCGTTTGCTGTAAAAGGATCCCAGCTTCCAAGGAATGTAGAAACTGCAATGGTCTTTCCGTCTGTAGTCTCTGCCTTGTCGCTTACAGGCGACCATGCAACTCTGGCAGAAGAATTGTCTACACCTGAAACCTCGAAAGTGCCATACTCTACATTTCTCTCAGTAGTTCCGCTGAGGGTTGAAAGCCATCCCTCAGGATTGATCAGTGATGCGGAAGAAGCGCTGTACTGATCACAGGTCTTTTCAATTACTGTGTCATAGAATACAACCTCTGATGTGGTTGGCTGCCAGGGTCTTCCAAGATAACCGGCCTTTGAGCCATAAGCAGATGCTGTGTTCTCCCCGGGCACTGTTGACTTAACAGTGCAGTTATACATGAGATATCCTCTTGAAGAAGCATTCTTTTGCTGAGCTGCTGTGATGTATCCCACGTCGTTGTTATCTTCTGATGTATTGAATATAAGATTACACTTTGCAAATACAGCGGTCATTCCGCCAAAGATGTAATCTGTTCCACCATAAATATCGCAGTCATAGTATGCCTGTGTGGATCCTTCATCTCCGTACAGTGTGTCCTGTCTTCCGATGAAAGCACAGTGATTGAAATATGTCTCCTTGGCAGCTGCTCTGATAGCCATTGCAGCAGCTCTCTCAACGTAGTTCTTACTCTGTACCGCAGTGCTACCGACAGGAAGCTCGGCCCTTGTAGTAACGCCCTTATCTTCCTTGGCGCTGCTGAGCTTCACGATAGTATCAGCTGCAGCAAGCTCAGACTGGTACTGGTTAAAAGAATTCTCGAAGATAATATCATATGCTTCAAAGCCTTCAGCATTAACTACAACTGTAGCATTCCAGTAGCTTCCTGCTGTTGTGCCTGAGCCCGGATTCTCAAAAAGAGGATATCCGTTGTGCTTGTTGACCTCTAAAAGCTTTGCATCGTACTTGCAGTCCTTACCCATGCTGTAGTAAGCATAGCCATGGCCATAGTATCCTGTGATACGAACTGAGTCTGAAGCAATTGAAACACCTTGATTGGTAGGAACAATGCTTCCGCCAGCTGAAGTATTCTTAAATGTTACGTTTGGTGTATCAATAACCAGCATCTCCTGGTAGTCGCCGGGATCGATCTCTACAGTAACTCTCTGGTCATCAGTTCTTTCCATGTTGCGGATAGCTTCGAGAGCCTCTGATATGGTCTCAAACTCTTTTCCCTGACCAACGGTAACTGTTTCTCTATATGCAGTCTTCTCAGGTGCTGCAGTAGATACAAAGGGGATCTTAAGAGTGTAGTCTACTGCACTGTCACTCTCAGCGATAATAGCATCGTAGGAGTGATCCTCATCAAACTTATATCCTTCAGGAACATTTGTAACTTCAAGTCTGTACTGACCGTCCCTGAGAACAACCTCTTCATCAATGAACTGCCTTCCTGTGAAAGTGTAGGAGTACTTTGTATCCTTTACCTCATCTTCCATATCAAGAAGGATGAACTTAAACTGCGCATCTGCAAGGTCCTCAATTGCAAGCCCTTCGCAGTCAATATCTGCGATTATAGGGAATACAACTCTGCGGACAAAAGAAATAACGGCGTTATTGACATCACCTGTTGCCTTAAAGGCCTTTGTGAGCAGCTCATAATCATCAACGCCCTCAGCTGTAAGCTGATAGTTGACACCTGCCTGGACAGAAACCTCAAAAGATCCGTCCTCTTCCATAACAAATTGTGGAACATAAACTGAGTTCTCATCCTCCGGTGTGAAAACCAGATTGAGGCTTTGGGCAAATCCTTCCGGAACCCCTGCGCCACTTACAAATTCCACGTTACCTCTTACCAGAGCAAGATCAACACTTGCGACCTCAATATCCATTGTGCTGCTTCCTGAGATATTAACTTCCTTGTCAGAAGTGATAACGTACTCGTCAGCCCCATCAAGGCTAAGGTCATAGTCAAAGCCTTCCGCGAGATTTACGGAATATGTTCCGTCAGAAACAGTTGCGCGAACCTCATTGCCATTTTGTCTGTTTGTGAACACCAGGTCAAAAGAGCCTGTTCCTGTATATCCGGCTACTGCTCCGCTAAGCTCTGAATATGTAGCATGCTTACGAAGCGCTCTTGCAAGAACAAGCTTTTCTGTTGCTGAGTAGAACTTGTACTTGGCAGTCTCAGAAGGATAGTAAACAAACTTGCTTACTGTACTTCCGCCCAGAGAATGGGTGAAGAATGCGCTGTCTGTAGAATCAGACATATTCTCAAAGTGCACTTCACTGTCTGCTCCGTTGCTGGCAACATATGCTGTGATGATGTCATCTGCCTGACATTCTACTGCCACATATACATCAGCTGTCTTGCTCTTGTTTGAATAGATGTATCCGCTGTAAACATTTCCGTCGCTATCCTTAAGGGATTTCTCATCATATCTTGTGATGGATGTATTGGTACTTCTAAGTCTGTGAGTGGTAGAGTAACCACCATCATTAAATACAAAATCTCCGTCATCAACAGAAAAAGATGCTAAATTAGGGCCCTTAGTGCCGGGCTCAGCACTGTAGAACCCATTGATAGTATCAACATCAAGTCTGTTGTTATACTCATCTCCGAGGTCTTCTGCACCGAAATCCCAGACATCAGTCTTACTGTAGTCAAAATTTCTCACAGAGGAAGAATTGTCTTCGGACTTTAAAAGAGATCCATCCTTAACCTCTGCCTCTTCTGACTCCTTATTCTCGGATCCTTTAGTCTCATCACTCTCTTCTTCCGTCTCAGCGCTGAGCTTTGATGGATCCAGCTCCTCGTCAGACACCTCGTCCCCTGAAGCACCTGTCCCGTTGTCGGTGCCTTCCTCAAAAGACCCGCTTGATTCTGTGTCGCTTCCTTCGCCGACAGCAGAGTCACTCTTTTCATCTTCTGCAAAATCCTGCGCATTGCTCTCCGCATTCTCGGACTTTTCAGTCTCTTCAGCTGTCTGTCCAGGTAAGCTATTGCCATCACCTGACTCATCAGGTGTCTCGGCAAAAGCCACTGCCCCCGGCATCATTCCTGACATATTGGATATGCCAAGCGCCACAGACATAATGGCTGCGAAAACCCTTGCGCCAATTTTGCTCCTTCTTGTTCTTTTTACCATGTTGCTCCTCCCAATTCGTAACACAGTTTATAGATTTTTAATAATGTAATCGCTTACATCATTTTGAAACGTGCCTTTATATTAGCATATGAACTTTGACTAAAACAAGGGGAAAACAGCAGATTTTTTCAACATTTTAGCTAATTAATCGCCAAAGTTTTCGAGAAATATTTGGTGATTATGTATAGTTCCCGCTAATGATAACGGTTTCATATACCGTCGAATTTAAACCATTATGGTAATACAGTTTATTTTTTATTTATATTTTGAAACTCAATTTTATGAGCGGGTTTCCGGATTGTGCATTTAAAATCGCCGCAGAAAAAAGCAACAAAAAAACAGCGATCACATTTATAAAATGTAATCGCTGTTCATATTCAGTGTGCGTGACAGGATTCGAACCCACGACCTTCTGGTCCGTAGCCAGACGCTCTATCCAGCTGAGCTACACGCACATAGCCAATATCGGCAACAAATAATATTATATTCATGCCTCATAGCTTTGTCAAGAAAAATTATGCATCTCGTTCAGCTTCCTCAAGGGCCTTGGTCTCAGTAACAAGTTTTTCCATATCAGGTCTTGCAAACTCAAAGCAGGCCATAAGCTTTTCGGAGAATACTCCACACTCTCCGTCCTTGATCATCTCATAGGCTTTATCCATGGGAAAAGCAGCCTTATAAACACGGTCAGTAACAAGGGCATCGTAAACATCTGCAAGAGCAGTGAGCTGTGCACCAATGGAATTCTCCTCGCCCTTTAAGCCGTCAGGATAGCCTCTTCCGTCATATCTTTCGTGATGATGTCTGCAGATATCCAGACACATCTCATAGTACTCTTTATCCTGTACATCCTTGAGCATCTCAATGATCTCACTTCCTCTGGTGGTGTGAGACTTCATGAGTTCAAATTCCTCACTGGTAAGTCTTCCGGGTTTTAAAAGGATTGAGTCAGGTACCGATATCTTCCCTATATCGTGCATGGCTGATGCCTGTGTGATAACGTCAATAAGATGCGGATTAAGCCCCAGCTCAGGGAAATTATTCATGGCTGTAAGAGCCAGAATACGTACAAATCCTTTGATCCTCTTAAGATGATACCTTGATTCCATGCTTCGGAATTCTACAATGGTGGCTATGGTATCGATAACCTTCTCATTGCTGTTTCGAAGCTTTTCTTCCTGCTTTTTGAGATAGACAAACTGTTTTTTGAGGACTCTTGTCTGATCGTCTATCTGGTTCTCAAGATTGTTCTTGTGATCATAAAGCTCTATTGTTCTGGAGACACGTCTGTCTACAATAACAGGATCGAAAGGCTTATGGATAACGTCGGCAGCACCTTTCTGGTAGCTGGTACGCTCCGCCTCCGTGGAAGTGTCCGCCGTGATCATCAGAACCGGAATGGTCTCGTTGAGATTATCTTTTTTACCCATCTCCTCAAGGACCGCATAGCCGTCCATCTCAGGCATGACAATATCAAGAAGGATAGCTGCCAGCTGTGTACCTTCCTGCTCCATTATCTTAATAGCCTCGAGGCCGTCGCCGGCCTCAAGGATATTATATTTATCCTTAAAAATCTCTCCAAGGATACCTCTGTTGATCTCGTTATCATCAACCACAAGAATCGAACGATTTGCCATAAGGCCTCCATTCAGATATCTATTTTTATTCTTTAACGCTCAACTATAGCTGCGCAGCCCATTCCACCGCCTACACAAAGTGTAGCAAGACCCTTGTGGGCATCACGTCTTTCCATCTCATACAAAAGAGATACCAAAATTCTGTTTCCGGAGCATCCTACAGGATGTCCCAGTGCAATAGCACCGCCGTTAACATTAAGAACATCATTGCTGAATCCAAGATCATGCTGTACAGCCACTGACTGTGCAGCGAAAGCCTCGTTGGCCTCTATGAGTTCGAAATCGCCGATGGTATATCCGGCTTTTTTCATAACCTTCTGTGTGGCTGCAACAGGTCCAATGCCCATGATGCTTGGTTCTACGCCCGCAAGTTCTCCGGCGATCCAGGTAGCCATAGGCTTAACGCCAAGTTCTTTTGCCTTTTCTTCACTCATAACGATGATGGCTGAAGCTGCGTCGTTAATGCCTGAGGAATTGGCTGCTGTAACAACGCCGTCCTTCTTGAAGGCAGGTTTAAGGCCTGAAATACCTTCAACAGTTACACCCTTACGTGGACCTTCGTCAGTATCAAAGATTATTGTCTCTTTCTTTTTCTTTACCTCTACAGGAACGATCTCGTCCTTGAATTTTCCTTCTGCAATGGCCTTCTCAGCCTTGTTCTGTGACCATGCTGCGAACTCATCCAGCTGCTGCCTTGTAAGGTGCCACTGCTCTGCAATATTCTCTGCGGTTATACCCATATGATATCCGCCAAAGGCATCTGTAAGGGCATCCTTGATCATGGCATCCTGGAGTTCGCCAGATCCCATACGATATCCATAGCGCCCCTGCTGCATAAGGTATGGAGCCATGGACATGTTCTCCATTCCGCCTGCAACGATAATATCTGCATCACCCATACCAATGAGCTTGGCAGCGAGATTTACGCAGTGAAGTCCCGATCCGCAAAGTACGTTTATAGTTGTAGCAGGAACCTCAACAGGGATACCTGCATTGATTGCTGACTGTCTTGCAGGATTCTGTCCAAGTCCTGCCTGAATAACACAGCCCATGTAAACTTCATCAACCTGCTCAGGCTTTACCCCGGCTCTTTTAAGTGCCTCTTTGATAACGATAGATCCCAGCGCAGGTGCCGGTGTTGTGCTCAGTGTTCCTCCCATTGTACCAATTGCTGTTCTGCATGCTCCTGCCAAAACCACTTTTCTTGCCATAGCTCTTTTCCTTCCTTGTTTGTATAGAATAATTTTTTGGTTTATAACTAAAAAAGAAGTGGCATCCCCTTTATTTAAAAGGCTACACCACTTCTATTTTATCATCTTAATGTATGCCTCTCAACGCATTTTAGTAAATTTTCAGAAAACCGTAAGCTCCATTTTTCTGCATCATTTTAAGGCTTATCATATTCTTGTCATGCTCAGCGGAAGCTCAAGTCCATGGCTCTCCAGAAGCTCTTTGTCGCCAAGGATAACACCTGACGCTCCATCAGCTATGATCCGCCCTTCATCCAAAAGCACCACCCTCTCACAGGTATCAAGCACAAAATCCAGGTCATGTGATGTAATGATCTTAAGCGCTTTGATCTCGTTAAGGATCCCTATAAGATTGCGTCTGTTCCTGGGGTCCAGGGCGATAGAAGGTTCATCCATGATTATGATATCCGGCTCCATGGACAGGATCGTTGCAATGGCAGCAAGCTTTTTCTCACCGCCTGAAAGCTTATAATTCTGTTTCTTCTGAAGGTGCGTGATGTGAACCTTTTCAAGAGCCTGTGACACCCTCCTGTCCACCTCTTTCTCTGAAAGGCCGTAGTTGCGCGGTCCAAAGGCAACATCCTCCTCTACCGTTGACAAAAACAGCTGGCTGTCAGAATCCTGAAATACATATCCGATGTGCTCTCTGATGTGGTTAAGATTCTTTTTCGTCACAGGATGCCCAGCCACCACAAGCTCTCCCTGATAATCCAGGTACAGCCCCACAAGGAGCTTCATCAGCGTGGACTTGCCAATTCCGTTTGCACCTATTATGCCGATGCTCTCGCCTTCCTGGGCCACCAGATTCACACCCTCCAGGATCTTTTCGCCCTTCTCGTATGAAAAGCTCAGATCCTTTATCCTGAGCGCCTCTCCGTTAATTCCTGTCTTCATAAACACATTGCCTTTCCTTAAAAGAAATATCCCGAGCCAAAACGTATTACCATAAATACCGCGGTCCAAACCAGGGCATAAACCATTCCACCTGCCCTAAAGCCTCTTGCCTTAGTCCAAAACTCTCCCTTAAATCCTCTTAGTACCATACTCTCGTAAACAACTCCGGCTCTGTCCATGCTTCGAAGGAGCCACTGTCCCACCAGTGTTCCCCAGGCCTTATAATTGATCCCCTTCTGTCCGGGAGCTCTAAGTGAATAAGCTGTGGCAATCCTGTCTGCCTCATTTCCCATAAGGCCAAAGTATCGGTATATCAAAAGAATAACCATGACAAGGACCTTTGGAACATGCAAACGCCTCAGGGCATAGCATATCTCCTCGATTGATGTTGTGGCGATAAGCACATAGGCGGAAAGGACGCAATAAAAGCCCTTGAGCATCAGCGTCAGCATAGACACCATACCTCCTGTCACAGGAAAGCCTCCGCTTATCTGTCCACCGGATGCTGTGGTCCCTTCCGATAGTTCTTTTGCCGCATCTCCTATGTAAAAGAGAACGTTCCTGTCAAAAAATGGATTGAATATCCCCACAAACAGCACCAGTGGCAGGATAAGCCTCATCCTGTATATTCCTTCCTTAAAGGACAGCTCTCCAACCACAAAGCCAAACACCGGGAATATGGCCATAAGTATCATTCCCTGGAGATCATACTTGTCAAAGGATGCCACCGTGGCAATATAAATAACGCAAACAAGCAGCTTCCCCAGAGGATGAAG
>DFGW01000156.1 GCA_002372465.1 Butyrivibrio sp. UBA3740
CTGGTGGTGGCATTCTTTTACTGCCCAGGACGCGGAAACAGGAGAAGACAAGCCTTTCTTCATAGAGTTTTTCATATGTAATCCAGCGCTTGCTGAGGATGAACCGGTTTTTGGTCAACTTCCCAAGAATAAAAAAGAAGGCAGGAGACCTTCATACCTGATGGTAAAAGCCGGAACGTGGGGAGAAGATGCCTGCCAGCTCCATAGGTTCTTTTCACTTAAAAACGTGAAACTTCATGGAAGTGCTCCATATAGAATAGAGGCAGATGACTGCCTGGCTTCTGAAAATGCTCTCAGAGGGCGCATAAGTGTGTCAAAAGATGCTGCGGCTGCTTTCCCTGAATGGATGAGCGATGCCGGAGAAATCTCTTTTGACCTTGTCATTGACAAACAGATTGCTTTTAACGTTGGGTATGGGGCGAGTAAGCCGCTTCGAGATGCCGAAGCTTTCGCCATGTATTGGCACGCAGAGGGAATGAAGAGTGCCTATGGAGGGACTATTACTTTCAACGGAAGGAAATATATTGTCACTCCGGAAAAGAGCTACGGATATGCTGACAAGAATTGGGGAAGGGATTTTACAAGTCCATGGGTCTGGCTCTCATCAAATTGTCTTGTAAGCAGAAAAAACGGCAAACAGCTGATGAACAGTGTATTTGATATAGGCGGCGGAAGACCCAAGATCTACTTTGTGCCCTTGGACAGAAGACTCTTGGGAGTCTTTTACTACGAAGGCAAAGAATACGATTTCAATTTCTCCAAGATCCATCTACATGTAAAAACAGACTTCAGCTTTGAAGAAACAGACACCGAAGTGATATGGCATGTGAGACAGGAGAATATCAATGCTGTCATGGAGACAGAAGTGCACTGCCTGAAAAAAGACATGCTCTTTATCAACTATGAATCACCTGACGGAAAGAAGAACCATAATCATCTATGGAACGGGGGAAATGGCACCGGGCTCATAAAGCTCTATGATAAGGAAGGCGACAATAAGCTCGTTCTGGTTGATGAAATAGAAGCGACTCATATCGGTTGCGAGTACGGAGAATACGGAGAATAATGCCATTTTTATTTGAAGTGATGGAGCATAAAAAAGATGCTCATAAATATGTGAATATTACGGGGTTCGAGGGTAACACCTCGAACCTTGTTGTGCCTGGAGAAATAGATGGGCTTCCTGTGGAGGCTATTGGGAATCACGCGTTTTCAGGAAGAGAAGATCTCATTACAGTTCAGCTTCCAAAGACCATCAAGACCCTCTATGGCTTTGCTTTCCACGACTGCAGGAAGCTTAAAAAGATATCTCTTTTCGACAGCATTGATGACTACTATGACGGCGTATGCAGACAGTGCGATCGGCTAAAGGAAATTGAGATCACCATGGTCCGCGGCTGGTACGAGGTGGTAAGGAATTTTCTGGCTGATAATGACAGGACGCTTCGCTTTGTGCTTAACATAGGCACCAATATTGCGGCTCTTACCTTCCCGGAGTACGTCTACGACTTTAACGAGAACACCATGGCAAGGACCATCCAGTTTTCCATCGCCGGGTCGGGCATGTTTTACCGCGAGTGTGTGGACAGACGCAGCATAGATTATCGCCAGTACGACAAGCTCTTTGAAAAGGCTGTCATCGATGGTGGTGAGACCTCTGAGAACATAGCAGTAGACCGCCTGGTTTATCCGGTGGAACTTGCAGACAATTACCGCAAGATGTATGAAGAGTTCGTCAGGTCCAATGCAGAATCGATTCTGAGGCGTCTTGTGGAAACCTCCGAAGCAGAGCCTGCAAACCTTGATACAGTGAAGGCTCTTTTAACCTATAACAGGAACTGCGGCGGTGAAAAGCTCCTGCCCCTGGGAAGCATTGATGAAGCTATTAAGCTTTCTGCTGACAAAAAGCTTGCTAAGATGAGTGCGATCCTTATGGATGGCGATGCATTGACAAGTGTCAGCAGTAATGAATTTGTTTTCTGATGATTATTTATACTAGCCACAGCCAGGATTATTCTGTATAATCTTTTGGGCGGAAGATTCGTTTGCGGGTCTGCTGCTTATTATTTGTTAGAAAGTCTGGTTTTTGAAATGGAAGGACAAGAGCGTGGGAGCTTTGGCTCCAGACTTGGATTTATACTGGTAAGTGCAGGATGCGCCATAGGTATCGGAAATGTATGGAAGTTTCCTTATGTGGCGGGCCAGAACGGCGGATCCATTTTTGTTATTTTTTATCTGTTATTTCTTTTGATCATGGGTATCCCTGTTATGACAATGGAGCTGGCGGTGGGAAGAGCCAGCGGAATGACCCTGGCAAAGGCCTACAGGAAGCTCGAGAAAAACGGCCAGAAGTGGCATGCACACGGCTGGATGAGTATGGTGGGCTGCTACCTTCTTATGATGTATTACACCACTGTTTCCGGATGGATGCTGAACTACTGCTACAAGTTCGCCACAGGCAGGTTTGATAATGTGGCTTCAGATCAGGTGGGAGCGGTTTTTGATGAGCTTATGGCAAGCCCTGCCGAGATGGGAATTTTTACAATAATAACAGTTTGGTTTGGGTTTATGGTTCTTTCCTTCGGCGTTCAGAAGGGCCTTGAGAGAGTCAATAAATTCATGATGATAGGTCTTTTGGCGCTTATTATGATCCTGGCAGTTCACAGTATGACACTTTCAGGGGCTGTTGACGGACTTAAGTTCTTCCTTCTGCCCGATGTTAAAAGAGCTAAGGAAGTAGGAATCCTTCATGTTATTACCAGCGCCATGAATCAGGCTTTCTTTACCTTGAGTGTTGGTATGGGATCCATCGAGATCTTCGGAAGCTACATGTCCGATGAGAGGGCGCTTACCGGTGAAGCTGTAAGGATTGCGGCTCTCGATACACTGGTTGCCATCATTTCGGGAATCATTATTTTCCCTGCCTGCTTCAGCTTTGGTGTAGCTCCATCACAGGGACCTTCGCTTATCTTCGTGACTCTGCCTGAGATTTTTATCAACATGCCCATGGGCAGAATCTGGGGAACCCTGTTCTTTGTCTTTATGACCTTTGCAAGCTTCTCCACAGTAACAGCTGTGTTTGAAAACCTTGTGGCAGGGGGCATGGACAACTTCCACTGGGACAGAAGAGCGTCGGTTGTCATCAACTGCATCTTCATGCTTTTTGCAAGTCTTCCCTGCGTTTTGGGTTATAATATATGGAGTAACTTAAGGTTCCTGGGAGACAGAAATGTTCTGGACTTCGAGGACTTCCTTGTAAGCAACATCATTCTTCCTGTGGGGTCACTTATCTTTGTGCTTTTCTGTGCCCACAAGTTCGGATGGGGCTTTGATAATTATCTGGAGGAAGTGAATAAGGGTCAAGGCTTTAAGATGCCTCGCTGGCCAAGACTCTATCTGGCCCTGGTACTGCCTGTCCTTATTCTGATCATCACGATTAACGGAATTGTTGGATGAAAGAGCTGACTGAAAGCAGGAAAAGTTTAGAACTAAGCGACATGGGAAAGCGCCTTCTTGGCCAGTCCAGGACCGAGCTCTATATTGATATGCGCTTTATGGGAGGGGCTCTGTCCAGCCTTTCCTATGAGATGGACCTTTCTACCACTTCAGTCGGCACTGATGCCGTTAACATCAGGTTTAATCCTTCATATATCGTCAGGCTCTTTGTGGAGGAGCCGGGCAAGCTTAACAGAACCTACATCCACATGCTTCTGCACTGCATTTTCAGGCACATGTACACCTCGAAGCACTACGAGGATGTACGCCTTTATGATCTATGCGCTGACATTGTTGTTGAGTCCATTCTTGATGGGATGGACTACCAGTGTATCTACAGAGTTTCTTCTGATTTTCGCGACAGATGGTATACTCATTTGGAAAAAGAGCTAAAGGTGCTAACGGTGGAAAAACTCTACCGCTTCTTTTCTGACCCTCAAAACGAACTAGAGGAGCTTGAGTACGAAAAACTTGAGCGTGAATTTAAACTGGATGACCACGCTTTCTGGCTGCGTCTTCAGAACGATGAACCGGAAAAGCCCGAGAAACCCAAACACATCATGATGATGGAGAGCCGGGAGCAGGATTGGGATAAAGAGTCCAAACGCCTTCAGACAGAGATTGAGACCATCGGAAAGAACGCCGGTGATAAGCTTGGAAAGCTTGACTGGATACTTAAGTTTCAGAACACTAAAAGGACAGACTATCGAGAGTTTTTACAGCGCTTTAAGGTCCTTCGTGAGGAGGGAGGTATCGATCTTGATACCTTTGACTATGGGATGTACGCCTTTGGCCTTGAGCACTATGGCGATATGCCTTTGATAGAAGAAAACGAGTTCAGGGAGGTAAAGAAGATCCAGGAGCTTGTTATAGCCATTGACACCTCCGCATCCTGTAAGGATGAGCTGGTCCAACGCTTTTTAAATGAGACGGCAGCAATTCTTCTTGAGAAGGATAATTTCTTCCAGCGGATCAAGATACTTATTATAGAATGTGACAATCAGGTTCAGAGAACTGAACTCATTAGCTCAGTGGATGACATGAAAAAGTATGCCGACGGGATTCATGTGGAAGGCGGCTACGGAACAGATTTCAGGCCTGTATTTGAGAAAGTGGAAGGGCTCCGGACTGGGGGAGAATTTGAAAACCTTAAGGGTCTTATCTATTTTACAGACGGATACGGCACTTACCCGGACAAGCCCACAGAGTACGACACTGCATTCGTATTTGCCAAGGACCTGGACTATGATGATGAAAAAGCCCCTGCATGGGCGTTGAAACTGTACATATGATGGAATTGGGGGACAGTTTTTTTGACTCCCAACGAAAGGAAAGATCTCATGAACATAAATGAAGCAAAAGAAGAAGTGAAAAACGCCGTAAGAGCATACCTTGAAAAGGATGAAGCCGGGCAGTACGAGATTCCCATAGAGCGTCAGCGCCCAATCCTTTTGATGGGACCTCCCGGCATCGGAAAGACCGCCATCATGGAACAGATCGCCCATGAGCTTTCTATAAATCTTGTTTCATATACGATCACACACCACACCAGACAGAGTGCCATCGGTCTTCCCAAGATTTCTGAAAAGAAATATGGAGGAAAGACCTACTCTGTAACTGAGTACACCATGAGTGAGATCATAGCATCAGTCTATGACCAGATTGAAAAAACCGGGATACAGGAAGGAATTCTTTTCCTGGATGAGATCAACTGCGTTTCGGAGACTCTGGCGCCCACCATGCTTCAGTTCCTGCAATACAAGACCTTTGGAAGCCACAGGATACCTGACGGATTCATTATTGTTACAGCCGGAAATCCTCCCCAGTACAATAAGTCCGTAAGGGACTTCGATATAGTAACCTTGGACCGTGTAAGGCAGATCAATATCGAAGAGGACTTCGATGCCTGGAAGGACTATGCCTACAAGACAGGAATCCACGGCTCCATCATGGCTTACCTTGAGATCAAGAAGGATAATTTCTACAGCATAAAGACAGATGTGGATGGAAGGACCTTTGTTACAGCAAGAGGCTGGGAGGATCTATCAAGGGTCATCAAGGTTCACGAGAAGCTGAAAATGCCCATCAATGAGAATCTGACTGCCCAGTACCTTCAGAACAAAGAGGTGGCAAGAGACTTTGCAACCTACTATGAGCTCTACCTAAGATATAACGAGCTTTACAAGATTCCCGATATCCTTGAAGGGAGATTTCCCGAGGATAAGCGTGCCATCAGGGAAGGCTCTTTTGACGAAAAGCTCGGTATCATAAGCCTTCTTACGGATAAGCTCATGGATGAGTTCAGAAGCTATGCCAGGGAGCAGGCTGTGCAGAAGATGCTCTTTGAGACTGTCAGGGAGTTCGGAAGCTTTTCCGAGACAGAGGCAGGAGCTAGTGAGAAGGTAGACAGCATACAGTGGTTCAGGGACCGAAAGAAAGTCATGGAGTACAGACTTAAGGAAGAGAGCGAAGCAGGGCTACTGGACCATGAGGAAGAGCGTGTTCGTGGCATAGCCATCAGGGCAATGGAGGACTGCATTTCCTACCTCTCCACGGCAGCAGGTGCCGAGCCTGACCTTTCAGGTGCTTTTATCCTTGCAAAGAACTGGTTCACAAAGAGGGAGAATGTCAGACAGGAGCACATCAAGACCACAGGTGACCACCTGACCAACAGCTTCGACTTCCTGGAGCAGACCTTTGGAGATCCCCAGTCCCTTTCTGGAAGCCAGGAGATGGTCATCTTCATCACCGAGCTCTCCAACGCCTATCACAGCCTTAAGTTCGTCCGGGAGACCGGGAATGATGCGTACTACAACTACAACAAGCTCCTTCTTCTCAGTGACCGCAAGCAGGAACTTATGGAAGAAGCCAGAGCGCTGGTATTCTAAAATACATATTAGACCCGGGATTTATCTTCCCGGGTCTGTTTTTATGACAAAAAACATCAAGAAAAGAGATTAAAATCACCATGATGTAATTGTGCAAAATTGTGCTATCATAATATTCATCAACAAAAAAGAGCTATTTTATCATCCACACATATAAATCAGTCAACAAAACCGACCGATATTAATGTGACATGATAAATAATATCAAAGGGGAGAAGCAACATGAAAAACGTTCAGAAGTATCAGAGACAGTATTTTATGCCACCCAAGCCAACCTACGACTGGGTAAAGAAGGACTACGTGGATCATCCGCCCATCTGGTGCAGCGTAGATCTTCGCGATGGAAACCAGGCCCTTATTGAGCCCATGAGCCTTGATGAGAAGCTGGAGTTCTTTACAATGCTGGTAAAGCTTGGCTTTAAGGAAATCGAGATTGGATTCCCTGCAGCTTCTGAGACTGAGTTCGAGTTCGCAAGAACCCTTATCGAGAAGAACATGATCCCGGACGACGTTACGGTTCAGGTTCTTACCCAGGCAAGAGAACACATCATCAAAAGAACCTTCGAAGCCGTTAAGGGTGCTCCAAAGGCCATCATTCACCTCTACAACTCCACATCCGTGGCTCAGCGTGAGCAGGTTTTCAAAAAGGATAAGGATGAGGTCAAGAAGATTGCTGTAGAGGGCGCAAAGCTCCTGGATAAGCTTGCTAAGGAAACAAGCGGAAACTTCTCTTTTGAATATTCACCTGAGAGCTTCCCGGGAACAGAAGTAGATTATGCCGTAGAAGTCTGCAATGCTGTACTTGATGTATGGAAGCCTACCAAGAAGAACAAGGTCATCATCAACATCCCGACAACAGTTGAGATCGCTATGCCTCATGTATTTGCAACTCAGGTAGAGTACATCAGCAAGAACCTTAAGTACCGCGAGGCTGTTACACTTTCACTTCATCCTCACAACGACAGAGGATCCGGTGTTTCTGATGCAGAGCTTGGCTGCCTTGCAGGAGCTGACAGGATTGAGGGAACTTTATTTGGAAACGGTGAGAGAACAGGTAACGTGGACATAGTAACTCTTGCCATCAACATGTTCTCCCACGGTGTAGATCCTAAGCTTGACTTCAGCCACATCATGGAAGTGGGCGAGACCTACGAGCGCCTCACAAGAATGAGAATCTATGAGAGACAGCCCTACGCAGGACAGCTTGTGTTCACAGCCTTTTCAGGATCTCATCAGGATGCTATTTCAAAGGGCTTTACCTGGCACGATCAGAAGAAGGACAAGGGCATCTGGTCAGTTCCATATCTTCCTGTGGATCCCAAGGACCTTGGAAGGGAATACGACGGAGATGTTATCAGGATCAACAGCCAGTCCGGAAAGGGCGGCGTAAGCTACATCCTCAAGACCAACTACGGCATGATGGTGCCGAAAGAGATGCAGGCCGATATCAGCTATACCATCAAGGATATCTCAGACAGAGAGCATGCTGAGCTTTCACCTGCAAGAATATATCAGATATTCGAAGACAAGTACGTTCACAACGACAATATATTCAGGATCCCCACCGTTCACTTCAAGCAGATCGACGGAATCCTGGCAGAGGTTACCATCGCCCATGCAGACAAGGAGCATGTGGTTGAAGCCAACGGAAACGGACGTCTCGATGCTGTAAGTAACGCCATCAAGCAGTACTTCAATATCAGCTATGAGCTTTCTGTATATGAGGAGCACGCTCTTTCAAGAGGTTCATCCTCAAAGGCCTGCACCTACGTTGGAATCACCCATAACGGTCACAAGTACTGGGGCGTAGGAATCGATGAAGATATCATCAAGTCCTCAATCGGCGCGCTGGTTATAGCTGTGAACCAGATTGAAGACGTTAAGAACATCAAGAACAGCAAGGATGAAAGGATCAACTCCATTATCAACTACATTCAGGAGAACTACCTGACTGTAACCCTGGACGACCTTTCAAGCCAGTTCTACCTCTCAAAGCCTTATCTTTCCAAGTACATCAAGGAGAAATCCGGAATGACCTTTGGGGAGAATGTAAAGAGGATCCGTCTCAACAAGGCTAGCACCCTTCTTCGGAACGGCAACATGAAGGTTGAGAAGGTTGCAGAGGCAGCAGGCTACCAGAACGTAGAGCACTTCAACAGACTCTTTAAAAAGAAATATGGCATGACACCTGTTCAGTACAGAAGCAGCAGTAGGTAAAAAGCCTGAAGATGAAAAGAAATATTGATCACAAAACAAGACCCGGGAAAACAATCCCGGGTCTTTTCAATTTGCTTATTTAGTCTTCTTTATGGACGACAACAACAGTTCCTATGCCGACCATGTTGAAAAGCTCCTCAGCCTTATCGTGAGGAAGATTTACACAACCGTGGGAGCCGTTGGTCTTGTAGATGGTTCCGCCAAACTTTCGCCTCCAGGTGGCATCGTGAAGTCCGCATCCGCCTCTTGAAAAGGGCATCCAGTAGTCAACCCAGTTGTGCCAGGTGGGACCTGTCAGATAAGTCCCTGCAACGTGACCGTAAATGGCAAATACTCCTGTGGGAGTGCTTCGACCCTTGCCGGTATCTCCGCTGACGCATGGGCTTTCAAAAACTGTTTCTCCATTCAAAATGTATCTGACATTCTGGTTGGTGAGATCCACGTCGATGTAGGTGTTGAGCGGAGTCTGGGCTGCTTCTTCCTCGGCGTTCTGGTATCTGCCCTCTCCAATTCCGAAGGTCAGGTAGTGATTTATGAGAGCCTTTTGGCTGTCGCCTACCGCTGCCACAACATCGGGATACTTGGCAGCGTAGTAAACAGGGTCAAATCCCGCAGCATCTGCTGTGACAGTATTTGCCAAAAGAGCTGTGAAAAGGCAGGCTATGACAGTGCCTATTCCCAAAAAGATCCTGACGATTTTTGAACAATGTCTCATGATAGAGCCTTTCTCAATAGTAGTTCGAATATACACACAAAATATGTCGTTCTTTCGTACTCTTAATTATACACACCTCTTTATAAAAAGTGTATAAAAATAACATTTTCATGATTTTTGTGGTATACTATTTACCTCACTGATAATAATGTTATAATCCGCAGGAAGTCTGCGGCGGAATGGAGAATTACAAATGTTAAAAGAATATGATGTGATAATAATCGGTGCCGGCCCCGGAGGAATCTTCTGTGCCTATGAACTTATGGAAAAGAGGCCTGATCTTAAAGTGCTTATAATCGAGAAGGGCCGCTCTATAGAAAAGAGAAACTGCCCTAAGAGAATCACCAAGACCTGCGCGGGATGCAAGCCCTGTTCCATAACCACGGGATTTGCAGGCGCAGGAGCTTTCTCTGATGGAAAGCTTTCCCTTTCCCCTGATGTTGGCGGAAACCTTCCTGAGATTCTTGGATATGATGTGGCTACAAGCCTTATCCATGAATCCGATGAGATATACCTTAAATTCGGTGCTGACAAGAGCGTTTACGGCGTCGACAAGGAAGTGGAGATCCGCGAGATCAGAAGGAAGGCCATCAACGCTAACCTTAAGCTTGTTGAGTGCCCTATAAGACATCTTGGAACCGAAGAGGGGTATAAGATTTACAGCAAGCTTCAGGAGCATGTCCTTTCAAAGGGAGTTGATATCGAGTTCAACACCATGGTCACTGACATCATTGTGGAGAACGGCACAGCAACAGCAGTCAAGACCGACAAGGGCGAGACCTACACAGCCAAAGAGATTGTAAGCGCAGTCGGCCGTGAAGGTGCAGACTGGTTTAAGGACAAGTGCGAGGAGATCGGAATTGAGACCAAGCCCGGAACAGTTGATGTGGGCGTAAGAGTTGAGGTCCGCGATGAGGTAATGCAGTTCCTTAACGAGAATCTCTACGAGGCTAAACTCATCTATCACACACCTACCTTCGATGACAAGGTCCGTACTTTCTGTACCAACCCATCCGGAGAGGTTGCAACCGAGTACTACGAGAACGGCCTTGCCGTGGTTAACGGACATGCATATAAGGGAAAAGAGCTAAAGACCAACAACACAAACTTTGCTCTTCTTGTATCCAAGAATTTTACAAAGCCTTTCAAGACTCCTATCGAGTACGGCAAAAAGATTGCCGAGCTTTCAAATATGCTCTGTGGCGGAAAGATCCTGGTTCAGACCTATGGAGACTTCAAGCGCGGCAGAAGAACAACCGAGGAGAGACTTTGCAGGAACAACCTCATCCCTACACTTAAGGATGCTGTACCGGGAGACCTTTCATTGGTATTCCCTCACAGGATCATGGTTGATCTTGATGAGATGATCCAGGCTCTTGATAAGGTAACACCGGGTATTGCTTCCGATGAGACTCTTCTTTACGGTGTTGAGGTTAAATTCTACTCCAACAGAGTCATTGTCAATAAAGATTTTGAGACCAGCATCAAAGGACTTCGTGCCATCGGCGACGGTGCAGGAATCACAAGAGGTCTTCAGCAGGCATCTGCCAACGGAATCTCCGTTGCACGCAGTATCATAAAAACACTTGAAGCATAATAGGGAAATGACCGGCAGAATATCAGACTACAGAAACAGAATAATAAAAAGAACCTTTGCCACGGCGATTGCCTTTGGACTTGTCTTTTCATCCCTGGCAGGCTGTGGCATACAGGACCTGGACCGCAAGGTGGTATTTACCACGGGCTTTTCCGATGACGAGGTCTTCAGAATAGAGGATTCCACCTGTTCCCTTTCAGAGATCATGTTTTATCTGGTCAATACTCAGGCAGGTTATGAGAAAACCTTTGGCTCGGATATCTGGAAAGTGACTACTGACGACGGCACTGTGGAGGATCGGCTTAAGAACTCCGTTCTTGCCAAGGTGGCGCAGATAAAGGTTATGAATCTTCTTGCTGCGGAGAACGGGATAGAGCTGGACGAAGGGGAAAGCTCACAGGCTGTTTCAAATGCGGGACAGTACTTTGAGAGCCTTAGCGACGAGCAAAGGGCAGCCATGAACAATATTACCCTGGAAGATGTTGAGAATATCTACCTGGAACAGGCTGTGGCGGATAAGCTCTATGACTACATCATCAGGGATATCAATCCTGAGATCAGTGATGACGAGGCCAGGACCATAACCGTGGAGCAGATCCTTATCAAGACCTATACCGAGGATCAGGAGGGTAACAGGGTGCCTTTCTCCGAGGCTGAAAAGAATTCAGCCTACATGCGCATCCGAGAAGTTTTGAAAAAGCTCCTGAACGAAGAGAGCAGCTTTGAGGAACTTATGGCTGTTTACAACGAAGCGGATGAAGGAACAATCTCTTTTGGCAAAGGGGACATGGAGAGCGAGTATGATACAGCAGCCTTCAATCTGGGTACGGATCAGGTCAGCAGCATTGTGGAGACCAGCGAAGGATATGTTCTTATCAAATGTATTTCCACCTTCAACAGAGAAGAGACCGAGGCCAACAAGGTGAAGATCGTGGAGGAGAGAAAACGGGAGGTTTTCGGAGCCCAGTACGATGCCTTTGTGGCAACTCTTACAAAGGAATTAAATGAAAAGCTTTGGAACAGCATAACATTGATGGAAAATTAGCACTTGTTACAAAACAGGTGCTTTTCTTTTTGTGCAAATGGGACAAAAAAAGAAACAAAATGTAAAAAAACTGTTAAAGAAGTAAAAAATGTGCTAGTCAAAGTCAAATATCTCCATTCTAAATGAAAAACCGATTAGATATATTTAACTTGTGATCAGCACTACATCACGAAAAGAGGCGAGGGTATGAAAAGATTATATAATAAATGCACTTTGGGACTAGGCATTATATTAACGGTATCAATTCTTTCCGGATGTGGTGGCAAAACTGAAGCGTGGGCATATACACATGAACCCACTGAGCAGATCTTAGCTCTTTCCGATAATGGTAAGGCTACTTACAAGGGGAGTGAGTACACTTACACCAAGGATGATTCCTATATCACCCTTAAGGATAAGAGCGGCAGCGAGGAGAATCTTCGTTACGAGATGAACGGAGAGCTGATGACCCTGTATGAAAAGTCAACTTATACCCGCCAGGGGAAGGCGGAGGGGGATGGAATTGTCGGCGTGTGGACTCAGGACAACGGATGGTCCTTTCAGTTCACCGAAGACGGAAGCTTTTCTGAGGAAAATATCTTTTTTGGGCATTACAGCGTAGATGAAGCCAAATCCTGCATCAGACTTATGTACGATGACCCTATCGAAGACGCGTATCTATACTACTCCCTGGATGGTGATAAATTAACGGTTGCTTACCCGTGGCCTATGGTCAGGGTACAAAAATAAGATTCCAAAAAAGGAGAGGTGTGTTATGAAAATGAAACGTATTGTATCAACGCTGCTTACGGGTGTTATGACACTTTCACTCGTGGCTTGTGGCAGTACAGCACCTGCAGCTCCTGCTGCAGAGCCTGACAACACTGCTACTGAGACTGCAGCACCTGCAGCAGAGCCTGCACAGACAACTGAGGCTACTGCAGTGGAAGCTACTGATTCAGCAGAGCCTATTTCTCTGACCATGTGGTGTATTGCTACTGAGAGTGATTCAAACCGTCATTCTTATGAAGCAGCTATCGCTGACATGCAGGCTGCTCACCCTGAAGTTAACTTCACATGGGAAGCTTTTGAGAACCAGTCCTATAAGACCAAGATCAAAGCTGCTGTTTCTGCTAACGAGATGCCTGACATCTTCTTTACATGGTCATGTGCATTCCTTGGCGATTTCGTAGAAGCCGGCAAGGTATACTGCCTTGATGATGCTTATCAGAACTACAAGGATGAGCTTCCTGAGGTTATGCTTGGCAACTCAACCTATGATGGAAAGCACTACGGCGTGCCTCTTACAATGAACATCGTTGGACTCTTTGCCAACATGGAACTGCTTCAGCAGGTTGGTTACGATGAGATCCCGGGAACATATGAAGACTTCCTTGCTTGCTGTGACAAGCTTAAAGAAGCCGGAATCATTCCTTTCGGATGTGCAGGAAAAGAGACATGGTGTGTAACCGAGTACCTCGAGTCAGTTATCGAGAAGAGTGCCGGTGCAGATACACTTAATGATATCTTCCTTGGAAAGAGCACATGGAACAATCAGGACGTTGCTGACGCCGTTGATACCTTCCAGGCTCTTGTAACAAACGGTTACTTCGATCCTTCAGGAATCGGCCTTACAAACGACGAAGTTAAGAACAACTTCATGGCAGGCAAGTATGCATTCTACATGAATGGTACATGGAACTGTGCAGACTTTGCAGCTAACGAAGAGTTCTTCCCTAAGGTAAAGGTTGGTGAGTTCCCTGTTATCAATGCTGACAAGGCTAAACTCGGACAGCTCATCGGTGGACCTTCAGATACTCTTGCAGTAGCAGCTTCTTCACCTAACGCTGAGAGAGCAGCTGAGTACACATTTGAGCTTGGAAAGCTTATCTGCCACTATGGTTACCTTGATGGATGCGGACTTCCTGCATGGACACCTTATGGTGACACAAGTTCAGTTAACGAGCTTACACAGACTGTAGCAGGTATTGTTGCCGGAGCTGATTCAATGGTTCTTTTTGGCGACACAGCTATGAGCGCTGATTCTGCAAATACATATCTTTCATATGTAGATCAGGTTTACGGATGCCTTCTTGATGGATCTCAGTTCATCGAAGGTCTCGCAAAAGATATTCAGTAATTTTCGCGAAAGTACCAGCCGGGTGGACATGCTTGCATGTCCATCTGGCGATGCTCGCGAGTTTTGGGAAGGATGATCTGTATATGAAATCTAAAGTTGATGTCAAAAAGGGGATTACGGTTTTTCTATTTCTTCTTCCTAGCCTTTTGCTGTTTGTCAGCATACTGATCGCTCCTATCGCGGTTTCTCTTTACAGAAGTATGTATGACTGGAACGGCTTTTCAGAGGGCACTTTCATTGGCTTTGCCAATTACATAGAGCTTTTTACCAACGGATCCATCAAATTCATGACGGGTCTTAAGAATTCAATGATTCTGGCATTTTTCTCGGTATTTGTTCAGCTGCCATTTGCTCTTTTCCTGGCGCTGCTTCTGGGAAGAAAGCCCAAGAAGGAAAGAGCATTTTTGTCCATATTCTTTATGCCGGTTCTGATCTCTACAGTGGTTATTGGTCAGCTGTGGCTCAAGATCTACAATCCGGATTATGGACTTTTAAACAGATTCCTTGATGCTGTTCATCTGGGCAACTGGAAGCATGTATGGGTCGGTGATGTTAAGACTGCCCTAGGAAGTATCATTGTTCCTACAGTATGGCAGTACATCGGTTATCATATGCTTCTTATGTATGCGGGAGTAAAGGGAGTCTCAACGGACCTTAGGGAAGCTGCCATGCTTGACGGCGCAACACCCTGGCAGGTTGACAGATTCATCGTTATTCCTGTTATCAAGCCCATTATAAGAGTAAGTGTTATCTTTGCTGTAACTGGTTCTCTGAAGACCTACGACCTTGTTCGTATCCTGACAGAAGGTGGTCCCTTCCAGTCGACAGAGGTACCAAGTACACTGCTTGAGAACATGCTGTTCCTGCGAAACAGGTATGGAATGGGAAGCACGATCTCAGTTATGCTGATCTTCCTGTGCTTTGCCTTCGCACTTCTTATAACTGCTGCATTCAGGGAAAAGGATGAATAATATGGAAAATAATCAGATGGAGGCGGTGAAAAAAACCAATCCGGCCGCCAAAGTGTTAATGTATATATTCCTCATATTCTGGGCTCTGGTGAACCTGTTTCCGATTTATTTCATGTTCACCTTTTCACTTAAGTCCAACGAGGAGATATTTGGATCTAACATCATAGGCCTTCCCAAAGAGTGGCTCTGGTCTAACTATTCCTCCGCTCTTAACACGGGAAACATGGCTCTTTACTTTTTTAACAGTTTGCTGGTAACCACCCTTGCTATAGGAATCTCTCTGATGGCAGCCATGATGGCTACCTATGCCATAACAAGGATCAGGTGGAGGCTCAGTAAGCTCACCAACGCATTCTTTATGCTGGGACTTACTATCCCGATCCAGGCATCAATTGTACCTGTGTACGTTGTTCTTTCCAAGATGCACTGGCTCAACAAGTACTCGACACTGATCGTTCCTTATTCCGCTTTTGCGCTTTCAATGTCCATTCTCATCTGTACCGGCTTTATGGTGGAGATACCCTATGCACTGGACGAAGCTGCAAGAATAGACGGTTGCGGGCTTGCAGAAACCTTCTTTAAGATTATCCTCCCACTTATGAAGCCCGCAGTATCCACCGTCGGCGTGTACTCATACCTTCAATGCTGGAATGAGTTCATGTTCGCCAACGTATTTATTTCAGACTCCAAGCACAGGACACTTCCTGTAGGTATCAAGGCTCTTTCCGGTCAGCACACAACTGATTGGGGACCGATTGGAGCAGCACTTGTGATTGCGACCTTCCCAACATTATTCTTCTATCTCTTCCTTAGCGGCAAGATTCAGGAGAGCTTTATCGCCGGTGCGGTAAAAGGCTGAGAGCACTTACTGAGGTTCTTTACGAGGTTAGTGCGAACGTGTCATGGCGAGCGTTAGCGAGAGCATGACTTCCTTGTGATAATCCTTGAGATTATAAATATATCACTACCCCTCGTGGCAGGCCCTGGAGATTTAGGTCCCAGGGCTTGTCCTATTTTTACGAAACGTGATAAATTATGCATATGAGTTTAATTAATAAGATAAGCAAAGAACAGAATAAGATAGCAAAATCTCTTTCCTTCAGACTTCAGCGGCTGGTGCTGGGGATCGTTTTTGTTGTCATCATTTCCTTTTTGGCATCTATGCTGTGGATCACAGAGAGGGAGCGAAGAGACTACAGTATCCGCGAAGCGGAGAATGTGCTGAAGACTCTTTCCAGCAACATCTCTTCCGATATCCAGAGCTATACTGAGATATCGAGACTTGTAATGACTGAAGATCAGCTGGTGAACTTTCTTAGGGCCGATGATTCTTCCGTGGACATAAGCATGATCAATGATGCCAGATACGGTATCATGGACATCCTGAATGTTACCGAAGGTGTGGACACAGTTATCGTCATCAGGGAAGACTACATCATGCTTTCCACGAACCGTTTTACCTATAAGTATGACTATGATCTCTTGCAGGACGATGCCTGGAAAAAAGATATCCTGGACAAAAAAGGTGCGGCTGTGGTTTCCCTTAATTCCAACGGGGTTGCTCACAAGGCGGGAAACCGTCAGATGGTCACCATAGGCAGAGCTATCTATGACATTGACTCTCAGGACAGAACGGGAATAATGCTGATGAATATATCCACCCGTGTCTTTGAAAAGATGCTTGGACAGCTTCGCTACAATGATATCTGCATCATGGGTGACGACGGGACTTTCCTTGCGGGGAATATCGATCTTGCGAATTACTTCGACAGCTCTTTTGCCACCGGAGGAATAATGCATAAGGACGTAACTCTCCCTGAGGGAAAGATGCTGATCTCAGGCTGCAGAGTGGGAAAGACGCCGATAGTCCTGCTTAAGACCACATCCTACGGAGCTGAAGGTATCCCCTTCAGGATCATCTACGTGCTCTTTATACTGCTGTTTGTATTCGTTGGAGCTGCCATGTATTCCACCAGCTTCATCAGGAAGAACATCACGGATCCTATATTTGAACTGTCTGACGCCATCGTCAGGAACAGGCAGGCAGGGGAGCTTAAGGTTATTGATAAGCCCATGCCAAACACCGAGCTTGCCATGCTTGAAGGTGACTACAACAATATGATCGAGCATGTCAATGAACTTATCACAACCCTTATGGAGAAGGAAAAGACCTTGCAGAAGGCGGAGATGCGAGTGCTCCAGGAGCAGATCAAGCCTCACTTTTTGTACAACTCCATTGAGACTATAGGATTCCTGGCTCTGGATGCGGGAGCTGACAAGGTACATGATGCCCTGGAGACACTTGGAAGCTTTTATCGCAATTTCTTAAGTAAGGGCG
>DFGW01000171.1 GCA_002372465.1 Butyrivibrio sp. UBA3740
AAAGCTCACCGGACATACAGTTCAAAAGTCCGCTTACACGTGCGATACCATCACCAACTGTAAGAACTGTACCAGTCTCATTCTGGATAATTGCATTCTGATAATTCTTTATCTGGCTTCGAATGACCTCGGATATTTTTTCTGGTTTTAGTTCCATATCATCCTCCGATGTAATAGTTCAATTTAGATGACTGTCTCGTCAACTTTTCTGCGAAGCTCGGATAACCTGCCCTTGACTGATCCGTCAAAAAGCTGTCCCTCAAGATCTACTCTGACACCACCCAGGATGTCAGGGTCTGTTTTCTGCTGCAGAAGAACCTTCTTACCGCTGATCTTTTCAAGCTTCTCCTTAAGGGCTGCAAGCTGTGCATCGTTAAGGGTAACCGCGGTGGTCACCAGTGCATCAGCAATTCCGTGGGTCTCATTATAAGATTTTCTGAATCTCTTATAACAAGCTGAGTACTCACGAAGAAGTCCCTTTTCTATGAGAATCTTGATAAAGTTCAGATGATAAGGAGTTAAACTCTCGCCCAGTGCTTCATCCACCAGCTGCAGTCTTTCCTTCTTGGGAACTGAAGGTTCCGACAGGAGTGTTACGTAATCCGGATTCTCCTTAAAGATCCCTTTTACCGACTCCATTTCGCCCAGTATTTCATCCGTAAGGTTCTCTTCCGCTGCCAGATCATACAGGCTCTGCCCATAAAGATCTCCAGCTTTGGTCATAAATTTCTCCTTCGTCGAAATTTCTTTTTATGCTCCGACTTTAGTTATAAAGTCGTCTATCAGTTTCTTGTGATCGGCTTCACTGATCTCTTTTTCTACGACCTTGCCTGCAATTTCCATTGCAAGAGAACCGATCTCATCCTTTGCCTCATTGATGGCCTTTTTCTTTTCCTGCTCAATATCAGCGCTGGCTTTTGCCTTTATGGTAGCTGCCTGCTGCTCAGCGTCGCGAACAATAGTCTCTGCCTTTGTCTCTGCTTCTTTCTGAGCATCTGAAACAATCTTGGCTGCCTCAGCATGTGCATTTGTCAGGCTGTCTTCATATTGAGTTTTAAGAGATGTGGCTTCATCCTGGGCTTCCCTGGCTTCACGTATCTCTTTATCAGCTAGATCTTTCCTCTTCTGAAGGATATCGTTGATTGGCTTGAATAAAAACTTCTTGATCAAGAATACCTGTATGAAAAGGTTGATTATCTGAATGATAAAGGTCCAGGGCACTAACGTAACCAGGTCCTGCGTCTCCGCATTCGCTGTTAATGCCAATAGAGCCATATGATTCATATCTTAATCTCCTTAAATCACTATGCCGTTAATTCAAGTATCCCATGAACATTCCAGGTGCAACGAAGATAAGAAGAAGACCTGTAACGAAACCGTAAATACCGGTTGTCTCTGCAACGGCACAACCAAGAAGCATTGTTCCTGTTACATCGCCCTTACACTCAGGCTGACGACCGATAGCTTCAAGAGCCTTTGATACAGCAGTTCCTTCACCAATACCAGGTCCAATACCTGCGATAAGTGCACATCCTGCACCAATACCACAACCTGCCAGTGCAATACCTTTAGCTAGTAACTGAAAATCACCCATAATTCTTTGCCTCCATTAGTAAATGTTTTGTTTGATAACGAATTGCTTCGCTTTAATCAACATATTTAGTTTTTAGCTTTCCTCTGCTGCGTTGGCGATGTACATTACGGTCAGCATACAGAAAATAAACGCCTGCATGCATCCGGAGAACCAGTCAAAGTACACACCCGTGACAGCAGGTAGACCTATGCCAAGAATCGGAATGTTAGACAAGAACTTTCCAACTGCTCCCGGTATCAGTCCAAACAGGGCTGCTGATGCAAGTCCCAATGCCCAGTAAATAAGTCCGTCAATTACTACGCCGGAAAGAATATTTCCGAAGTGACGGCAAGCCATACTTACCGGTGTTGCCAACTCTGACAAAATATTAAAAGGTGTCATTACCGCAATAGGTGTTGTGAATCCTTTCAAATATCCGCCAAATCCGTTGGTCTTAATCTTTGTAGACGTAATCATGATGAACACGACTATCGCCCAGGCTGCTTCTGTGGAAAGATCTGCTGTCGGACTTCTAAGTCCCACCAGACTTATCAGGTTCGACACAACACTTGTTGCAAAAAGAGCTGATACAAAAGGTATCAGTTTATCGAACTTGGTTCCTCCGGTGTTGTTCCTGACAAAGTTATTGCCCATTTCAACCAGCATTTCCGCAAAAGCCTGCCTTTTTGAGATGTTCTCAACTTTGAGATCTCTCGTCAGGAAGATACACAGACACGTGATTATGATCATGACAATCCAGCTGACTATTAAAGTCTCTGTAATTTTCAAATCTCCCAGGATCGGAATCCCGGTCTTAATGGTGGCGTATATCTTCGCATAATCAACTTCAAAGCTTTGACTCATGCTTTCGCCTTCAACCTCCTTTCCCCGCAGAAATGATACCGCGTAGTTTTATGAACAAGCTTGGAATAAATAATGTAATAAGTACTGCAGCTGCATTGAATATCGGGACCACGATTCCCAGTATTCCCCACACAAGGAGCAAAAGAGTCCTGTTCCTGTAGCTTACGCCCATGGCAGCTCTTGCCTCTTTCTCATCCTCCATGGATGCAACTTTTTGCACAGTGACTGCCATTAAAAAGAAGTTTCCGATAGCATAAACTGCTCCGAACAGACCTCCTAAAATGACTTTATAGTCAAATGGTGCCCAGGTAGGGAACACCATGTGCAAAACAAAAAACACAGCGTACATAATAAGGACGCCAATAGCTGTCCCTAGCGCAATCTTCCCCGTTTCAGTCTTTACGGCTGGCTGTAATTTCATACCCTGACTAATCTCCCCTGAAAAAATTATATGTGCCTGCTGATATTAACCTCATTAGGGTCTCTTTGTAATTTCTTTTTTTCTTCCTTGTGGACTACTGACAGATAGACCTTGTAGGCAGTTGTCATAGAAGCTCCCAGGCCTAAGATAAAGCCCGGTATGTAAACCCAAATTGGTGCAGATGCCTTTGTAACCAATAGATAGCACACGACAAGACACATAAGAAGCGGCATAAGAAGTGATAAGCCAAGCTGGCCTACCATTGCAAACTGACCTATTAGTCTGGATGCATTTCTTATCTCCATCTGAAAAGAACTTTCTCCTTCCTTAAATGTCCTGATAGTCTCTGTGAAAACAAAGACCCATAGTCTATTTTACTGCATTTTGAGCGCATTCTCAACCAATGTTAGACAATTTGCATTTTTTGCCACATTTTGTCCAATAATACCAAAAAGCCGCTCCGGAACTGGCCCGAAGCGGCTTTAGCTCGCTAAATTTATAAAGTTTTTATCAAAATTTCGGTTACTATTCCTCTTCTACAGCTGTAGTCTTGATGTGAAGCTCCTCAAGCTGCCTGTCTGTTACGTATCCCGGAGCATCCATCATGATGTCCTGAGCATTCTTGTTCATAGGGAAAGGAATGATCTCTCTGATGGTGTCCTCTCCTGCAAGAAGCATAACCATACGGTCTACACCGGGAGCAATTCCTGCGTGTGGTGGTGCACCATAGGTAAATGCATTGTACATGGCCGGGAACTTGGCCTTAACGTCGTCCTCGCCAAGTCTAACCATCTCAAAGGCCTTGATCATGATCTCAGGATCGTGGTTACGAACAGCTCCTGATGAGAGCTCTACACCGTTACATACAAGGTCGTACTGGTCAGCGGTAATCGAAAGAGGATCGATCTCGCCCCTCTCTGCCTTGAGAAGTGTCTCAAGACCACCTGAAGGCATTGAGAATGGGTTGTGACAGAACTCAAGCTCTCCTGACTCCTCACCGATCTCGTACATAGGGAAGTCAACGATCCAGCAAAATGCATACTGCTCTTGATCCATATGACCGGGAACATTTGCTCCGAAGGTCTTAACGATTACGCCTGCTGTCTTCTGTGCTGCTGAAAGCTTTCCGGCTGAGAGAACAACAAGGTCTCCTGCCTTAAGTGAAAGCGCAGATACAACTGCGTCCTTTATAGGAGCAACGAACTTGGAGATTCCTCCAACCAGTTCGCCGTTCTCATCCATTCTGAACCAGTAAGCCTTGTTACCTGACTGAACCTCAACATCTCCGATGTTCTTGTCAATAAACTTACGGCTCTCCTTGAAATCAGATATTACAACGGCCTTGATGCGTACATCTGTGTCCTGTCCATCTTCTGTCCTGGTTGCAAATGGTCCAAAGCCACAATCCTTAAGTGACTCTGTCACATCTGTGACTGTAAGGTCTATACGAAGATCAGGCTTATCTGAGCCGTACTTCTCCATTGCCTCAAGGTATGGGATCCTCATAAAGGGTGATCCTGACGCACGGTCATAGGTTCCGTATTTAGCAAAGATTGGAGGAAGAACATCCTCACATACTGAAAAGACATCTTCCTGTGATGCAAAAGCCATCTCCATATCAAGCTGATAGAACTCTCCCGGGCTTCTGTCGCCACGAGCATCCTCATCACGGAAGCAGGGTGCAATCTGGAAGTAGCGGTCAAAGCCTGCTGTCATAAGAAGCTGCTTGAACTGCTGTGGTGCCTGAGGAAGAGCATAGAACTTTCCGGGATGCTTTCTTGCAGGAACAAGGTAGTCTCTTGCTCCCTCAGGAGATGAAGCTGTAAGAATAGGAGTTGTGATCTCCAAAAATCCGTGCTCAGTCATAGCCTGACGAAGAGCTGCCACAACATTGCATCTTAAGATAATATTCTTCTTAACCTCAGGGTTTCTGAGGTCCAAGTATCTGTATTTAAGACGAGCTGTCTCATCGGCCTCTCTTGAGTGATTGATCTCAAAAGGAAGCTCGTTATGATGGCATTTGCCAAGAACCTCAATTGACTCAGGAACCACCTCGATATCACCGGTTGCCTGCTTAGGATTCTTGGAGCTTCTCTCCCTTACAAGGCCCTTTACAGAAATTGTAGACTCCTTGTTAATGGCCTTTGCTGTCTTAACCATCTCTTCTGTCTCAAGAACTATCTGTGTTGTTCCGTAAAAGTCACGAAGGACAACAAATCCAAGTCCGGAACCGACCTCACGCATATTCTCAAGCCAGCCAACAAGCTTAACGCTCTCGCCGGCATTCTCTATGCGAAGCTCACCACAGTTATGTGTACGTGATTGCATCATAAATATTTACGACCTTTCTATAAATAAAATCTACCTTTAAAAATAATCCGCTCCATATTTTAGCACTTATATCACCAGATGCAAAGCTCTAGTTGCAATGTTGAAGTAAACAAGAAGCGAAAGCGCATCTACGATTGTTGTGATAAATGGACTGGCCATTACTGCAGGGTCAAAGCCCAGGCGGGAAGCCAGCATAGGCAGGCAGCATCCCACAAGCTTTGCTATGAGCACTACTATCAGAAGTGTCAGGCAGATTACTGCTGCCACCGGCAGCTCCAGTCTGTCAAAGAACAGAAGCTTTAAGAAATTGGCAGCTGCCAGGGTAAGACCACAAAGAACTGCCACTCGCATCTCTTTCCAGATTATCTTAAACAGATCCGCAAACTCTATTTCCTTCAGCGACAATCCACGGATGATGGAAACACTGGCCTGAGATCCGGCATTACCTCCTGTATCCATGAGCATCGGGATGTATGCTGTAAGTACTACAAAAGAAGAAAGTGCATCTTCAAATCCGGTAATGATGGCACCTGTAAAGGTTGCACTTACCATCAAAAACAAAAGCCAGGGTATACGGTTCCTGTAGGTCTCAAATATACCAACCTTAGGATAGGGCTTGTCCGATGGCACGATAGCTGCCATCTTCTCGATATCCTCGGTAGCCTCTTCTTCCAGGATGTCCACTACGTCATCGATGGTGATGATTCCCACCATACGGGATTCATTGTCCACCACAGGCATGGCTGTAAAGCCGTATTTCTGGAACATTCTGGCCGCTTCTTCCTGGTCGGTCATGGTGTTGATACTGATGACATTGGTGTTCATTATGTCGCCGATTATATCATCAGGCTTCATTATAAGAAGGTACCTGAGGGCAACTGTTCCCACCAGGATCTTCTGTTTGGAAACTACGTAGCAGATATTGATGGTCTCAGAGTCCACGCCCTTTTTCCTGATGCGTTCAATGGCATCATTGACCGTCATGTCCTCATGAAGGTCCACATACTCCACCGTCATGATAGATCCGGCAGAATCTTCCGGGTATCTCAAAAGGTGGTTAATATCAGCTCTGGTCTCAGGGCTGGCATTAGCAAGGATACGCTTAACAACGCTGGCGGGCATTTCTTCCAAAAGGTCCGTAGCGTCATCGGCCATCAGATTTTCAATTATGTTGGATGCTTCTCGGTCTGACATGGACCGGATAATGTACTGCTGTACATCAAGTTCCAGATCAGCAAATACATCAGCAGCGATGTCCTTAGGAAGGATCCTGAACATCTTAAGAGAATCCTCGTCCTCCATCTCACTCATGACATCAGCTATATCAGCTGGATTCATGTCTGAAATGGTCTGGCGAAGTCTGGTGTACTGCCTGGAGGTGAGAAGTTCCTTAAGCTCTTCGACAATTGTCTTCTCTTCCATTTCCATGATAGAAATCTCCTTTGTGTATGGTTTTTATTGTACTTCGATAAGGAGCAGAATCACTGCCACACAAATGAGGATCCGACTTCATAAAAACCACCACCTTTCCTTAGAGATTTCGTAATACTTCTTTACTTTACCACAAAATATGCATAGTTGCTCAGTTTTTTTGGCTGCAATGAAAACTTATATCAAACCTCACGTTCGATTTATGAAATAAAATTTAAAAAATGTCCGAAACTCTGTATTTTTGGAGGCTGCACAGTAATCCTTTGATTATATAATTATCTTTGACAAATGCTTACATATTATTAAGGAGAAAATGTAAATGATCAGAAAAACTACAGGGAGAATAATCAGTCTTGTTTTAGCTGCAACACTGGCATTGACCTCATATATACCCTCTTATGCCAACGAAATTCCGGAAGATATATCCGAAGAATTTTCACAGATGTCTTCTCCGTCATCTGCGATAATTCCTGTCCACTATGAGGATGACCTTACTTTTTCTGATCCTGACAAGCAGCCGCCTGCATCTATCGAGTGGACAGGCGAATCTGCCATAGATATTACCGTTCCCTTCCCGGATATCCCGGAAGGCTTTGAACTGACGTCCATGTGGGCCCTCTACAAGAGCGAAGGAAGATACTTCAATCTTCCCGAAAACCGAGACGACGAAGCAAAAACCTATACATTTACAAATTATTACTTTGATAGCATGGATCAGGAAGAGGGAATTACCATTGGCGCTAATTTTGCCATGATCTACGACAATGACCCGGATAAAGAATTGATAATCCCGATCCGTTACAGCAAAAATTATAATTTTCCTGATACTACACCTAAATCTGTTACCGGTAAGGTGGGACAAAAAGTATATTTCAAAATTCCATATCCCGAGATTCCCGAAGGCTATAAGCTTAATTATCTTCGCTGTGCAGCTGAATCCTATGGCGCATTCGACTCGCTTTATGGAAGGCTCACAGACAATGACACTGCTTATCTCTACGAATATGTCGTTTCAAAGGATGACATTTCATCCGGTATTTCAGTAATTCCTTACTTTGAAAGAATTATTGAAGTGGTTTATGAAGACGGAGAACACGGACATCACGTGTTTGAAAGCGGCGTTGAGAGAACCTTTTCACTTGAGGAGTTCTTCTTCGTAGATGCCAAATACCCCGGCATGAGTATTCTGACAGATTATTATTACGTTCCCGATCATGGATATAAGCTTGTGGGAACTTATTATCGGCCGGAAATGGACGAAAGCTGTGAATTATATATACCCGGTGCGGACCAGGGAACGCAGATCAAGGATTATATGCTCTCGGAGGATGGCAAGCTCCATGTCTATGCAAAATGGGAACCTGTCACTGCTGTAATCCTTCTTGCTTTTGACAATTACAGCACAGCTTATTCCGTGACATATGGTGAAAAGCTGCCTGATTTTTCCAAGGCCTCATTCAGCACCTATCACGTCAGAAAAGGCAACCAAAAAATCCAGGTTTTCCCCGGAGAAAGCCTTTTTGATGAAAATATTGAATATTCCTGTGAGATTGATCGTATTAGCGGACTTCCGTCACAATTCTATTTCTATGTCTACGGAGAAAAATCTCCTTATGTCACAGTATCTTTTGATACAGGATTAGACAGTTCCGTTATTGAAGATCAGAAGATACTCAAGGGAAAAACTGTATCAAAACCTGATGCTCAGCTTAAAAAGGAAGGCTACTACCTGGCAGGCTGGTATACAGACCCCGGGTTTAAGAATCTCTTTTCCTTTGGCAAAACAACGGTAAGCAGTGATACAACTCTTTATGCAAAGTGGCTCCCGGTGGAGTATGTTGTAACCTTCCACTCAAACCTTAGCAGGGATACAACAGCTAAAGTGACCTACAAAGTCACTGAAAAGGACGAGGACAAAAATCTTGGAGCCGTTACAGCAGGCAGCATTTTCAGCACCCTCTCAGATAAAGAGGGCTTTACCGGCTGGATGTGCACTGATGATCTTGAGTTCGATCCGGAAGTAACAGGAAAAGAGCTGATAGAGAAACTAATTGAAAAGTATGGCGCCCCTTCATCCAAAGTGGCTTTGAATCTCTACGCCCAGTGGGAAGAAACCGGCACTTATACTGTAATTCTTGACTCTAATATCCCATCAGATTCCAAGTCACAAAACCTTGGCGGAAACAGAGCCAGGGCTGCAAAAGAGAATGACGCAGCAAATCCCTATGTAAAACAGGTGGTTTCAACGGACGAAAGCCTGCTCCTGACAGGGGAAGAGTATACTCTTAAGGGATTTACATTAAGCGGATGGGAGTATACGGATTCCAAGGGCAAAAAAATCTCATTAAAGCCTTCAGCAAGCCCCAAAAATCTGACCATTGCAGGAGAAGTCACTGTTAAGGCTCTTTGGAAAAAAGTCTCCTCCTACAAGATTACCTATAAGCTTGCCGGAGGAACTGCAGGAAAGAATAAGACAACTGTCACCTACAGTGCCAATGCTGCTTCCAAGGACGGTCTGCCACTTTATAATTACAAAAAGACAGATGACGGATCTTTTGTTGAGAAGGATCCCATAAATAACCCGGGAGATATCCCGGAGGTAACAAGAAGTGGATATATCTTTTCCGGATGGACTGAAGGAGCTTCCACCTATACATATTACGGCGATGATATCTACCGGAATCTGACACTGACTGCCAACTGGACTCCGGAGATCTATACTCTTAAGTTTATGGATCCCGACGGTGAGACAGTGTACTTCACAGAAGATGCTTCTTTTGACAGCTCTTTTGCCCTGAAGAATTATGTACCCAAGAAAGATGGCTTTACCTTCAAGGGATGGCAGGGAACATACCGTAATAAGTCCAAACTGTTTACAACCGGAACTATTAAATTAAAAGCTCTGGATAAGCAAAGTGACGGAAGCTATGTTCTTACTGCAAAGTTTGCTGCTTCGAGCTACAAGATCTCATATAACCTTGATGGGGGTAAATCAGCCTCCAGACCTACGTCTTACACCCACACCGTTGGATCTGCCAAGGCGATTCCCAATCCTCAAAAGGACGGCTTCGAATTTGCCGGATGGACAGCTAAAGTAACCAATGGTCAGGAGGCGCCGGTATATACCACTGAAGCTGAGGATCCTCAGCTGGATATCAGTTGCGTAATTGATCCTGCAACCAAAAAGATAACTCCGGAAACATATGGCAACATAGAACTTACCGCTAACTGGACTCCTTATACCTACGCTGTAAAGTTCTATAGGGCCGATGGCTCAGAGTACCCGTCAAAAGGCAATGCCCTCAGCAGCTACCAGGGACTTACCTACAACGACAATATTGATTTTACGGCCGCAGCCATGTTTATCGAATCTCAGGAAGGATTTGATGAAAACAGAAGCATTAAAGGCTTTGCACTTACAACCTCCGCCAAGTCTCCCAAGTACGCTCTTTACAAAAAATACAGCAAACTGGCAGCGAAGAGCGCAGGCGGCACAGAAATTAAGGTATATCCTGTTTTGGCAGGAAAAACCACAAGGGTAAACTACAGTATTATCCTTATGCCCAACGCCAAAGACGTAAAAGAAAAACCGGACGCAGCAGCATATATCAATAACTCCAAAGGTGTGCAGTATAAGGCATTGGACTCTGACGAAAACGAAATTGTCGAATTTGCATATAACACATCCGCCACTCTTACCGTTCCCCAGTGGGAAAGATATGGCTATGAGCTGGTGGGCTTTGGTACAAGCGCAAGGTCCACAGTTCCTGTAACACAGCTCAAGGAACTTGGAAACGGCAGGCAGTCTTCCGTTAAGCTCTACGCTATCTGGAAGGCCAATGTAAATACCATCACCTACTCAAGCTCAGTGCACATTTATGATCCGTTCATGGGTTATGAGTATAAAGATATTCCTTCTTTTGCAGGAGAAACCACTCAGACTTATATGGGTAAGGACGTCACACTGAAAACCGTTTCATTAAAGGGCTACACCTTTAAGGGATGGGCGATTGAGACAGCTGACGGTTTAACCGGTCCCATAAAGAAAGTTCCAAAGAGCAACAACGCTAATCTGCAGCTTAGTGCTCTTTTCGACAGGGTTCAATATAATATCAGTTTTGACCCTAACGGCGGAATATATGAAGGAAGCAGAAAAAAGCAAATAACTTATACTGAGTTTTACGAGAATGATGTTTCCTCTATAATCGAAGAATTCTATAAGGGCGTTTCAAGAGAAGGCTATGTGATAAGCGGTATTTCCACCACCAGGAATGGCAAAAACAGATTGGCTCTCTATGATTCCGAGGGAAATTTACAGGAAATTTCCGGACTTACAGAGAAAAATGGTGCGACTATCACTCTCTATCCGATATGGACTAAGGTAAGCCCTGCAAGTCCAAACGCAGAAGCTTCTCTGTCAGCTCCCGGGGAGGATGGCAAAGTTTCTCTCGAAATCACCTCCACCATGGAAATAACTCCTGACAAGGGCAGCCTGGTATTTGAATACTCAGCCTCACCTCTGTTCATATTTGGAGTAAAATCCATTACTCTGAGTTCAGAAGACCTTGATCCGGAAACCCCGGGATTTGTCAATAACATGACCGTGGTCCATGGTCTTAGGAACAGAACATATTATGTTCGCGTGAAATATGGTGAAAAAGATTCCACAGGTAAGTACGTTTACGGCAAGTACAGTAAGACAGTCAGCGCAGTGCGATCTGCAAATTGACAATATCTGCTAAAAAAGGGTGACCACTATGATCAGTGGTCGCCCTTTTAAATTCCGGCAAAACTAAGATTGGCGCCTATTTACTGAGAAACGTAGATATCCCGAAGTGAGTCCCTCTCAAGGACGCGGATGCGGGCATGGCCAAGTCTTTCTATGAGACCCATCTTCTCCATTTCACGGAGCTTTCTGGAGACAGTCTCTGTCCTAAGGCTCACGCTGGCCGCAATGTCGTCAAGCTTAAGAACAATATCGTCATCTATACTTCTGTCTACCCTGTACATCAAAAAGCCTGCAAGGCGAGCCATGGGGTCCTTGGTGGACAGGAGCATGTTTCTTTCGTTGGCATCATGAAGCTTCTTGCTAAGAAGAATAATGGTATTCATGGCTGCCGAAGGATCATTAACCACCTTAATGAAATCATCTCTGTGGATCTGGCAGATGGATGAGTTGGTAAGGCAAACTGCGGAATAGGGATAAATACTTCCATCCAGGAACATTCCCTCCCAGATGATATCGTGGTCAGCAAGGATTGTGACTATCTGCTCACGCCCAAGGGAATCATACCTGCAAAGCTTTACTCTTCCCTTCCTGATGATACAGATGGACTCCACCGGCTCACCCTCCCTGAACAGATAGCTGTTCTTTTTCAGGTTCTCGTGAACGGAGTGCTCCATCAAACTCACCTGGACATTTACAGGAAGTCCCTCAATAAGGGGTACGCTCTGAGTACAAAATCCACCGCACTCCTCGCAGATGTTCAGTCCCGTTATTCCTCTCATCAATTCGTCACCATGAGCCTTGTCATGGTAAACACCTTTCTTAATTCCCATAAGTATTACCTGTTGATCCAACAATAACAATAAGCCTGAGTCCTTACTGCAAAGGGCTCTGTGGCCAAAAGCTTCCTTATTTCTTCTTTAGTAAACCAGGCAGGCTCGATCTCCTCCTGGGCTGAAGTGCTCTTGGAAAAGGTTCCTCCTGCAACTCCCACGCAGCATGCGTTTCTTTCATTGGAAAAACCGATGGCGCTGTAGCATGGTCCCCACCAGTCCTTGATTTTTAGGATATCAAGTCCGGTCTCTTCCTTAAGCTCACGCCTTGCTGCCTGCTCCGGGGTCTCACCTTCATCTATAAGTCCTGCAGGGAAGTTGTATACCCACTTTCCCATAGCCATCCTGAACTCTTTGTTGAGAAGGATCTTCTCGCCGCTCTCATCATGCATTATGATGGCAACAGCGTCCTCTTTGTCGTTGTGAAGCTGTTCGAAGGTCTCAATGTTCTTGTCCCTGCTTATCATCTCATAGACCTTCTCCTGTCCATCAGCCATCTTATAATGCACATCATAGCGGTTGATGAATCTTCCCTGTTCCTTTTTCTCTATATATTCAAATTCCATGGGTCAATCTCTCCTTAGCAAGCTCCATATACGATCTGCTTCAGACCTCTGATGAAGCTGTAGTCACAGCCACCTTCGATCTGCTGCATATAGATAAAGATCAGTTCCTCTGTAGGATCCACAAAAAAGTAAGTTCCTGCCTTGCCATCCCATCCATACTCTCCAATGCTTCCGTTGGAGCATGCAAGGGCAGGATCTGTCAGTATCCTGAAATAGTTGCCATAGTTGTAACCGATGCAGGCCTCAAAGTCCAGAGTCTGAAGCTGTTTATCGGACAGCTGAGGTGATGTCATGTAAGCAAAGGTCCGTCTTCCTATAAGCTCTTTTCCATGGTAGGAGCCTTTGTTAAGAAGCATCTGGGCAAAATGTGCATAGTCATTGGCAGTGGAGTAAAGGCCCTCTCCGCCTTTCTGCCACCAGGGATCTGATGAAGGATTTTCCATCTCAAGACGACGACGAACGTCATCCTCCGCTCTTACCACCTTGCCCTTTTTATCTCTTCTGTAAAGAACTGCCTGTCTGAACTCTTTGCCTTCGCCGATCTTGAAATCCGTATCTTCCATATTAAGAGGTGTAAATATCTCATTTTTGAAGAAATCCGACAACTTCTGGCCGCTTATGGCCTCGATGATTCCGCCCAAAACATCCGCAGAATGACCATATCTGAAGGCGTCTCCGGGCTCAAAGGCAACTCCTGCTTCAGCAATCTTGTTGCAGATATCCAGGTTGCTCTTTAGGATCCCGGACTCACTCTGGGTTCTGGCTTCCTTGTATATCTTGGACATAAGCCTTTCAGCCTCGCCAAAATCTCCGGGATAAACAATTCCCGAGGTCATGTTTAAAAGATCTTTTATTGTGATCTCATTTCTTGCTCTCTTTATACCGTCTGAAGAAACCACCTTGCAGCCTGCGTAGCCCGGAATGTAATCAGACACCTTGCTCATGGGATCTAAAAGTCCGCGCTCATACAGGATCATGGCAGCAACTGCCGTTACAGGCTTTGTCATACTGAAGATCTTGTAGATGCTGTCCTGTCTGTCAGGCTCGTAGTTATTTTCGTATACTCTTTTCCCCTTGTGCTCCACTAGTATTGTGGCACCCTGAAGACGGCCCTGTTCTCTCTGCATCTCAATGAGAGTATCGAGCCTGTTAAGCTTTCTGATATTCATAACACTTTCCCCGGTAACATAGTGCGCGAAAACGCGCACCATTATTGAAGATTAAAACTTTACTGCCGGAAGCAGATATTTATTCTGATAGAATTCAACAGCCTTATCGAAGCCCTCGCCTCTGTCAGCCTTGAGCTGCTCGATATAGCCGTGAGCATCGTAGGCGTCCTCATCTACTTCTATGATACCTACCGCAATGTTACTGCAGTGGTCAGCGATCCTCTCATAGTCTGTTCCGATATCGCTAAGGTCAAAGCCCTGCTCGATAGTGCACTTGCCCTTGCGAAGTCGCCTTACGTGACGACGCTTTATCTCTGTATGGATACCGTCAATGGTCTCCTCTAAAGGCTCTATCATCTTGGCCTGCTCCACGTCCTGGTCAACAAAGGCCTTTATTGAAAGGTCCATTATCTCCTGAACTGCAGAGGCGAATATCTCCATTTCAGACTGGGCCTTAGGAGAAAATGACCTCTTGTTTTCAGACATATTCTGAGCCTTCTGCATGATATTCAGGGCATGGTCACTGATTCTCTCGTAGTCTGTTATGCAGTGCAAAAGAACTGACAGTGTGTGGGAGTCTTTTACCCCAAGATGATGTGCATTGATCTGCATGAGGTAGGTTCCAAGCTGATCCTCATACTTGTCCACCTTTCTCTCAAGGTAGTCCACATCTGCAGCCACTTCTGAGTCAAAATTGGTAATAAGCCCGATTGCCTTATTAAGGGCATCCTTTGACATCTCAGCCATAGCAATGGCAGCCTGTCTTGCCTGCTCAAGCGCAAATGGAGGGTTTGTAAGAAAGCGTGGGTCCAAAGTCCTGATGCCCTGCTGTTCCTCCTGCTCCTTCTTTTCACGCTCATCAATAGGAATTGTCTTAAGCGCAAGAGCAACAAGAATTCCTGAAAATGGCAGCATAAGAGGTGTTGCCACAAGGTTTATAAGTGTATGTATTCCCGCAATACCCACCATGCCAATCTTTTCGTCCATAAATCCAAAATGAACGATCGCATTGATGACATAGAAAAGTATCATAAAGGTTGACGCCTTGATAACGTTGAAGTAAAGGTGCATAAGCGCTGTTCTCTTACCGTTCTTGTTGGCACCAAGGGATGAAAGGATTGCTGTTATACAGGTTCCTACTTCCGCACCAACTACAACAGGTATAGCAACGCTGTAGCTTACTGTTACTGATAGAGACAAGGCCTGCAGTACACCGATGGTTCCTGCAGAGCTCTGGATAACCATCGTGAAGATGATGCCCACAAGAAATCCGATAAGAGGATTGCTGAAGGTGGTGAGAACTGCCTTAAAGCTTTCCACATCCTTAAGTGGGGAAACGGCATCTGACATGGAGCTCATACCAAACATCAGGACAGCAAATCCCAAAAGAATGGTTCCCACGTTTTTCTTCTTATCGTTCTTTGCAAACATATAAAGGGCAATACCGATAAGCGCCAGGAAAGGCGTAAATGACCTTGGCTTTAAGAGATTGATTATAAAGTTGTCACTGCTGATTGCATTTAAGGAAAGCAGCCACGCGGTAAAAGTTGTTCCCAGGTTAGCTCCCAGGATGACATTTACAGCCTGCTTAAGAGTCATGATACCTGAATTAACAAGACCAACTACCATTACGGTAGATGCAGATGAAGACTGAACCAGTGCCGTAACACCGACACCAAAAAGATATGCGATAAAAGGTTTCTCAGTCACTTTGGCAAGAACGCTTTCAAGCTTTCCGCCTGCGGCTTTTGTGAGTCCGCCACTCATAACATTCATTCCATAAAGGAACATTGCCAGGCCTCCCACAAGGCCTGCAATCAAAGTAAATACTTCTAATGAATCCATTTTTCCTCCGGGACAGATACTCTCCTTAAGAACCATGCGTTCTTCATACCTGTCAATATGTAATATCCTTATTGTTACAGGTATATCTTACAGGATAAACCTAAAAAATACCATAAAAATTTTTGACCCTGGTCAATAATTCCTCTGCAAGGCCTAAAAATCCAATGTCATTCTGACGTACTTGCCGTATTTTGCCTGGCTGAGAGCAACCTTTTTCCCCTGATCATATTTCTTTCCGTAAATGTTCTCCTCCACATCCACCTGGCCTGTTTCCTGAAATCCCAGCTTTTTGCATATATGGATAGAGACTTCGTTCTCTGCCTTAACAAGAGTCTGCACCTTATCAAACTGCAGCACGTCCCTTCCGTAGTCAAGGATAGCCCTGCAGGCCTCCATGCAATAGCCCTGTCTTTGGTACTCTGTCCCTACCAAAAATCCCAGTTCCACCTCATCAAAACCGTTTCTTACGGAGTAGCCTGCTCTTCCTATTACAGTGCCATCAGAGGTTCTGACCAGCGTCCAGACTCCGAATCCCATAAGGGTATACACCTTTTCTATGTAATCCTTCTGATATTTCTTTTCATCCTGAGGGTCATCAAAAAGTCCCTCCATATAAAGAGTCATCTCAGGATTGGCATAAAGCTTATAGAACTCATCCACATCCTCCAGGGTGGTCTCGCGGATAGTCAGACGATCCGTCCTTAACACCTCCCAGGGTTCTCCTGCATAGCGCTGATACACTTTGACAAAAGAGTCCATGTCTACCTGGTCGATCTCGCCAAAGACGTACTTGGCCTTTGGAAATTCAGCTTTCCCATTTCCGTCGTGGGTCATTCCCACAACAAAATAGCCCTTATCCAAAAGTTCTTTTGAGATAAGGGGACTGTCGGTCACAACCAATGTCTTTCCCTTATCCGGCAGCTCTTTTGCGCCAAAAGAAATCTCTGCGCCATAGCCGGATTCCTTGATATAGTCTGCTTCATCAAGAACAGCCGCGCGCAGAGTCTCATTATTTATGTCTTTTTCATCCATCAGAAAAACAACGGACTTAAGCATTTAAAGCATCTCCTCCTCGTAAATGACTGAGTATCCTTGGGTCCTTGGGTGCTCTTTCCACTTATTCTCTATTCTTTCTATTGTAACCATCGCTGCTTCCGGATCTGTATTGGTCAGGATAACAATGGTGGTATTGTGATTGGCATAGCCGTAAACATCGGTGCTCCTTAGGCTCTCGTCCAGGATGAAAAGAAATATATCCATTATTTCTTCTGTAACAAGCATTCCCGGCTCTCCCGTTACCTGGAAGTGTATCATGACAGAATTCATCACAGCACTGTCACCAAGCCTTACCAAAAGCCTGTAGATCTCCTGAAGCCGTCCATCCTCAACTCTGTATGGCTTGTTGGTCTTGCTGCGCTCACCGATGATTGCCCTTATCTCCGCAATTCCACTGACATTTGCCCTGTCAGAGCTCTCCTCTGTCCTGAACAGTGACTCGTCATAGATAACATAGTCATGCTTGCCGGAGTTCTTTACAATATAAAGAGCTTTATCCGCCTTTTTAAAGAGCTCTTCATAGCTGTCCCTGTTGTCTTCAGTAACTGCAACTGCTCCGATTGACACGCCAAGGGGAATGTTCATTTCTTCGCCCAGAATAGTCTTTGCCACCTCGACAATCTCATGATTAATGAGCCTTGTCTTTTCTTTTATATCATTTCCTGTGGCAAACTTATAAAAGGCCACGAATTCATCACCGCCCACACGGCAGAGCACGTCGTCACTGCCTGCATTTCTCCGCAGAATATCCGCAAGGGCCATAAGCAGACGGTCGCCATTGTCATGTCCGAAGATGTCATTTACAGGTTTAAAGTTGTCAAGATCAAGAACCGCCAGGATTCCGGAGCTGTTCCTGCAGGTTTCATTCATAACCTCTTCAGCGCCCCTCTTATTATAAAGGCCTGTCAGATGGTCGTTTGTTGCTTCCTGTCTAAGCCTTTGTACATTGTTCATCTTGTGCAAAAGGTCGCCGATTGCCCATCCCAGGTAGAGGATAAATAATGCGCATACAATAAACAGATAATTCCTGAAATATCCCCTTTCAAACAGAAGGGATTCCTTCCTTACAGGGAACACTTCCTCCCTCACCACTTCAATTCCGGCAGTGTCCAGAACCTGCACATGAAGGGCATAATCTCCGTAGGAGAGATTTGTGAAGGATAGTGGCTGCATGTTCTTCTGATAGCAGGTGATACCTTCATCATCAGCGCCTTCTAAGAAGATGTGTATCAAAGGGTTCGACAGGGAATAATTCATTACTGCCACATCAAACTGAATACGTCCAAAGGTTGGAGGAATAACATAGGTTCCGTCAACCGGATCTATCACGTCATCACCTACTTCCAGTTCAGATATATCTATCTTAAAGTCATTATTAAAAGAATCGTAATTCCTGGTGGAGACGCGTCTGACTCCGTCAGTGCAGGAAATGTAAAGTCTCTCTCCGTTTAAAACATAATTGGAGTTGGCGGTAATGGCCGTGTTAAGACCTCTGCTTCTGTTAAGGAGCATAAAGCTGTACTCGGTGTCTCTTAGCATGTCCTTTTCATCCAGCACGTAGATTCCGCCGCTGGACATAACCCAGGCTGTCCCATCCTCAGAGATGAATACATCGTAGTTATTGCTGTAGGGGAATGACTCAAGTCTTCTGATCTCCTTGTCATTGTCATAATAAATAGAATTGCTGGTCACATACAGATACCCTCCGGTACAGGGAACTATCTTCATGACAACTAAAGTTCTCAGACCTTCGGCTACTCCAATGGTTCTGACAACCTTATCGTTTTTGATGACCAGAATTCCTCCGCCGTCTGTTCCGGCATATATAGTTCCGTCTTCCCTCTCCACAAGGCTCAGGATCTGAGTGGTAATGCCGGAGTTTTCTCCCAGCTTTCTCACCACACTCTCCCCCTTAATAAAGTTAAGTCCTGTATTGCTTGCTGCTGCAATCCTTCCATCAGACAGTTCCACGCAGAATCTGAATCTGTCTCCGTCTGTTCCGGCATTCTGACTGTTAAAGACTGCTATACTGCCATCTTTGCGAAGCTTTATAAGGCCATAAGGTCCATAGGTGCTGATCCAGAGATTGTCATTACTGTCGCACATTATGTTCCGGATCCTTACATCCTTTAGATACTCAGGATATGGTATGGGAACTGAGTAATAAGTCTTAAGGTCAATGGTCACAAGGCCTTTGTTGGTCCCGGCATATAGGAGACCGTTTTTGACCAGGACACTGTTCACCACTTCCCCCTCTACGCTTGCTCTTGAAAAGATATCTTCAAAAGGATTCCAGGAGAACTTTTTGACTCCCTGTTTACTGGAGCCAAACCACACATTCCCCTGATAGTCCATAAATACGCTTACGACAGAGCTGTCAAAATCATTGGTGGAAAGATCTGTTACCGTGCCCTTATCAGATACAAAGCCAAGACCGTTTTCACAGGCCACAAAGTAGCCCTTTAAGCTCTTGGAGTACAAAATATCATTGAAATAGTTCAGCTTTCCTGTGTACTGCTTGGTCATCAGGTCCGTAGAACCATCCTTTATATAGAGCCTTGCAGTCATGTTAGAGCTGGTTCCTACAATATAATTGCCCTCTTCCTCTGTGGCAACCTCTGTAAAATCTCCCGCCAGGACATAGGTGATCTTGTCCTCCCGGAATATGATAAGATATCCGTCACTTCTTATGCCCGCCACTGTATTTCCACTGGAGGAGAGTTTGACAAGACCGTAAAAGCTCTTGGCAGCAAAGGTCTTGACCTCTTTTGCCGGAGTGATCATGCAAAGTTCTGATATGGTGGCAATATAGATATTGCCCTTGCTGTCCTCTGCTATATCTCTTATGGCATCGGAAGAAAGCCCGTTGTCAGAGTTATAAAAATCAACCTGCTCCGACTTGGGATCATAGCAGGCAACACCACTGTCATTGGTGCCAACCCACAGCCTTCCCTTGCTGTCCTTATAAAGGGCCATAACATTCTTAATCCTGGAATCGATAACAGCCAGCTTAAATTTATACCCATCATAGATATAAAGCCCCGAATAGGATCCGATCCACATATATCCGTCATCCGACTGGGCGATGGCATTTACCTCTACGGCTTCAAGACCATTTTCAACATCGTACAAATATCCTGCATATTCCGAAGCGAAGTCTGCAGCTTTTACGGGAATCGTATCCGCGAAAAGATATGTCGAGAGTATCAAAGGCGCCAGAATCAAAGCTGCTTTTCCCGGGGGCTTTTTAAAATTGTAATGTATAAGCTTGGAGACAAAAACCGCTGCCAAAAGACATATGACCTTATCCGGGATATCCACAAAAGCTGCACCCAGGAAGGAATTCAGAACAGGAATCTGAATATCCCTTGAGAGCATCTGCATAAGCGCATCACCCCAGTTATTGCCGGTTGAACCGTCAAAGGTATAAAGATTGATAATGGTGGAAATAAATGCACAAAGAATACCGGTAATCACCCCGGCAGAGATGGTTTTAAAGTGCTCAGACTTTTGCTTCGGGTATAGGATTCCCACAGAAATACCTATCATGGCAGATACCAGCATATATGGCATTTCCTGAAGGCTTCCCGGAGCCGTCAGAAGGTTTAGCAAAACACCGCAGATAGCTCCTGCCACAGGCCCCATTTCGATTGCAGCAAAAATAGTGCCTGCAGAATCAAGCCACAAAGGAAGATCATAATTACTGACAATCCTTCTACCCAGCAGATTTACGCCGACGCAAATGGCAATAACTATCCAGTTTTTCCACGATAGTAACGCCTTCATACACTATATTTTATCATTATGCAAGTATTACCTCAACGAATTAGTGATAAAAAAAAACCAAAAAGAAGATTAATAAATCCGCTTTTTGGCGTTCATAATTTGTTTACAATTAATTAAAAGAATGGTTACTTCAAATCATCTTTTAGACATAAAGGCTTGTTA
>DFGW01000128.1 GCA_002372465.1 Butyrivibrio sp. UBA3740
CTTTATGCTCTACTGCTTCTATAACCAGATCTATAAGGCAGAAGAACTTGGAACTTCCAAAAAGACTGCAATCCTCATGAGAGGGGCCATCTGGCTTATAGAAAGGCTCCGTGGGGCAGCAACTAAGGCATTTACTAAGAGCGTACATTTTGACCCGCCTACAAGCATCTATAAACTGGTGGAGTATGCAAAGCCTATCGTTTCTATCGGCAATCAGACCGGTGAGGGATGGTTCCTTACAGGTGAGATGGTGGAGCTTATTAAAGAAGGCGCAACCAATATTGTCTGCACGCAGCCCTTTGGCTGTCTTCCTAACCACGTGGTAGGTAAAGGCGTTATCAAGCAGATGCGTCATATGTATCCCGGCAGTAATATCGTAGCCATCGACTATGATCCCGGGGCTTCAGAGGTAAACCAGCTTAACCGCATCAAACTCATGCTCTCAACTGCTCAGAAAAAGGTTGAGGAAGCAGATAAGCTTGCAATGTAAAATAAAAAAAAGGAACAGCTCCGCTCCAAGGCTGTTCCTTTTGATTTATTGCTTATTTAAGTTTTGATTTCAATCTCTCAATGGCATCCTCATGCCTTTGAATCGCATATGTTGCGGATTTGATCTTGAGCTCTGTAGACATTTTCTTTTCATGGATTTCGTTGCACTTGATGTAATAATCAAGTATACCCTCATCCTCAACCTCAAGGAATTTGTTCGCAATGCATCCGGGAAGCACAAATTTCTTAACAACGTCTGAGAACTTAACCTCAATATATTTTCCATCCTGCTTAGTGATGGTTCCCTCACCAAATTTCTTGTGATTGACCTTCATCTTCAGGGCAGACTTATCTCCCAGAGAAGCGTCTTCTTTTTCAAGGGCAGCAAGTTCATCTTTAAGGACCTTCTGCTGTTCCTGAAGCTCTTCAATCTGCTTGGTGTTCTCATCAAGCATCTCTTTGGTCTTCTTGGTTGGCTTTTTCTTGAGCTCAGATGAGTTTACATTTCCGTCTTCGTTTTCCATATTTAGAGGCATACGAGTTCTCCTTATTAGAAAAATTAACGACTTAACAATAATATTTTAACTTATTAAAAAGAAAATTACAACTCGGTTGTCTCTCCTGCTTTTAATTCAACAGACTTTTTATCCACCTCGATCCAGACATTTTTCGCATTCGGATTATACGCAAAATCCCCATTAACAGAGACTTGTACGCGTTTTACCGCTTCGAGATAATCAATGATCTCAATATTTGTTGCGTACCAGATGTCAGATTTGTTTCCAATCTTTTTAGAAAATTTTTCGATTATGTTCCAGTTATTTTGTTTATCGAATTCATAACTGTGTCCCCATACATAAAGACAATACAGGTACTGGGTTTTATGAGCGTCAATGAATTCGTTATATATAGCTTCCAGATCAGGATCTGCATGTCTGCAGGTAGGATCCCACCTGTAAGGGTCAGCCGGAAGATCGAAGCCATGGGTGGAACGGATAGTCCTTCCATAAGCCATTCCGCAGGTTTTAAGGGCATCTACAACATCATCAGAAAAAGAACCATTGGGATAAGCAAAGCCTCTTACCGTATACCCCATTATTTCCTCCAGACCTCTTCTGTCTTCAAGGATCTGCTGCGCAATCTGTTCCTTGGGACACCTTGCTATGGTCGGATGACTAAAGGTATGGGATGCAATCTCATGACCCTTATAAACTTCCTTTATCTCTGAAAAGGGAATCCTTTCCTCATAGGGGAAAGTAAAGGGATTCTTTTCAAGACCGAAATTCATATTAAAGGTTGCTTTTAAACCATATTCGTTAAATATGGATACAAGTCTTTTGTCAGGTACCTTGCCGTCATCATAGCTAAGGGTCAGGACCTTATGCTTACCTTCCGGAAAAGCCATATAAATGTTTCGCATTTTAGAACCTTGAGGCATAATATTCTCCTTATTTACGCTTTATGGGTAAGTCCCTTTGAAGCCATCTTTCTCTTTTCTTCGTCAAGGATCTGGCCCCATTTGTATGGTGTGTTCTGGTAAACATAGTAATTAAGCCAGTTGGAATAGAGGTTGTTGGCATGTCCTCTCCAGACCAGATCGGGCTTATTGTCCGGATTGTCATCAGGATAGTAATTCACCGGAAGCTTGATTGGAAGGCCTTTTGCAAGGTCTCTCTTATACTCGGTATCCAGAGTTAGTCTGTCATATTCAGCATGGCCCATGACAAAAATCTGTGATCCTGATCTGTTCATACAAAGGAAAACTCCGGCTTTTTCCGACTCTGCCAGTACAACCAGGTCTTCACAGGCATGAATCTTATCGGCAGGGGTTTCAGTATGTCTTGAATGTGGCATCTGGAATACGTCATCAAAGCCTCTTACAAGAGGGACCTTACGATTCATGACGCGGTGCTGATAGATTCCAAATCTCTTTTCTGCAAGCGGCTGCTTATCTATTCCATAGTGGTAATAAATTCCCGCCTGGGCCCCCCAGCATATATGGAAGGTTGAAGTAACGTTTGTCTTGGACCACTCAAAGACCCTGCAGAGCTCATCCCAGTAATCAACCTCCTCAAAGGCCATCTGCTCAACGGGAGCTCCTGTGATGATAAGTCCGTCGTAGGTGTTGTCCTTAAGCTCGTCAAAGGTATTGTAGAATCTCATCAGATGGTTCGGAGATGTATTTGCATGATGGTGGGTGCTCATCTGCATAAAAGAAACATCAATCTGCAGAGGTGTATTTGACATGGATCTAAGGAGCTGAAGCTCTGTGTCTTCCTTAAGTGGCATCAGATTCAGGATACAGATCTGAAGGGAACGGATATCCTGATGCATGGCCCTGTTCTCATCAACTACAAATATATTCTCTCTCTCCAATATGTCCCTTACAGGTAAGTCATTTTGTACTTTGATGGGCATAGCTTGTTTTTCTCCTTAGTTTCTATGGTTGTCTTAAAAATACTAATATCCCTTATTGTAACATACTTAAGAACGTAGTTTCATCAATGACCTTGATCCCCAGCTCATTTGCCTTGGTAAGCTTGCTTCCGGCAGCTTCTCCCGCAAGGACAAGGCTTGTCTTTTTGGAAACAGAGCCGGAGGCTTTACCGCCGTTTTTAACGATAAGCTCCTCTGCTTCCTTTCTGCCAAGAGTCGGCAGGGTTCCGGTCACAACAATGGTCATCCCGGAGAGCTTGTCAGATGCATCGGCATCCTTAACAGCTGTCATGTTAAGGCCAAGAGCCTTCATCTCATTAAGGATTGTAAGGTTTCTCTCATCATGGAAGAATTCGTACAGATCCTCTGCTGTGGTCTCGCCAATGTCAGGTATCTGTAAAAATCCGTCTTTAGTAACTTTGGTAAGGTCAGTAAGCTCATCAAAGTGCTTCATTATCTCACGTGCTGTGGATTTACCCACATTTCTTATGGCCAGTCCTGTCAGTAGTCTTACAGGGTCATTTTCTTTGGATTTTTCAATCTCACCAAGAAGCTTGTCGGTGTTCTTTTCTTTGCCGATGATGCCTTTTTCTATTAGTTCATCCCTGTGGTCCTTAAGGTGATAGATATCTGAATAATTGGAAAGATATCCTTCTTTTACCAGCGCCTCTACAAGTGTATCACCAAGTCCCATGATATTCATGGCATCTCTTGAAGTAAAATATGCAATTGTTCTTGTAACCTGGGCAGGACAGGTAGGATTTATGCACCTTATGTCCGCAGTATCTGCTTCCCTTATGAGGTGACTTCCGCACACAGGGCATTTGTCAGGGGCCTTAAATACTGCCAAAGGCTCTTTTACGCAGCCATTAAGCTTGGGGATGATCTCTCCGCTCTTAAAGAGCTTGTAATGACCGCCAATACCAACCTTCATCTCTGTTATATAGTCCTGATTGTGAAGTGTTGCTCTAGATACGCTGGTTCCGCAAAGTCTTGCAGGTTTACCTGTTTCTGCATCATGAAAGCTTCCTGTAAATGTAAGCTTTCCGGTTCTTCCCACATCTACCAGGATCTCGTCCATTACAACGATTCGTTCCTCCGGAGGATACTTATATGCAATATGTCCGCTGGAGTACTTGGAGCCGGCAGGGAAATCATCACGCCAAAGGGTGTTATCTACCTTTATAACTGCACCGTCCAGATCAAAGGTCAGGTTCTCTCTCATATTCCCGATCTCATCGATGGCGGCAACCACTTCCTCAGAGCTGGTGCAGGCCTTATGAAATACGGTCTGTACACCTGCTTTTTGAAGAATGTCCATGGCATTTACATGGGAGGAACGAAGCTCCTCCGGTCCATCCTGAACGTTGAAGACAAACATTTTAAGACCGCGTCGTCTTGTGATCTCGGGATCAAGCTGGCGAAGGGTTCCGGCAGCCAGGTTCCTTGGGTTTGCAGCAAGCTTCTTCCCAAGCTTTTCCTGTTCTTCATTAAATGCCTCAAAATCATCATGAGACATATATACCTCGCCCCTTAGCTCAAGATACTCATAAGGAAGGTCAAGGACCTTTTGAACATCAGGGATAACCAGAGCATTGGCTGTGACATCCTCACCAATCAGTCCGTCTCCTCTTGTCTCAGCCAGGGAAAGGTGCAATTTACCGTCCTTTTCGTCCCTGTTATATCTAAGCGAAAGACTAAGGCCGTCTATCTTTTGTTCAACGCTAAAAACAGCCCCCGGATGCCTTGAATGGACTTTATTGACCCACTCCACTACATCCTCTTTGTTAAATACATCTTCAATTGAAAGCATGGGAACGTTATGAGTGATCTTGACCCCTGCTTCACGCTTGGCAACTCCGCCAACAATCTGGCTTGGAGAGTCCTTTGTGACAAAGGACGGATTCTCCTTCTCAATTGCCTTAAGACGCTGCATAAGCTGGTCATACTCATAGTCAGAAATTTCAGGTGCATCCTGATTATAATAAAGGTCCATATGATGCTTTATCTCGGTGCAAAGAGCATCATACTCACTTCTGATATCTTCAATAGCCATAATTCAAATCCCCCAACAAATGATTATTCTAATCCGCAGTCGCTGCGGAGTTTTTCAAGATCCTTAGCCTTGATAGGTCTGTACTTCCCGGGTACAAGATCATAGTCCGACAGCCTGATATTCATGACCCTTATTCGCTTTAGAGAGACAACTTCTGCGCCGCAGGCACTTGCCATACGCCTGATCTGCCTGTTCAGGCCCTGGGTCAGGATTATGTTAAAAGACCTTTTGCCTGTCTTTGTAACTTTACATCCTCTTGTGGTCTTGTCAAGCTCGGGAAGATAGACGCCATTTGCCATTTTATTCAAAAAATCACCGGATATATCCTTATCTACCGTGACCTCATATTCCTTCTCATGCTTCTTGGAGCCCCTCATCATTGCCTCGATAAGGTTTCCGTCATCCGTCATTATAAGAAGGCCTTCAGAGTCCTTATCCAGCCTCCCGGCATAGGTGACTCTTTTATCAAGACCAATGTCTTCTATGACAGTTCTTTTTGCATGGACATCCTTTTCTGTGCAGGTAACACCCACAGGCTTATAATAGGCCAGGTAGGTAAAGCTGGCCTTTGCCTTTATTTCTTTTCCGTCTAAAAGAACTGTGTCACCTTCTGAAACACTAAGGCCCGGTGAAGGAACTGTCCCATTTACGGTTATCCTTCCAGATTCTATTAGTTTATCAGCTTCCCTCCTTGAGCAGGCTCCGCAGGAAGCAATGAACTTATTAAGCCTCATAAAACCTCAATTTGCATTCAGGCATGGTACGTTATGCCTGTCTTTTGCTATAAAAAAAGGAACGGCTATGAGGTCGTTCCTTTTCATATTCACGTCACATATTAGAAAGTGAAGACATTTCCTTTACTGCATTATCAGGTATTATGCAGCTGTAGCTCTCCTTAATGTGTGCAATAACATGCTGGTTGCTGGCCTCAAAATGTCCAAATTCATATGCCATTGTAAACAATGAAGCAAATACCTTGGGATCCTCATCTTTTCTCATAAGATCAAGGAAATAATCGCCGCTTACAGGGTCCTTGTAGAGAGAGCTTCCAATCTGCACATCCTTGGGCACCTTGGTGCTAAAGCCTATCACCGTCTTAAGGTCACTGAATTTAAAGATGTACTCATGGAACTTAAGCCTCTGAATGTCCTTTTTGCGCTGCTTCTTGGCTTCATCTGCCTTCTTGGATACGCCGTTTGAGATCTTGTCGGCCTTATTCTTTGTGCTGTCAACACTGGCATTGTTATTGACAGAAATCTTCTGGGAATCTGAACTTTCAGTCAGTCCGCGCTCACCCATGATGTTCTTGACAGAGTTGGTGAACTGCTTAAGACTCTTTAAATATTCATTGAGACGGTTAAGCCTCTCTTCATCAACTGAATCGCCAATATCCTCAAGGACGTTCTTGGGAATCGTTATCCCTGCCTTCTCAGTGAGGTTCTTAAGAATCTCCCCAAAGGAGGCTGAAGCATTCTCTGTAAGGGTAAGAGAAATTGAATGATCCGGAAGAACTGTGATCTGAAGCGGCATAAAGCTTCCTGTCGGCTTATAATCCACCTCTTCTTCAGCCTTCTTCATGACTTCGTGAAGGAAGTCCATAGCTTCTTTCTTCTTCTCGAAGAGATCTTCAAGCTTTATCCCCTGTTCAAACATGTCATCCTCAGTAATGATGCATGTAATTGTATCTTTATTAATTCTCTTAAATTCCATATAAATTACCTGCTTAAAACCTTGAAAATGTCTGTAAGGTATTGTACCACACCTAACAGATCCTTGGAAGACCTTCGCCGTACATTAGCCCAACCACGCGCTTTCCGCCGATTCTGGTCTTGACAGTTACATTAATATCTTCATGGCCATCCGGACTTTTTTTAACCTCTCCGATAATGGCAGCATTCTCTCCGTACTTAGATGCTCTGATTATGGAAAGAGCTTTTGAGGCATCACTTTCATGGACAGAAAGAACCATTTTCCCTTCATTTCCCATATATAAAGGATCAAGTCCCAAAATGCCACAAAAATCCTTAACTGCCGCAGATACAGGAAGAGCTTCTTCATCAAGTTCAATATTGCACCTTGAGGCAGAAGAAAATTCGTTAAGAACTGTACCGAGACCACCTCTTGTCACATCTCTCATGGCGCGGACCCTGATATGGGCATCCATTAGATTTTTAACTATATCTACAAGAGGGGCATTATCTGAAACAATGCTGTTCTCTATTCCCATTCGGCTGCCAAGAATAGTTGCATGATGATCTCCAAGGTTTCCGGATACGATTATCTTATCACCATCCTCAAGCTTAAAGGGACCGGGAACCTGCGCATCGTCATCAATAAAGCCTACACCTGAGGTGTTTATAATAAGTCCGGGATTATCAGATCTTTTTTCAATTACCTTTGTATCTCCGGTAACAACAAGTACACTTGCTTCTTTTGCAGTCTCTGCCATAGATGCGATCACGCGGTCCAAAACATCAATATCAAGGCCCTCTTCGAGCACACAGCCACAGGTTATGTACATGGGCTTTGCTCCGCTCATGAGAAGGTCATTTACGGTTCCGCAGACAGATAATCTGCCTATATCTCCACCGGGAAATTCTATAGGAGTTACCACAAAGCTGTCGGTAGTCATTGCAATTTTCCTGCTTCCGGGAACCACCGCCGAATCCTCAAGTTTTGACAGATACTCGTTATTAAAAT
>DFGW01000099.1 GCA_002372465.1 Butyrivibrio sp. UBA3740
AAATACTGTAGGAATATTAACTCTGGCAGCAGCCATCAGAAGGCCGGGTACATTCTTGTCACAGTTAGGGATGCATACCATACCGTCAAAGGCATGTGCTATAGCAAGACACTCTGTACTGTCAGCGATAAGATCTCTTGTAACCAGGGAATATTTCATTCCAATGTGTCCCATGGCAATTCCGTCGCAGACTGCAATAGCAGGAACTACAACAGGCATTCCGCCCGCCTCAGCCACAGCCAGCTTAACTGCCTCTGTGATCTTGTCCAGATTCATATGTCCGGGAACAATCTCATTATAGGAACTAACAATACCAATGAGAGGTCTGTTTCTCTCCTCTTCAGTAAAACCAAGTGCATTGAACAGACTCCTGTGGGGTGCCTGTTGTAAACCTTTAAATACTCTGTCACTGTTCATAGCCATAATTCCCTCCTACTTGATATATAAAATAAAGTTTTCATTTTCATAAATGGCACGCATCGTATCGACGTAGTCCCAATTAATCGTTTCATAAGACTGATAATACTTCCAAAAGTCAGGACCGCTGTAGCCCGGCTCCAAAAGGTTCTTATCAATGATAACCATATCAGCGCCGTCGACATCTGTCTTTTGGCAATCAATGTCCCATCCGAATTTAAGAAGATACTGCTGATCACAGTCCAGGGCCGCAATATTGTGGCGCCTTCTTACATCCGCAATGTAAAGAGTGTTAAAAACGTCGTTTTCTCTTTCTCCAAGCTGTGCGCTGAAGGAATATGAGAAAAGCCTTATAACAAACAAAATAAGTATCGCAATTACAGGAAAGTAAACTCCAAGGCCCGAATACCACTTATCTCCAGTTATGGCAGTCTCTGACTCTTTATGTACGCTTGCGCCGGCCGCCTTGACCAATTCTTTTTTACCGGTCTTATAGGCGTTATATAGTCTGATGCAATTGTTGACAAGTCGTTCGAAACAGGTCACAACGCAGGCGCTGACTATAAATGCTCCATAGCTGAACACCCGAAGGTAAGGAAGCTTGTGCTGGATGATAAGCATTCCTCCGGTGACCAGAATATTTGAGACAATAATCAGGTTGATCATCGTTCTGCTGTAGGCAAGATGTCTTATGCACTCATACAGTGCTATACACAGGGCCAAAAAGATCAGAATCGCCAAAAGCCAGGACATTCCGGGAAGCATATAGTCAAGAAGACTCATCACCCATCCTATGCACCTTTCATCAAAGTCCTTAGGTGAAAGGCTCTGGATATAGGGCTGTGACAACATATAATCGATTCCCCTAAGGAGCGATGAAACAGGCGCCCGTAAAAGAACTGTTGCATGAGATAGGCCGTAGTACTCAGACCCTTCAGTCTTTACAAGAAGGTTCGATCCTATAGCAAGCCATATCAGTCCATAGAGGATCGTTGTGACAAAGGCTGCTATTACACCGTAGATAAAAAAGGTACTGAACTTCTTGTAATATATTGTCTCCCGCAGCTTCCCGCGCAGCTCACGGCTCTCATAGGCATTTATCAATAGATAAGATCCAATCGCCACGCTTATGGGAATGACCCAGTACACACTGCTTGGAACTGTATACAGCCCCAGAACAAAAGTAATTGCAAGATATCTGTAGTAAAAAATGCTTGTTTCATTGGCACTGCAGATGTTACCTGCTATATAGATAGACATCAAAAAGCAGGTGGTGGAAAGAGTGTATCCCCTTCCCAAAACGCTGTATTCCGTAACAAGCTGCATGGAAGAATAAAGCACCATAGCAGCAAAGCCAAGTCCGTGAGAATAATATCTTCTGCATATTCTGTATATAAGAATCAGGTTTGATACAGCGCAGATGTAGGAAACTCCTCTCAGTCCTATATAAGGATTGCCAAAGCCGTTAAGAATTGCTGACAAAACGGAATATCCCACGTGATTATTGGGCAGTGGCCAGTGAATAGCAGCATATAGCGGGCCTCTGCTGATAAAAGTATAGTAGGTGTAGAGCTCATCATAAACCGGAGTAATGGCAAACATCCGCCAAAGATAATAACAGCCCATGGCAATAATAAAAAGCGTTGCGCTTATGGTTTCCGGTTCGTGGGGCAATATATCATATATTCTTTTTTCAGTCTTATAGGTTAGTGATTCGTTCAACTATCAGGTCTCCCATCGCCTTGCAGCCCACCTGGGTTACCTCGTCCTTATTGGAGCTTCCCATGAGGTCTACAGTTCTATAACCATCTTCAAGCACCTTCTGAACTGCATTCTCGATGGCATCAGCTTCCTTGTCAAGATTGAAGGAATATCTGAGCATCATGGCAGCAGAAAGAATTGTGGCAATAGGATTTGCAATATCTTTACCTGCTATGTCAGGAGCGCTTCCATGGCTTGGCTCGTAAAGGCCAAAGCTTGTGTCATTGAGTGAGGCACTTGGAAGCATTCCGATGGAACCTGTGATCATGCTCGCCTCATCTGAAAGGATATCGCCAAACATGTTCTCGGTAAGAACCACATCAAACTGTGCAGGGTCACGAACAAGCTGCATTGCACAGTTGTCCACAAGCATATGCTCCAAAGTCACATCGGGATAGTCCTTTGCAACTTCATTGACAACCTGTCTCCAGAGCCTTGAAGAGTCAAGAACATTGGCCTTGTCTACGCTGATAACACTCTTTCTGCGCTTTCTGGCAACTTCAAAGGCTTTGATAGCAATTCTTCTTATTTCACTTTCCTTATATACAAGGGTATCTGTGGCTGTGAGTTCTCCATCGATCTCTTTTGTAAAGCGATCTCCGAAGTAAAGGCCACCTGTGAGCTCTCTCATGATCAGCATATCAAAACCCTTGGAAGCAGCTTCCTCTTTAAGAGGGCATGCCTTTTTAAGCTGTGGATAAAGATATGCAGGTCTTAAGTTAGCGAAAAGATTCAGAGCCTTTCTGATTCCCAAAAGACCTGCTTCCGGTCTTTTTGAAGGCTCGAGTTTATACCATGGTGAAGTGGAGGTATTTCCTCCAATGGATCCCATAAGAACCGCATCAGCGCTCTTTGCAGCATCGATAGTCTCCTGTGTAAGGGGAACGCCGTATGCGTCGATGGAACATCCACCCATCAGCACATCCTTATAGGTAATCTCATGTCCGTAGACTGAGGCAGTCTTATCCAGTACTCTCTTTGCCTGCGCAACAATCTCAGGACCAATCCCATCCCCGGGGATACATGTAATGTTCAGCTTCATACTCTCCTCCTTATCATTACAAAATAAGCCCGATTGGGCTAACCAACCAGGCTTAAAATAGACACGAAAAATATTACTTCTTTTTAGAATCAGAAGTATCATTAGCAGTTGCTACCGCATCTTCAGGCTTCTCAACCTCTACAATTGCCTCTTTTACCATAGGGATACGGCAATTCTTGTTGTTACCAAACTCAACGATAACCATGTCGTCATTGATATCGATAACTGTTCCAATGAACCCACCTGTTGTACGCACGCTGTCACCAACTGCAAGTGCTGCAAGAACCTGAGCCTTCTGCTTCTGTTCCTTACGCTGTGGTCTCATAAAAAGAAAATAGAAAACTGCGATTACTGCAGCATAAACAACTACCATAGAAACAATACTCTGTGTACTGGCAGTTGCCTCAGATGTTAAAAGTAAACCCATAACTTCCTCCATACCTTAAAAAAAATAATATACACCCATCAATAATACTAAAAAGAGTAGCCAAGTTCAAGCTTTTTAACCCTTTCTCCAGTTTTTAGCAATATTGTAAGCATCTTTTACCGAATTGCCGTCAAACTCCTGCATTCCTTCAAGTTTGCGTCTCTTGTATTCAGCGAACTTACCGGCATCCAGGGCATCTCTTATCTCTTCCATCATGTGATTGTAGAAGTAGAGATTATGTAGTACGCAGAGTCTCATGCCGAGCATCTCACCAGCCTTAAGGAGGTGTCTGATGTAAGCCTTTGAGTACCTTCTGCAAGCCGGACACTGACAGCCTTCTTCAATAGGCGTATCATCAAGCTCATACCTTGCATTCATGATATTGATGTGGCCTCTGTTTGTATAAAGATGGCCATGTCTTCCATTTCTGCTTGGATATACGCAGTCAAAAAAGTCAACTCCCCTCTCAACTGCTTCCAGAATATTTGCAGGAGTTCCAACACCCATAAGGTATGTCGGCTTATCCTGTGGAAGATATGGAACAACAGTCTCTAGTACGTGATACATCTCCTCATGAGATTCGCCTACTGCAAGGCCTCCAACTGCATA
>DFGW01000001.1 GCA_002372465.1 Butyrivibrio sp. UBA3740
TATACACTCATTACGAATCCGGAACAGTCAGCTCCGTTTGTAAGAGATGTTCCACCGTATACATAAGGGTTACCAACAAACTGAAGAGCAAACTGTGCAACAGCAGAACCGATTGAACTTGTTGCAGTTGTGTAAGATCCTGCAGAATTGTAGTTCTTGGATCCTGATGAGCTTCCGCTTGTGGATGTGTTGGACTTGGCAGCCTTGTTAGCTGCTTCTCTGGCTGCACGCTCCTTGGCAAGACGGGCTTCCTCTTCTGCCTTGGACTCAGCCTTAACGAACTCGGTAGAAAGTGTTACGTAGTCAAGTGATACATAACCATCACCTTCCTCGATACTAACCTTAACCCAGCCGTCCAGCTCTTCCTCAACTACAAGCTGATCCTCGATAGGAACGAGACCAAGTACCTCTGCATCGAGGCTCGCGCCTCCTCTAACCTTAAGGGTTGTGGTTGTTACAGTAGCGATTCTGGTTCCAACTTCCTTGGCAAGATCAACGGCATCGTCACCGGTTACACAGTACTCACCCTTAACGTAACCTTCTACAGATCCTGACTTGATCTTGTACCAGCCGTTTTCCTCCTCAATGAAGGTTCCGACTGACTTATCGTAAAGCTTACCAATAATCTCGCCGTCTTCCTCACTTGGGAGATCACGAACGTTTACGTAATCGTTAACCTTAGCGATAACAAGAGTCTTAAAGAGCTCTTCCTCTGAATCTTCTTCAGGTTCTTCGCTCTGAACTTCGGCATTCTTAACTACAGCGCCTGTAGCACTCTGAATATCTGAAAGAATACTGTCTGTTACTGTTGATGCCATAGGAGTTACATTAGTAACTGTATCTTCACTCTCAACTGTCTCAAAGAGACTTGAAACTGCGCTGGTACTTGAGGAGCTCTCTGTCTCGGCCTTCTCAGTCTCCACGGTTTCCTGGATACTTGAGAGAGAAACCTGATTATTTCCAAGAGCATATGTGATACCTGCCTGTGGCAGAACACTGGTAACTTTATTAGATGAAGCGTGAGCGTCTATTCCAAAGCTTGTAAATGTCACTGCAGCCGTCATAGTAAATGCGGCAAGCTGCATAAATGGCTTGTTCAAAACTAACCTCCATAAAATATTACGAATTTGTTACATCTTTTAAAAATATACGCCACACTTTCATATTTGTCAAATTAATTCTAAAATGTTTATTAATTTTTCGACTTTCCAACCATGAAATCCTGAACAGATGTCACAGCATTGGCACCGTCAGCAACTGCAGTAACGATCTGCCTTAAGCGCTTTTTCCTTGAGTCTCCGGCAACAAAGATTCCCGGAGCAGAAGTTGCTCCATCCTCACCTGCTATAACATAGCCCTGCTCATCACACTTAACGATGTCGGCAAAAAGATCTGTTGAAGGGTGAATACCGATTGCCACAAAGATTCCGTCAACGGCAAGATCACTGTTTTCCTTGGTCTTGACATTCTCTATTGAAAGGGTTGTAACCTTGTCCTCACCCTTTATCTCTTTTACAACGCTGTCCCAGATAACCTCGATATTGGGGATCTCAAAGAGCTCATCCTGAAGGATCTTGGTAGCTCTGAGCTCATCTCTTCTGTGGATGAGGTAAACCTTCTCGGAAAATCTTGAAAGGAAGATAGCATCCTCAACAGCCACATCTCCACCACCGTTTACAGCAGTGATCTTTCCCTTATAAAATGCGCCGTCACAGGTTGCACAGTAGGAAACGCCCTTTCCGATGTACTCCTCTTCTCCCGGAATACCAAGCTTTGAGTGGTGAGCGCCTGTAGCCAGGATGATGGTGTGGGTCTCAAACTCACCGTTGTCAGTAATTACCTTATATACAGGAAGCTTCTCAGCAGAACCCTCATCTTCGCAAACAACAGAAGTAACTGTTGCGTCCGCAAACTCTGCTCCCAGCTTGTCAGCATGTTCTCTGAACTTCATAGCAAGATCAAAACCGTTAACTCCCGGGATTCCAAGATAGTTGTCAACCTCGTAGGTGTCGATGATCTGTCCTCCGCTGACAGGATTCTTTTCTATAATAAGCATGTTAAGTCCGGCTCTCTTTGCATATACAGCAGCTGAAAGGCCGGCAGGACCTGAACCGATAATTATAAGATCATACATTATTGAATACCTCCTATTCAAATAACTTTTATATTAGATTGTGTACAATTGAATTGTATCATTAAGCCACAGAATGTAAAGTACTTTTTTCTAAAATAAATATAAAATTCCGTTCCCCTTAAATCCATCCGCCGTCCATAGTAAGGATCTGCCCGGTGAGATATTCAGGAGCATTACTCAGCATAAGTGCCATCTCTCCAACCTCCTGGGGCTTTCCCATCCTTCCCGCCGGTATCTCCTGCCTGAGCACCTCCAGGTCCTCATCACTTAAATGCTTCCTGTTCATATCAGTATCGATTACTCCGCAGGCAATGGCATTGACCTGCACGTTGGAGGGCGCCAGTTCCTTTGCAAGAGCCCTGGTAAAAGAATTAACTCCGCCCTTGGAGGCAGAATAGGCAACCTCACAGGACGCACCAACACTGCCCCATACCGAAGAAATATTGATGATCTTACCGCTTCCTCTGCGCACCATTCCCGGAACAGCACACTTGCAGGTGTAAAAGAGTGAGTCCAGATTGGTACCAATAACCCTTCTCCAGTCATCTTCCTCCATGTCCGTAAGAAGCCCAAGCCATGCGACTCCCGCGTTGTTCACCAAAACATCGATCTCTCCGATCTTCTCAAAGAGCTCTTTTACCGCCGTGGGGTCAGCGGCATCGCACTTATAGGCTTCGCAATAAATCCCGTATTCCTCCGTAAGCTCGTTGGCATACTCCTCCAGGATATCGATGTTTTCCCTGCAGGTGAGAATCAGTTTGTCCCTGTTATTGGCAAAAGAGTTGGCGATGGAATATCCGATTCCTCTTGATGCCCCGGTTATAAGCACTTTTCTGTTCATAAAAAGTCCTCCTGCCCATAGACGCGCCAAAAGCGCAGAAATCGAGTAGGCTGACTCCTACTCGATTCTGCACACAGACATTCCGCACTTCGTGCTCCATGTCCTTACAACCGGCAAATGAATTTGTATGCAAGCATCCATTCGCTTGCCGGTCTTGTGCAACAAAATGCGCCGAGGCCCAAAGACCCCGACGCAGCCTAATCAACATTATAAAGTATCAGTGCTCATTTGCAACATGTTCAAGCGCCTCAATTACTGTCTCCTCCACAAAGGGCTTGGAAACAAATTCAGCCGCTCCCATCTTCACAGCCTCCATCATCTTGTCCTTCTGCCCGGCGGCTGTGACCATGATAACTACTGCCTCGGGATGAGCTTTCCTTATCTCTTTGAGAGCTTCTATTCCATCCATCTCAGGCATTGTGATATCCATGGTAACGATGTCGGGATGAAGCCTTTCATAAGAGTCCACACCCTCTTTTCCGTTTATGGCTTCTCCTGCAACCTCATACCCTGCTCTTTCGAGGATGTCCTTCAATATCCTTCTTGATGTTCTCGAATCATCAACTATAAGTACGCTCTTCATCTCATGCCTCCTGTGACCTTCAGTCAATGGAAATATCTTTTGACACTGCAATGACATACTTTACTTCACCGCCACAAATATACACCGGCATAACCACCATCTCTTCACTTGAAGCTTCTGCGAAGTTCACAGAAAAGTTAGGCGGCTCGAGCTCAATCTTTACATCGGATCTGCTAAGATCTGTAGCGTACAGACCGTTGATGCAGTTGATAAGCTCACAGGTTGCATCCAAAGCGTCCTCTTTTGTCTCTATGAATTCTTCCTTGGTGTATGCGATGGCCAGCTTTCTGACGTCCTCGTACTTGCCGGAGATCGCCACTACTGCATTCTGATCACCGTGGAATTTCTGAAAGCCCAAAACCTCGTCCTTGATAACTCTGCTGCTGTAGGTTTTCCCAATGTAGACATGACTGTCCACCAGCCTGTAGAGATCCTTGATACCCATACAGAACATCTTCTTATATACATCATCATCGGTGTGCATGAAAACAGGTACAGCCTGCTCCACGTCGCCGGTCTTAAGGGCAGCCATGTCACTCTCGGTAAAGCCGTGCTTCTTCTGATACTCAACCTCGGCTGCATCCAGCTGTTCCATGGTAAGAGTTCCACCATCCACTACAGCCTGGAGAAAAGTCAGGTAGGGATTCCCCTGAAGCTCAAGTAGTCTTGAAACCTGCGTCTCTGTAAGATACCCCTTTTCGATGGCAATATCGCCAAAGCGCTTGTCCATTGTAGCCTGAAGCGAGTTACACTGCTCAGCCTGGGCAATGTTCATGAGCTTTTCAGCCACTGCGATAACGCCCAGCTTGGCTCTTCCCGCCTCCTGCTGTTTATAGGCCTCTATAAGCTGCATCTTGGTAAGCATTCCCTGCTCCACAAGATAATTACCAATCAATCTGTCAAGCATGTATCAATCTGCTCCTTCTTCTTATTAAAAAGAACTTTTACATCGAAAAAGATAACGACTCATACTTCAATTTTAGACTAATCTTCGTTTATTAACAAGCAAATTATTGTTTGCTCTCATCCTCTTTCATCTTGGCCATGGCCTGATTCAGAGCCTGCTGAACAGCCCCGTCAGCTGAAGAAGCTGCAGCTTTACCAACCTGATTTTTCTTCTTCATCATATCGGCCTGCTGTCCCATCATCTCCAGAGCCATCATCCTGTCCTTGGTGATGACAAGGCCCTGTCCGTCAGGGTTGATCCTGATCCCATCCTTATCCTGGACGAACTTCAGAATATCCTGGTACCTGAAAACACCGGCGTTCCAATCCTTAGTGGTCTTGGCAAGCTTGGCAAACTCAAAGGCATCGGTATAGACAGGCATGAACTGCTTGTCATCGGAAGTCTTCATAACAAGGAATCTGATCCTGTTATCCTTGGTAAGCTTCAGCCTTCCATCCTCCAAGGCCTCAGCCGGACCGTCGTGCTGCATTGGAACAATGAACCTTGAAGTCCTTATCTGGGAGAGCATCCTCATCTCTTTTGCCTTAAGGACTTCGTCCCTCTTTTCGTACTTAACAGGCCACCTGACCTCCTCAAGGAAATCAAGCATGGCAAAGTTAAGCCCCGGATTTGTCGGCATCTGTGGCTGGTCGCCCATGTTCCACTCGCCCGGAGCAGCTACAATCTCATTTCTCTTAAAGCGCGCTCTGTATCCGCCGTTGTCGATGATAAGGTTCTCTATTCCCACATAGTAAAGGTAATCGAAGAAGCCAACAGCCTTTCCGCCGTTCTCCTGCTTGTTCTCCACCTGTATCTTTCTGGCAATGAGCTTTCTGAACTGCTTGTTGAAAAGAGCTGCTGCCTTCTCTGCCAGTTCCTGCTCATAATAAATGTTTGCAAAGCCGTGATCTATGAAAGGAAAGCCTGTGGTCTGGTCGTAGAGCACATATAAAAACTCTGCATCCCTGACCCTTGAAAGCACCTCGTTGTAGACCTTCCTGTGGTTCTTCTCAAATTCCGGAAGAGGAGCTTTCTTATTAAATACCTCCATCGCTGTCAAAAGGAACAAAAGCTCCTGCCCGGATAAAAACTTAAGGGTATCCGGAGAGATGTCCTCGTCATAGACCATGGCACCAATCTCATCCTTCCTCTCGGATGTAACGGTCTCCTCGAGAGTATCACCGGTGGAGTCCTTGGTGTTTACAGGATTGAGGCGCTGTATCCTTGGCCACTCCAGCTCTGCATGGGCCGCCCTGGCCTCTTCCCTTGTCTTTTCCTTTTGGAGCTCTAAAGCCTTCTCCTGCTCCTCCTGGCTCTCCTGCTCATTTTTCTTTTTTCCAAATAAATCAAAAATTCCCATTTTACTCTCCAATATTACTTTCCAAAAAATACTTCAGAAACCCTTGAAAGGTACTCCGGATCCTTGCTTCCGGCAGACTCATAAGGCGAGTGCATTCCCAGCTGCGCAAGGCCTATGTCCACGGTATTGACGGAAACCTGGCTGGTGGAGATATTTCCAAGAGTTGAGCCTCCTGCCATATCTGACCTGTTGGTGAAGGTCTGATAGGGGACCTCTGCCTCCTCGCAAAAGAGCTTGAACTGTGCTGCAGAAACAGCGTCAGTTGTGTACTTCTGGTTTGCATTAAACTTGATCACAATTCCCTGATTCATGACAGGTCTGTTGACAGGATCTGCCTTGTCAGCGTGGTTTGGATGAACAGCGTGGGCATTGTCCGCAGAGATCATAAAGCTGTTTGCAATAGCTGTATGGTACTGCTGCCTTGTCCTTCCAAGGCCGTCGTTTATCCTCTCAATGGTATCCTTAAGGAAGGTTGAAGCCGCTCCCTGCTTGGTTCCGCTGCCAACCTCCTCGTTGTCAAATACGCAGTGCATAGCCACATAGTCCTTTGGCTTAGCTGAAACGAAACCCTCAAAGCTGCAGAAGACGCACTCCTGATCATCAAGCCTTGAGCTTCCTATGAACTCCTCGTCAGCTCCCCAGAAGGTAGGCTTAACTCTGTTGTAGAGGAAGAGGTCGTGTCCCAGAATATCTGCTTTCTTAACCCCCGCTTCCTTAGCAACAAGGTCAAAAAAGCTGTCGGCTGCCTCTTTGCTTCCAAAGACCGGAAGCATGTCTGTCTGTGCGTTGTACTTGTAGCCGTCGTTGGCCTCTCTGTTCATGTGAATGGCAAGAGATGGCATCATAAGAAGATCCCTGTCCACGTTTACAAGCTTTGTCTCCACCTTGCCCTTTTTGGAAACCAGCACCCTTCCTGCAACGGACAGGGGTCTGTCAAACCACTCTGCGCAGAGCATTCCGCCATACTTCTCAACGTTCAGCTTAATATATGCTCCGGCTGCCTCCATCTCAGGATTCTCCTTGATCTTGAAACTTGGGGAATCGCTGTGGCTTGCGATCATATGAACCCCCTTGTAATCCTTTTTGGGGATCTTGAAGGAGATCACCGCCGAGTCGTTCCTGGTGACAAAGTAGTTGCCCGGCTTAAGCTTCCATTCCTCGGATTCCTTAAGCTCTGTGAAATTTCTTTTAACAAGGTCCTTTTTGATGTTGTCCACAACGTGAAAAGCTGTGGGAGAAGCATCGATAAAATCCAACATTTTCTGTGTAATATTCATATTTTTCACCATATTGATCACCTCTTAAAAAGTAGCAAAAATCAGTATACCATATTTTACGGGAATGTGTTAAAATACCTAAATGTAAGCACTTACATTTTGTAAAATTGAAAGGTTGTAAATATGACAAGAGAAGAAACCTACAAGATGCTGGACGAATACGTTGATATGCTCCTTGAGAAATCCGATGCGGAGCACCCCTTCTGGAACATTGAGCGTGTTCTGAGTGGAAAGCCCAACAACTGGAACTACATTGACGGCTGCATGATCACAGCTGTTCTTTCATTATATGAAATGACCAGGGAAAAGAAATATCTTGATTTTGCAGACAGCTTCGCCGGCTGGTTTGTTCAGGAGGATGGTTCTATCAAGACCTACGATCCGAATGAGCATAACCTCGACAACATAAACCCATCCAAGAACCTGTTTAAGCTCTATGACCTCACCGGCAAAGAGAAGTACAGAAAGGCCATGGACACTGCCAGGGGACAGCTCACCACCATGCCCCGTACCAAGGCAGGGAATTTCTGGCACAAAGAGATCTACCCATATCAGGTATGGCTGGATGGAATGTATATGGCACAGCCTTTCTACATGGAATATGAAAAGAGATACAACAAAATGGAGGGCTGCCTTGACTCCTTTAAGCAGTTTAAGAATGTGGAAGAGCTTATGAAGGACCCAAAGACAGGGCTTTATTACCACGGCTACGACGAGAGCAGGGAGATGTACTGGGCTGACAAGGAAACAGGCTTAAGTCCCAACTTCTGGCTGCGAGCCATTGGCTGGTTCACAGTGGCACTGGTGGATACAGCAGAAGCTATTGATGAGTCCATGTACTACGAGCTGCGCTATCTTCAGACCATGTTAAAAAACCTGGCGGATGCTCTTATACCTTTCCAGGATGAGAGCGGAATGTTCTACCAGGTCGTTGACAAAAAGGACGATGAGCGCAACTATCTTGAGACCTCAGGAACCGCCCTTATTGCCTACGGTATGTTAAAGGGTGTAAGGCTGGGCTTCCTTCCAAAGAGATTTATAGATGTAGCCATGAAGGCCTTTGACGGAATTACCCAGAATTACCTTTCAAGGAACGAGGACGGAACCCCCAAGCTTGGCGGAATATGCCTTGTTGCTGGCCTTGGAGGAAAGGACCACAGAGACGGGTCCCTCGAGTACTACTTCTCGGAACCCGTTGTGGAGAACGAAGCAAAGGGCGTAGCTCCTTTAATTCTTCTTTACACCGAGATCTTAAAGCTCAATAAATAGCTTCTATTCTCACTCCTTCTCACGAAGCCATACCCTCATCTCATTGGGTCCTCTGTTGGCCCAGGCGTAGTAGGGTATCAGCTTTATCTTTGCAGGCTTGGTGCTATCAGCCTTTGTACACCTGTAAAGGCCTCCATTTTCCGAGGCTGAAAGCCTTATTCCTTCAGCCTCTATAGTGCCGACACCCTCCAGCAGTTCATCCTGCCATTTGTAGTTAAGCGCTGAGGATTTAGGGAGCATCAGAAGGTGCAGGTTATCACCGTTATCTGCGCCCTCAGCACAATATACCTGAGGACCCCTGGCGATGCACACCTTATCTACATCCTCTGAAACAAGAGGATTTGCATACCATCTCTTTGGATTCATATCCAGCTCAAGTTCTATGTCTGTGGCACCTGCGCTGCACTCTACGTACCAAAAGCCTCTGTCCGCTGTTACAGCACATTCACTATCGCTCCTCTTACCATCTCCCCCATAAACCTTTCCATTGGCCCCATCGGCCCAGCCGGGGATCCTCACCCCAATCCTTACATTCTGTGAGGTCCTGTTATCGACATGGATCTGCATCTTACCACTTCTTGGGTAATCAGCCTCCATTTTCACCTCGACTTCACCGTCCTCATATTTCCTGACCATGTCAGACTTTATAAAGAGATTTACCAAAATGTCTCTTCCTGACTCCAGGTACACATAGTCCTCCACTGAAGCTATGAGCCTGGCCAGGTTAGGAGGACAGCATGCGCACCCAAGCCAGTCGGGACGCACCACCTTCACGTGGCTCTTTGTGGGGTCTTTTTCAGATTTCTCCGGAACCACCTCCAGGGGATTTACATAGAAAAAGTGTCTTCCGTCCAGAGCCATTCCTGCAAGAGCCGTGTTGTAAAGAGCTCTTTCCATGACATCTCCGAACTCGCCCTCGGCACTAAGCCTTAGCATCTGTCTTGCAAAGAAGATGAGTCCTATTGATGCACAGGTCTCGCAGTACATGGTGTCGTTTGGAAGATCATAGTCCAGGGTAAATGACTCTCCGCTTACCGTTGAACCGATTCCTCCCGTGATAAACATTCTCCTGTCTGCAATATTTCTCCAGATCTTTCTGCAGACAGCCTCCAGGTCCTTATTACCTGTGGAAGCTGCAACATCAGCAAGAGCCGTGCACATGTACACAAGCCTTACTGCATGGCCTTCCGCTGTGTCCTGCTCAAGGATTGGTGCATGTATCTGGAAGTATGTCAAAGGCGCATTATAAAGCCCTCCCATTGCCGGCTTACCGGTGTCCTCTCTGAACTGTCTTCTGAAGAAGTCTGGATCCTTGCCCCTTTGTAAAAGAAAAAACTCCGCCAGTTTCATGTACCTGTCACACCCTGTAAGGTGATAGAGTCTCATAAGGGCGATCTCCACCTCCTCGTGGCCGTCGCACCCGTGGATCTTGCCTTCCTCCGGACCAAAGGAGGCATCGATGTGATCCGCCAGCTTTATGGCTATCTCCAGAGCTTTTGAACTTCCCACTTCCTTCTGACCACCTAAGCCGCTGCAGCAAGATACTGTTGCCTCATGATAAGCAACTGCCGCCTCGATAAAGTGACCTGCGCAGTACAGCTCATGGCTCTCTCCAAGACGCTTATACTTGTGATCAGGCTCCATGATTGTAAAGTAGGTATTGAGATATCCGCTCTCTTCCTGGGCCTCCCCGATCAGATCCACCACCTCATCGGCTATCTTCCTAAGCTCTTCATCCGGGTAGTTTTTCAGGGTATAGGCTGCTGCCTCCAGCCACTTGTATACGTCGCTGTCCTGGAACACCCAGCCGTAGTGCTCTCCCTTAGTCCTTCCTGCTGCTATCTTAAAGTTCTCGATAGCATGGCTCTTCTCGCTGGGAATTGATGCATCGTTCCTTTCTTTTTCAATCCTGATATCAATATCGTCGTTTAAAACCTTCCACTGATACGGTAACATCCGGGTTTTAACAAGCTTCTTGTACCTGTTCCAGAATGTATCCTTTACTACGGTTTTCATACCCTCTTCTCCCTTCCTGTGAAGCGTTTTAAATAATTGTACTATATAAAAAACGGGCAGAGATAGTTCTCTGCCCGCATAAAATATTGCATTTTCCGCTTTATGCCTCATCTGAAGGAAGTTCAACCTTGAAGTACTTAACATTGGCTGTAAGTTCTTCTGCGATCTTCTGAAGATCCTGAGCCTGTTCAACAACTGATTCCATGTTTGTATCAAGCTGCATGAGGGATGCACTGGTCTCCTGTGTGGAAGCTGCATTCTCCTCGGAGATACTTGAAAGAGACTCTACAGAATTAAGGATGTTCTCCTTGTCGGAGTTCATGGTCTCAACCAGGTCAACGATCTGCTTGTTGCCTTCCTCTGTCTCCTGAAGGAGTCTGAGCATCTCATCGAAGGACTCACTCATTTCCTCAAGAGCAGTAGTCTCGTTGGTGATGGCTCCCTTAATGGCCTCTGTGAGCTCTTTATTCTTATTGGAGTAGTCTGTAATTGTTGAAAGCATGTTGGTGATCTCGCCTGCCAGGTTGTTAGTGTCACCGGCAAGATCCTTAATGTTATCAGCAACTACTGCAAAGCCCTTACCTGCTTCACCTGCTCTTGCAGCCTCGATACTTGCGTTCAGAGCAAGGAGGTTTGTCTGGCTTGCAATGGAGATGATGGATTCAGCAGCTGTTGTGATCTGAGCTACAACGTTAGCTGTCTCATTTACAGAATCTGCAACCTGAGTAGCCATTTCGTCGTTCTTCTGATCCTGCTCCTTGATCTGTTCGAGCTGTTCTTTAACCTTGGTAGACTCCTCGTAAACCGCTCTGCCCTTTTCAAGGTTGGAGTTTGCGGAATCAAGTACGTTGTCTACGGAAGATCCCATATTAACTGTAACTGCAGATGTACTCTGAACATCCTCTGCCATTGCTGTTGCACCGGTAGCAAGATCATTAACTGCAGAACTGATATCTGTAGTAGTCTTCTGTGAGCTTGCAATTGAATCCTTGGCAAGTTCTGCCTTGGTATTAACTGTGTCAGCGTGATCGATGACTTTGACAAGGGCATTTCTAAGCTCATGTCTCATGGACTCCAGAGCTACGAGAATATTGTTGAAGTCCGCGATAAAGCTGTCCGCTTTTATCTTTGTCACGAAGTCACCACCGGAAATTCTCTCAACATCTGCAGAAATCGACTTAATGTTCTTTATAATATTGATGATAAGGAAGATGGTAAGGCAAAGAAGCAGCATAGCAATTACCATTAATACAATACTGCTGCTTAGAATGCTCGCATGTACACTTTTCTCATTGGCAGTTTTCTCTGCAACAGCCCAGGCCTCAACGATATCAGACATTTCGCTGATATAATCTCTTGTGGCCTCAAACTGAATTGAGAACTGCTCAATGTCACCCTCTCCGGTATTGAAGTTATAGGTTCCAAGCCATGTATTGTACTGGCTGACAAAGCCCTTGCTGAGATCTGCAAAAGTTTTGCCATCGCCGGATTTCATTTCGGTCCAGAGTATACTGTCGCCCTGGGCAAGAGCTGCCGCAGCATTAACTCCATCAAGAGCCTGCTTGGCGTTGCTGTTATAATCATCCGCATAGCCGGCCTGCTGCTCCGGAGTAATATAATCGTGATAAGCCTGATACTGTGTTCCTGCCAGCATGGACTGGTAGAGATCCCTGTCTGCGTTGATAAGGTCTGTGCTTATGGTATAAAGCATATCATAATAAACATGCTCATCCTGCATCATGATTGTGTTCATTCTTGTGCTGCTGAACACTATGCTCACAATAAGCGCCACAACCAGCGGAATGGTTGTTGATAACAATACAACTGCCATTCTAGCTTGAAAACCCTTTTTTTCCATCTGTCGTATACCTCCTTATGTTGTAAGCCTGCACATCATAATTGTATTCTTTTCTCTCCAAAAAAAGAATATTGGTATACGATAATTTATACTTTTTTTATGGGTTTAACATGGCATTTATACATTTTTATTCAGACAGCTTTTCCCTTATCAAATCTCCTGTTCTTTCTACCTCCAGCCAGAAATCTCTGGCCGAGAGTCTTATGGCTCCGCTTCCCATTACGATAACCTGCTCAATTGCATCGGAAGTAGCCACGGTTACCTTATATTTTTTGGCAATTTCATGTGCCGCTTTTTCGATATACTGGTCCGCAGTTTCAGCCTCTTTTGTATAAATAATCACAAGGTCGCCCTTTTCTTCCACATGTTCCTTTCCTCCCGGAACCCTGTAGGCGTCAAAGACAAGAAGTACCTTTTCCCTGCGAAAGCCTGCAAAATTGCATAGTGTATCCACCAGCGAATCCCTTGCAGCCTTAAGGTCTGACCTGGCAAGATCAGATAACTGCGGTGATGCATAAATAATATTGTATCCATCCACCAGGAGGTATTCTTTGTACTCATCGGCAGCATCAACCCTGGCGTTTTCATACTTCTTCCGCTTCTGCGCCTCAACCTCCAGGTCTCGCCTTGCTTCCTTCTCCTCAGGTGTCAGCGCATCTATCCTGGTAGGAGCCTCTACATATCGGGGTTTTACCGCCCCGTAGGTCCTCTCGAAAATGGCCTTTAGCTCATTGTCCGTGGCACGAAGGTCTCTTTCTATTTCAGCAAAAGACCTTTCTTCGGTCTTTTCATTTCTCACCCTGGTCTGGAGCTTTTTAAGTGCCTCCATGTCTATCCCGTCAGAAAGGTCTGTGACCGGAGCTTCACCCTCTGCTCTCCAGCCACAGTCCACGTGCATGTGGGACCTGACTTCGTTCCAAGGGATAACCGTCCCTGCGCCGTGGGAGCAGAACACTGAATCCGGAGAATTGGGCACATCAAGCTCAGGCTGATATCCCACTTCTTCTATAACCTCTTTTGCATTGTGACAAGGGCCGTATCCCGAGAGGGTAGTAAGTATCCTGCCTTCGCCCTTGGTAAAAGAGGCTATCTCACCGGCATAATCCCCAAGGCAGGCTGCCGGAACCGTTCCGGTTATTATGGAAATGTTGCCCCTAAGATCAGGGGCAGAAACTGTTCCATTCATCCTCTGCATATCGTTAAGGACTCTTCCCACCTGTTCCTGCGGCACTTCTATCCTGTAGTCCAGCATAGGCTCAAGCAGGACCGAATCTGCCATCATAAGCCCCTGTCTTACAGCTCTGTAGGTGGCCTGTCTGAAATCTCCGCCTTCGGTGTGTTTTTCGTGGGCTCTTCCACCTATCACGGTTATCTTGATGTCTGTGATCTCAGAACCTGTCAATACTCCCAGATGTTTCTTTTCCGCAAGGTGTGTCATGATGAGCCTTTGCCAGTTCAGAGACAGATTGTCGGTGCTGCAGTCACAGTCAAACTGCACACCGCTTCCGGGCTCCAGAGGTTCCAAAAGAAGATGCACCTCTGCGTAGTGTCTTAGGGGCTCGTAGTGCCCAACGCCCTCCACCGGTGCAACTATTGTTTCCTTATATACAATGTGTCCCGGTCCGAATCCAACCTCCAGACCAAACCTGGTCTTAATAAGGTGCCTTAGTATCTCCTTCTGGACTTCGCCCATTATCTGGACTTCCAGATCCCCTGTCTGCTCATGGAACCTAACAAGAAGCATGGGCTCTTCTTCCTCTAGAGTCTTAAGCTCCTTGTACACCTTTACGGGATCCGCCTCCTCGGGAAGGATAAGTGTTGATGAAAGGATTGGCTGAAGCACCTCAGAGGTGTCTTCTCCCTTGCATATGCCAAGGCCCTCTCCCGCCCTTGTCCCGGAAAGTCCCAACACTGCGCAGATCATCCCTGCCTCAGCTTCCGGAACAGCGCTAAATTTATCACCCGAATATAGTCTTATCTGGTCTATCTTTTCATCACCAATCTGATCTCTTACCTTCAGCTTCCCGCCGGTGATCTTCATATGAGTTAGTCTGGCTCCGTTTGCATCCCTGCTGATCTTAAAGACTCTGGCACCAAAGCCGGCTTCCCTCAAGGCGGAAGCAGTTCTTTTCCCACTGCCCACTTCATCCCAAAGAGACGGAGCGTAAACTGATATCAGCTCAAGCAGTTCTTTTACCCCTTCCATCCGGAGGGCGGAACCAAAGAGAGTCGGGAAGCACTTCCGGGCAGTTATAAGCTCTTTTGCCTTGGCCTTATCGGGAAGCTGTCCTTCCAAAAAAGCTGCCAGCACATCGTCATCACAGACCGCCAGCTCCTCCAAAAATTCATCGGCATCACAGGATGAAATGTCATGCTCATCACCATCGCCGCCATCAAAGACGCAAAGCCCCTTTTCAAAATCCACAATATGCTGATGAAGGCTGTCTTTAAGCTCTGAAAGGATGCGTGCTTTTCCTTCCACGGCATCAGGCAACTGATCCATCTTATTAACAAAAACGGCTGTTGGTACCTTGTAATGATCAAGAAGTTTGAAAAGAACTTTAGTCTGACCGGTAACGCCGTCGGCAGCGCTCACCAAAAGAACAGCCATGTCCAGCACCTGAAGTGTCCTCTCCATCTCAGGTGAAAAATCAGCATGGCCGGGAGTATCAAGAAGTGTAATGGTTGTATCCCCATTTTCAAAGATGGCCTGCTTGGAGAAGATAGTTATGCCTCGCGATCTCTCAAGCTCATAGGTGTCCAGAAAGGTATCCTTGTGATCCACTCTTCCCATGGATCTGATGGCTCCGGAGAGGAACAAAAGCCCCTCCGAAAGAGTTGTCTTGCCTGCATCTACGTGGGCAAGAATTCCTATCGTAACGTGTTTTTTCATAGAATCCCAGCCTCTTTAAGGATATCCTCAGAATCATCGAATTTAGTCCTGAAGGCTTTTACAAAGGCCTCGCATAAAGACCTGCATTCCTCTACATAGCCAAATCTCCGGGGAATGGTCTTAGTAACCTTATTAATATCCTGGGCAATGCGAAGGGCCACTCCGTCATCGCTCATGGGAATAGCTCCAAAAAGAGTGGTCTTGTACTGTCTTGAATTCAGACAGGTATCAATGAAATATTCTGCGAACTCATAGGGGTCATCACCGTAGGTAAGGGTCTCAAGATGCTGTCCCATCTCCTTTGACAGTTTCTTTGAATTAAAGAAGTTTACACTGGTCTCTCCGATAACCTGTATCATCAACCAGGCGTTCATCTGGTTTTTAAACCGCTCGTCCATCTCATTTCTTTTGCTCATAAAGCCCTGTCCCCTCTAAATATAGTTGCTTTGAAAACCATTATACAATATCTGTGGGCGATTCTAAAAATAATATAAATTCATTACGCAATATAGTTTATGTGTAATCGGTAAATGCTATAATAATTATGCATAGGCTTTTTGTTTTTACTTTATCTTTTGACAGGAGAAGAGAAAAATGGTTAATAACGAAGGAACAGCAGCATCTTCAACACGTAAGAAGAACAAGAAGATCAGTACCAAGCTTCTGTCCTACATTCTGCCTGTAGTTGTTATCACGGTTCTTGCGCTGGTTTTCATCGCTGCAACCATCTCAAAGAGAACCATGACATCTATGGCTACAGAGACTCTTGAGTCTTCCATAAGCAACCAGGCGGACAACATCGAAGCATGGCTTAATGAAAATCTGACTTATTTCAATACCGTTAAACATACCGTAGAATGTCAGAATCCATCCGAGGCGGAGCTGGTTCCGTTTTTGGATAATTACTATGGCTATAATTCAGATGCGCCAAACGGATTCTACATCGGTACTTCTGATGGCAAGCTCTTCAAGGCTACAGAATCAACAATGCCGGATAGTAACGTAACGGATACCACCTGGTTTAAACAGGGTATAAGCCGAATAAGACTTGCTTACGGAACCGCATATACCAATGACGCCGGTGAGACCGTTATCAGTGCCACAGGTATCTTAAACGACGGCTCAGATAACATTAAAGTTATGGGTGCTGATGTTACTCTTAACAAGATCACCATCATCGTTAACTCCGGTGTAAAGATGGATGGCGCAAGTTCCTTCCTTGTAGATACAAACGACAACAGGATCCTTGCCCACCGCGACTCGGGTCTTGTGGGAACAACTCTTTCCGAGTCCAGTTCCAACGAGCTTTTGGCAGGTACAGCAAAATCCATAATCGCAGGAGATCTTACCAGCAAAGAGATCAGCCGTTATATGGTAGCTTTCTCTGAAGTATCCGGAACTGACTGGGTGCTGGTTTCCTACATCCCTACAGATATCATCTTAAGATCAGTATCTCAGATGAGTCTTCTGCTATTTATTGTAGGTGCCATAGCAATCCTGCTTATAGTAATACTTATCCTGTTTGTTGTAAGAAAAGTTATTGCTCCTCTTGGTCATATCTCAAATAACATCACATCAATGTCAGAAGGTGACTTTACCATCGATATTGACTCCTCAAGCGATGATGAGATCGGCGTGATGGGAAGCAAGGTTTCGGAATTTGTTGCATCCATGAGGCACATGCTTTCAAGTATCAGCGAGGAATCCGATAAGCTTCAGGAAGAGTCTGATAACAGTGACAGAGTTTCAAAGACTATGTTTGAGGCTTCCCAGTCACAGGCTGAAGCAATGAAACAGCTCAATGAAACTGTTGACCAGCTGGCTACAGCCGTTAATGATATAGCAGCCAACGCAACAACTCTTGCACAGGTTGTGGCAGACACAAGGGATAATTCAGACAAGGCTCACGAGAGCATGAAGGATACCGTAGTCATCTCCCAGAAGGGACGTGATGACATGGAAAAACTCAGTGTGGCCATGGATGGAATCTCAGATGCCAACGAACGGCTTGTTGAGTCCATCAACAAGGTTGGTTCCGCATCTGAAGAGATCACAAATATAGTCGGCATGATCAGTGAAATTGCTGAGGAGACAAACCTCCTTTCACTGAACGCTTCAATCGAAGCTGCAAGAGCTGGAGAAGCAGGAAAGGGCTTTGCAGTTGTTGCTACACAGATTGCCAAGCTTGCCCAAACTTCTGCTGATAGCGCCAACAACATCTCCAGCCTTATTGATGAGGTAAGAAGACTTATCGGAGATGCCGTAGGTCAGGCAAATGCCAGTGCCGAGAGTATCCGTGAAAACAGCGAGCTTATAGAAGTTGCTGTTGGAACCTTTGATCAGATCTATAACAATATTCAGGAATCCAATGAACTTATCGAATCCATGATTGAAGATGTACAGAAGGTTGATGATGTTGCCACCAACGTAGCAGCCATCTCCGAAGAACAGGCAGCCAGTGCCGATGAGATTCTTGCCACATCAGAAAACATGGTTGAAATGGCCAATAACATTACAAGGAGCAGTCAGGACGTTGCGGACAACTCTCACGAGCTCGCAAGCACATCCCAGACTCTTACATCCTATGTTCAGAAGTTTAAGATTTAAGGAGGCATGAAATATGATGAATAATAAAAATATCAAAAAAATATTTGCATGTCTTTTGACCGCTATGGTTTTAAGTGCATCCCTTCTTGGATGTGGAGCGAACCAGAGTGCCCAGGGCGGATCGGTAAACGGCTCGGGCGTGAAGCTCTACTTTTCAACCATCGTCCTTGACGACTACAAGGAACTGGTAATGAATGCGGTAATAGATTCAGCCAAGACCAGCGGTGCTTCACTTACCTGCGGAGAGCCCTGTCCCACAGTAGATGATCAGGTAGCTCAGATTGCAGAAGCTGCAGCAAGCGGAGTTGATGTCATAATCTGTAACCCTGTTGACGCAGCCACGGCCCTTCAGCTTGAAGTCGCAGCAGGAGACATCCCTATCCTTTTCACAAACACCAAGCCCGATGCAGCATATCTTAAGCCGGACAAATACATGTATGTAGGAAGTTACGATCTGGATGCAGGAATCATGCAGGCTGAATATGTTTGGAACAAACTCGGAAAGCCTTCAAGCATCAACGTAGCTCTTTTCCAGGGCCAGCCCGGACATCCCGCCGCACTTGAAAGAACAGCTGCAGTTAAAAAGTTCTTTAAAGAAAACGGCGTAAACTGCACTCTTGTGTTCAATGACACTGCTTTCTGGGATACTCAGAAGGCCTGTGACGAATTCAAGATCTTCTTAAAGACCGGTCAGCCTTACGACTGCGTAATCTGCAACAACGACTCTATGGCTCTTGGAATCATCCAGGCCATGAAGGACGAGGGAATCGATTATACCAAGATTCCTGTTGTAGGCGTAGATGCCACCGTTGACGGCTGTCAGTCAATCCTCAATGGTGAGATGCAGTTCACAGCATTCCAGGATGCCAAGGGACAGGGCGTAAAGTGCGTGGAAACAGCCATTGCGCTTGTCAAGCAGGGAACAGCTTCAGGTGTTGAAGGTGTTACCGATGACACCCTCTATGTCTGGGTTCCTTACGCAGGTGTAGATAAGAGCAACGCAGCCTCCATAAACTAACAACCGGAAATGCGCAGCAATTTACCGGTAAATAAATAAGCCCTTTCCGGGCACACAATGTGGTGCACGTATAAAAAACCCCGGTGACACAGGATGTCATCGGGGTTTTTTCATGTTTCTTTATTACGGAAGGTAGTCAAGGATAGCTGATTCCTTCCTTAATTTCCTTCAGTTGCTTCGCTGCCTGTTCCTGACTGGGTATTTTCTCCACCAAAGGCGCCTTTTTTACCACCGCCCATGCGGCCTTTTCCTCCCTGAGGAGGAGTCATCATCTGGCCATCAGTACCTTCAGGGGCCTGTCCCTCAAAGTCTTCAGGTTGCTGTGGCATCTGTCCATCGGCTCCTTCCGGAGGCTGTGGCATCTCACCATCCTGCATCATACCGCCCTGCATCCGGCCTCCAAAGCCTCCCATTGCGCCGCCAAACTGGTTGGTGAGCTCAGTGATCTCTTCTCCGTTAACAGTTACTGTGCCTCCGTTTAGCTTGGCTTCTCCATCCCAGTCAAAGGCTGAGTTTCCGGTTACGCTGATGGTTCCACCGTTAATATAAATGTTTCCGTTGGCATCAAAGCCGTCTGTATCTCCGCTTCCCATGTTAACTGTAATGTCTCCGCCGTTTACTTCGATAACTACATCTACAGAAGTGCTCTTTTGTGCTGCATTGATTCCGTCGTCGCTGGCCTCGATGTTGATGGTGCCGTCATTGATCTGAACATAAGTAGCTTCCAGTCCCTCAGCTGCCTTGATGTCTATATCTCCGCCATCGATCATAAGGATTGTTGTGGCCTGTATGCCATCATCACTTGCTTCTATATCAAAGGATCCTCCCTGGATATATATAGATCCAACTGTGGTATCGTCAGAATTCTCGCAGTGGATTGCATCCTTTGAGCTGTTTATTGCAAAGGTTCCATCGCTGATACTGATGGAATCATTAGCCTCGATACCATCCTCAGTGGAGGTGATGTTGTAGCTTCCTCCTGTTACCTTAAGGTCATCTTTGCAGGTGATTCCGTTTCCTGTAGAAGAAATTGTAATTGTTCCCTCACCATTCAGCACCAGGTCTTCTTTTGAGAAGATGACAGCATCAGTATTGGTCTCGCCATCTGCTGAGAATGTTCCTGTGACTGTCAGCGTGTTTTTGGAATCAGTAGTTGTAACAAAAACCTTGTCAGCGCTCTTGACATAGATTGCCGGTGAATCGGAGTTTGTAATGCTGACGCCATCCAGCACTATCTGAACCTTATCGGTATCAGCTGCCTCAACAATGATCGAAGCATCACTGGCGCTTCCGCTGATAACGTAAACTCCCTCTGATGAAATTGTTATATCCTCTCCGTCTTCCAGGGTCATATAGTAGGCATCTGTAAGATCTGCCTCCTGCTCCAAGTCTCTGTCAGTGAAAAGGTCCGATGTATCTATAAGCCCTGATGTACTTGAAGCCCCGGATCCGGAAGAGAGATTTTCATCTGAAGTCACTTCAGTTACCTGTGCCTGTGTAGCTTCACTTGCAGCTGAACCGGTATCTGCCGGGCGATCCTGTCCTATTGTTGTTCCTACTGCTTCTGTGACGTCTGATGCTGAACATCCTGCCAGCGCCAGGCTTGATGCCATAAGAATTGTCATAAGCGCTACAGTTATCTTATTTTTCTTTATCATTTGTATTTCCTCACTTTCAGGTTGTGTGTTATTCTGATTACTGTAGTCATTATGCCAAGACTACCTAAATTTAAACTAAAAGGAATCTATTAATTTTATGGAAAAGAAAAAAATCCTGGAAAACAAACTGTTTTTGTACCTGACGGAATTCTTTGCCGGAATGTCTGTCATGGCAGTTGAGCTTGGAGCCAGCAGACTCCTTGCCCCCTACTTTAGTTCCTCACAGATCGTGTGGACCATCATCATCGGGACCATCATGATCGCCATGGCCCTTGGAAATATCTACGGCGGACGAAAGGCCGACAAGGACCCTGATCCCGGCAAGCTCTACATAAGGATCCTCATAGCCGCCATCTGGATCGCAGCAATTCCTGTCCTTGGAAAATACATTATTATAGGAATATCCGCCATCCTGATCATAGCCGTTAACAGTAACTTCCTGGTTATCGCTGCCTTCGCAGCCTGCATGGTTGTCTTCGTATTCCCGCTTTTCCTTCTGGGAACCGTAACACCAAGTCTTGCCAAGTACACCACGGATTCACTGGATGACAATGGCAAGATCATAGGAACCCTTGGCGCCTTCAACACCATAGGCAGCATCATCGGCACCTTTGTTCCAACCTTCGTTACCATTCCTGCTGTGGGAACCACCATCACCTTCCTGATCTTTGCAGGAATCCTGATGGCACTTTCCATTGTTTACTTTGTAAGCCCCACACAGTCCGGAAAAAAATCCCTGGCCAAGGGTGATATGAAGAGGATTATAGCTGGTGTCCTCATCTTCGTGCTCTGCGTTATCTTTGGCCACAGCACCAGCTTCGCTTTTTGGGAAAAGAACCTTACCTATGAGGGTGAGTCGGTCTACAATTACCTTCAGGTCAAGGAGGACGACAGGAGCGTTATCCTGTCCACCAACGTGCTTTTTGGAGTCCAGTCCATCCTGATGAAGGACAGTGCGCTGACAGGCATGTACTACGACTACGCCATGGCTGCTCCTTACATGACAGGCATCAAGGAAAAAGAGCTTTCGGGAGAGGATTTAAGTCTCCTTATCCTTGGCATGGGTTCCGGAACCTACGCCACACAGCTTTCCAGATATTTTGACAACATACAGATTGAGGGAGTTGAGATTGACGACAAGATCACAGATCTTGCCCACAGGTACTTTGAACTTCCCGAAAGCACAAAGGTAACCACCTACGATGGCCGCGCTTATCTTGCCGCCATTGATGGACTCTACGATGTGATCATGGTGGATGCCTATCAGGACATCACCATTCCATTTCAGATGTCCTCTGTAGAGTTCTTTTCCATGGTAAAAGAGCACTTATCTCCCGGAGGGGTAATGGTGGTAAACATGAACATGTACACCGATGAAGATGGTGACAGCATTTCTCAGCAAGCTGGCGCTGACGGTGCCAGCATCAACACTTACCTTGCCGACACCATAAGCTCTGTTTTTGACAACGTTGTTACAGTCAAGGTTCCAGGCGCCACCAACAGAGAGCTCTTTGCCACTGATTCCTCTGATTTCCTGAACAGGCTGGATTCAAATATTGCCCTGGAGGAAAACGAGACTCTTAAGGCCATGATGCAAAAGGTTGAGGACACCTATGTTACCTACGAAAGCACCGGTCACATCATGACCGACGACAAGGCTCCTGTGGAGCTTCTGGGAATGAGACAAATTGACCTGATAATAAAAGACGAAGTTTCCTTCTACAGACATATCTACGAGACAAAGGGAATACAGGGACTTTTAGAACTACTCTAAAACATGAATAATACAGCAGTTACATATAAATCCCCGGTAGTCACACTGACCACCGGGGATTCTTTTTTACTTGTTCACTTTATATACTTCTTTGGGATCATCCCCCGATGTTTCTTCCACTTTAAAGGCAAGAACCTCGAAGGCATCCGGAGGAAGAGGAGGCGAGAAGTAATATCCCTGAACCATTTCACAGCCACGCACTCTAAGGAATTCCAGCTGTTTCTCATTCTCTACTCCTTCTGCAACCACTGTGAGCTTAAGGCTTCTGGCGATTCCAAGGATAAGCTCCACAAGGCGGATATCCTTTTCTTCCTGTCTGCCATTCTTTTCCAGATTGTCGATGAAGCTCTTGTCCAGCTTCAGGATATCAACGGGCATCGCCGACAACATGTTAAGTGAAGAATAACCTGTTCCGAAGTCATCCATCTCAATGATGTAACCGAGCCTTCGAAGCTGTCCAACCACTCCGACGATCTGTTCCGCATCTTCTGTATAAGCAGACTCGGTGACCTCAAGATGAAGCTCCTCTCTTTTTATGTCATTCTCTTTTACAATGGTATTTATGGTCTTTACAAGATCTGGATCAAAAATATCAACTCGGGACAGGTTCACGGAAACAGGTATAGATACTCCATATTTCTTTTTCCATTCTCCTATCTGCCGGGCAGTCTCATTCCATACATACTTATCTATCAAGCCGATCTGTCCATGCTTCTCAAAAAGGCCGATAAACTGACCCGGAGGGATCATACCAAACTCATGATGTTTCCATCTCACTAAAGCCTCAGCACTTTTAAGAACCGGAGGGTTGGACTGAATATCATATTTGGGCTGGAAGTAAACAAGGAATTCATGGTGCTCGATAGCATTTCGAAGATCGTTGAGGAGGCGCTGTTCCTGGATTTCTTCATCTCTCATCTCCTCATTGAATATCATGAGTCTTCCCTGATGTCCTCCCCTGACCATGCTGCAGGCGGTACGGGCTCTGTCAAAGAGCTCCACCGGCTCAAGCTCACGCTGGTATGGCATGATTCCCATCCTGATACGGATACTTACATTTTCAGAAAACTCCTCAATGGCTTTCTGGAATCTTTCATAAACTGCCATATGGTCATCAACATGCAGTGCATAGACGTCAAATCTGTCAGCAGTGGAGCGACAGGCAATACCATCATTTTCAGTAATATAGGCAGTTATCTCATCACCAAGAGCCTTAAGCACCCTGTCGCCGTAGTCCCATCCGTAAAGCGCATTCACAACATGGAACTGCTCTATATTGAGCACAATGGCATCCATGGGGTAATCGGGATGCTCTTTGTGCATCCGCGTGGCATATTCAAAGAAATAGTTTCGGGTATAAAGTCCTGTCAGCTCATCGTGCTCAGTTGCACTGATAAGTTTCTGCCTCTCAGCAGCTCTTTTGTCCGATCTCATCCTGGCAAGTACAAGGAAAAGAATTACTGAAAAGACAATGGCAGTAATTGCCAAAACCGAAATCGCATTATCGTACAGGTAATCCTCAAATGTAACCTTCTGATTTGAAACGGCATACCTGGAAAGATTCTTTTCAGTCAGAGCTGTGTCAGTCAGATAGATGGTCTTATTGATGATGGTATAAAGATCTTTGTTATGCCTCTTGATAGCAAAACCAAAATCCATATCCTGTCCGGTTGCCAAAAGCCCCAATTTATAGTGCCTTCTCATCCTGTCATTAATGGTTATTCGATGGCTGTTGACCATGGCGCAGTCCACATTACCTTTGGCCACTTCACTGTAGCACCCATCCAGGGTTGGTTTGTGCTTTATTATCCACCAGGGGTAGTAGTCCTGAACAAAATTGTCAAAGTTAACGTTACCCTCCAGGAGCGATACCTTTACGTTCTCATCCTCAAAAATATCCTTGGTGTTCTGAGGATCCACCACTGCAAATATCTCTGTTTTCATGAAGCCTTCCGTTCCAAGAAGTCCCATTCTCTCCATGTCTGCGGAACTCAGTTTTATAGGGAATACCATTTCAACGTCGCCATTTTCCAGCGCCTTCAGGGCCTCCTGGGTGTTTTGATAGCAGACCGGTTCAAACTCCAGATGGGCATTATTAAATACCTCCGAAGCGTTTGACAAGTAGTCTGCCAGAGCACCGGTAAGCTTTCCTTCACTCTCCGCACAGAAAGGAAGATAGTTAGCCCTGTAGCCCACACGGATCGTCTTATGATCTGATAGCCATTCCAGCTCATCGCTATCAAGATATGTGTTGGTATTCGCCGACCATATATACTTTTGCGCAAGCTTCTGATTATAGTAGGGTTCCTCACTCAGAATACTATCAAGCGCGGAATTAAGGTCCTGAAGAAGGTCAGGTCTGTTCTTGTTGACTGCAAAATAGTAGTAGGACGAACCAATAGAGCATACCGGCAGACAGTTCCCCCTTTCACCATAGGATTCCACAGTAACCAGGGCATCTATCTCCCCGGAATCCAGCATCTTAAAGCTCTCCTCCACGGATTTGTCCGTTGTCGTCTTCAGGTTGATACTGATTCCGTTTTCATCTGCCCACTCCCTGACAAGGCTCTCCATAATGGTTCCCTTATCAGCAGCAAAAGTCTTGCCCTCAAATGTCTTTATATCCCCGGCAGTCATTTCAGAGTCGTCCGGTCTGATAAAGATATAATAGGACTCCGATCCCATAGCAGAACGTGGGAAAAGAACCTTCTCTGCCCTCTCCTTGGTATAGGAAACATCACACATCAGATCTATTTCACCATCCTCAAGCATCTGGTACAGCTCAGGCCATGTCCCATCCACATATTCATATTCCCAGTCTGTGTAGGCCACAAGCTTTTGCTGGTACTCATAGGCAAGTCCGCTTCGCCTTCCAAGCTGATCATAGTAACAGTATGCTGAATCAAACCATCCGACCCTTACGGTCTTGGTTTTATCTTCATTGGCGTTTACATTGTTAACGGGAAAAGACATAAAGACAAGGCTAAAAAGAATGCCTGCCATAACTAAAAGAGCAGTCATTCTCTCAGCCAGTTTAAGACTAATATTCAGATGGAAGTTGTAATGCCTGACATTTTTGTGTGTACGCATATCAACCAATCTCTGAATAAAAATACACAATATTACGTTTTAATTGTATCACGACAAAATGCAAATATGCAAAAAAGATTTTACTGCAGGTAAGCAGCCAGAAGCTTATAGGTTGCCTTGATCGCATCCAGGTGTGTTCTCTCATAGCCGTGGCTTGCTCTTACGCCGGGGCCGATGGCTGCATGGCGGATATCATATCCTGCTGTAAGAGCCGGATCAGCATCTGTTCCATAGTGGGGTGTGAAGATGTCAGGAACATAATCTGCCTTTGCTTTCCTTGCACACTCCTCCAGCTCCCTTGTCATATCAAGGTTATATGGGAAGCGGCTGTCCTTGCAGAAGATTGAGACTTTTTTCTCTGTGCTGGTCTGCTCAGGTCCTATGCAGGCAATATCAACCGCAAGGAAATCCTTAACATCCTCCGGGATCATTGATCCGCCGTGACCGATCTCCTCATAGAATGAGATATAGAGATAAACTTTTCTCTTTAAGGTGATCTTCTTATCCTTTATGTCATGGAGAAGCTCCATGAGTATTGCCACCTGAGCCTTGTCATCAATGAAATGTGACTTGATGTATCCGTTGGAAACTGTGAATCTTGGGTCCATGGCAACATAGTCGCCGATCTCGATTCCCAGAGTCCTTACATCATCTGCACTCTTTACATCCTCATCTACCACAACAAAAGAGTTCTTGTCAAAGTTCGCAACTTCTTTATCCAGCTCATCCTCTGTGACATGAACTGAAGCATTCTTCCTCTGAACACATCCGGTGATGACCTTTCCATTTCTTGTGTGGATGCGGACATTTTCCCTCTCTGTATGATATGCATACAGTCCGCCAACCTTGCATACCTTAATGGTTCCGTCATCGTTGATGTGGCGCACCATCATGCCGATGGTATCGCCGTGGGCAGTGATAAGAAGCGGATTTCCCTTTCCGCCTGCCTCAATGATAAGACCGCCCTTGTGAAGCTCAATGGTCTTAAAGCCAAGGTCTTCAACCTCCTTTTTAAGGTAAGCCTGAAGCTCATGGTACTGCCCTGTCACAGAATCGATGGACATCTCCTTCTCCAGTTCCTTCAAATATCTCTTTTCATTTAATGTGTTGCTCATGTATATTCCTCCATATATCCTGTGGGCTGTAAGCCCGTATTTCCTGTATTTGCTTATGCCGGTTACAGCATGTATCTGCTGTTATCTGTGGTTCTCTTGCGGTCCTGTCATCTTCGAATGATCTGCAGCGGCGCATCGCGGTACTCTGAAGTCAGTTTGAAATCTCCTGCTATGCCTTCTGTAACGTAGACTTCTCCGGTCTCTGTCACAAACACTGCCTCGAAGTCATCGGACTTTTTCCAGAATTCAACCGACTTATCCAGCCCCTTTATGAAAAGAGCTGTAGAAAGGGCGTCGCACACAAGGCCATCCTTTCCTACTATTGTCACAGAAGCAAGTCCGCTCCTTACCGGCTTTCCCGTCCCTGGATCAAGAATATGCCAGTAGGTCTCTCCGTCCTGTTCAAAGTATCTCTCGTACCCTCCCGAGGTGATTATGGTCACATCGTCAGCAGCAATAACCCCAAGCATCCCCGTAGTGCTATCCTCAAAGGGACTCTTTACGGCCACCTGCCACTTTTCGCCATTTGGCTTTGTACCGATACACTGGACATTCCCGCCAAGATTGAGAAGGGCATGGGTCACGCCCATGCTCCGCAGCTTATCTGCCACAAAGCAGCCGGTATAGCCCTTAGCCACACTCCCCAGATCCACCTGGAAGCCCTCCGGAAGAACAGCCTCCCAGCCTTCCATCGCTGCCGCCTTATCAGGTACTTCTTTCGGCGTCGAAACCTCCACTCGGCTGTAGTCCACATTTTTGAGCAGCTCCTGAAGCTCCTCCTCATCCGGAACCCGGTAGTCCCCTGTTGTGAACCCCCAGGCCTTCAATACCGGGTAGATAGTTATGTCCAGATCGCCGTCAGTTCTTTTGCATACATCCAGCGCCCTGGTAAGGACATCTGCCACATCCGCAGAGATTTCCGCTTGACCCTGGGAATTTAGCCTTGCTATCTGAGACTCGGGATCGGTCACCGAAAGCTCTTTTTCAATATTCCTGATGGCTTCTTCCGCAACCGGTGTGAGATCCTCCGTTCCGGCCACCTCTATCTCCATTATGGTATCCATAGCAAAAATGCCGGAGGTGTAGATCTTCTCTCCAAAAGCCCCGCAGCCCGTAAGCAGCAATGGCATAGCCACAAGCCCCGCCATCACGGCGCCACAAATTGCCACCTTCAGGACATGTCCTGCATACTTCTTCATTATTGTTACTTGGGATTCTTTTTGCATATCAGTCCTTTTACGCATAGACATATTATATCAAAATCAGTGCAAATATCATTATTATAGGTGTAGTTCCCCCTAAAATATGCCCTGGTTATGCTATCATTAGTTTAATTTGATATTCGAAAAAATTTTTTAAAAAGTTTGTAACGAAATTTCTTTTTCTCCGTCTAACGTATGAGATCAAAAGAAAAGGAACACGATGACACATGGATAAAGTCACAGCGGAAAAACTTTATGACGCGTTCTATATGAAGGTGTTTTCGTACGTGATGACCCTTGCCGGGGATCAGAACGATGCCATGGAGATCACACAGGAGACCTTCTTCCGGGCCATAACCACGGATAAGGAATTCAGGGGAGAGAGCGATAGCTTCACCTGGCTGTGTGCCATAGCGAAGAACATCTTCATAGATGAAAAGCGACGGCAATCCAAAATGGGAGAAGCTACGCTTGAGGAAAAGGCAGATTCCAAGAGCCTTGAAAAGAGCCTCATGGACAGCGAGACTTCCATCAGGATCCACCGTATCCTTCACGAAATGGAGGACCCCTACAAGGAGGTATTCCAGCTAAGAATCTTCGGTGAATTATCCTTCCAGCAGATAGGTTCTATCTTTGGGAAAACAGAAACCTGGGCCCGGGTTACTTATCATCGTGCCAGACTCAAGCTCAAAGAAAGGATGGATGAAAAATGAAATATCAATGCGAAATGATCCAGGATCTCCTTCCATTATATAAAGACGGCGTATGCAGCGATTCCAGCAGGCAGATAGTTGAGGAACACCTTCAGGAGTGTCCCGCCTGCACCAAGTTTCTGGAAGAGTTAAAAGACACTGTCATCGACGAAGTGATGGTCAGGGAAAGAGAAAACGTGATTCAGTCACAGTCAAAGTTCTTTAAGAGAAAGAGTGCGCTGAACGGAAGTATCATAGCAGGCATCTTTGCCATACCGACCCTGGTCTGTCTTATTGTAAACCTGGCCAGCGGACATGCCCTTAGCTGGTTCTTCATTGTTCTGGCAGCCATGCTTGTTCCGACATCTCTTTTCGTGGTTCCGCTTATGGTCCCCCAGAACAAGATGTTCCTGACCATGACAACATTTACCGCCAGCCTTATGGTTCTTCTGGCAGTTGTATGTGTATATACCAAAGGCCAATGGTTCTTTATAGCAGCTTCTTCCGTACTATTTGGATTGTCAGTCTGCTTTATGCCCTTCATCGCAAACAGAAGGCCTGTAAATGCGTACCTTGGCAATTGCAAGGGCCTGGTGACAATGGCTGTTTACACGGTTACATTTTTCCTGATGATGATCTGTATAGGGCTTTCCGTTGGGGCAGCAAGATTCTTCCCATTGGCAATGTCCATCAGCATTCCGCTTGTAGCTATGGTCTGGATCGTATTCCTGATCATCAGATATCTTCCCTGCAACGGACTTATCAAGACAGGCATCATCTTCATAATACTTTCCTTGTTTGCTTACTTTGGTAGCAAGGCAATCGTATTCCTTGCCATGAGAAGTATAGGTTCTAACGGTGTTGTAGTATACTCCGAGCCAACCATAGGCTTTGTGGCATGCGGAGTTGTGATCGGAATTATATTTGCAGTTATAGGTTTGTTTGTTGGAAAAAAGGAGAAAAAAAATGATTAAACTCAAATCAATATTATTAGTGGTAACGGGGGTAGCAACGATGGGAATTTTAAGCGGATGTGGTTTTGGATGGACAACCAGTTACATATATGAGAACGGCGAACAGTATGTTGCCGGAGACCGTGAGATCTCTGACAAGATCGAAGCCATAGATATAGATTATCTGTCCGGTGATGTAACTCTTACAGAATCTGCTTCTGATAAGACCACCATCACTGAGACTTCAGCCAAAGAGCTTACTAACCTTCAAAAGGTTCATACCTGGGTAGAAGGAACAACGCTGCATGTTAAGTACTGTGCATCGGCTAAAAGACTGGACCTCAACTTCCTGGACAAAAACCTTAACATCGCTCTTCCTGCAGGTACTAATCTAAATGACCTCAATGTGTCTGTTTCATCCGGTGATATAGAAGCCTCCTGCATTTCAAAGAATATCAATCTTAATTGTTCTTCAGGTGATGTAAATCTTCATCAGATCGGAACCAGCGATGCAATTAACGCCCACACCTCTTCAGGAGATGTTGCACTAAGCGTTGAAAATGCCAATAAGGTAGATGTTTCTGTAAGCTCAGGTAAGATTGATATAAATGCCGGAAGCATCAGACAGCTCAATTCCAAGACTTCCAGCGGAAATAGCGTTTACACCCTTGCCAGGGTTCCGCAGGACAGTAAACTCAGAGCTTCATCAGGAGATATCACCATCAATCTTCCAAAGGATGCTGATCTTTCAGCAGATCTTGATACCAGCAGCGGAGATGTCTCCTACGAGCTGGCCTTTGCCAAAAACGGCGACAACTACGTCTGCGGATCAGGCGCCAACCAGATGTCAGCCCACACCTCCTCCGGCGACGTAAACGTTAAGACCATCTATGATTAAATATGTAATCTCAGGAATAAAAAGTTTTGATTACAAAGTCACCCTTGCAACGCAAAAACCAGCCAGAAAAAAATGGCTGGTTTTTTTACAATACTTATAAGTTCTTGATGATAAGGGCGATTCCGGAGATTATCAAAAGGATGATGACCAGCTTTTTAACCTTTGATTCATCCAGGTTACCGGCACTCTTGATTCCAAGAAAGACACCAAGAAGCATCACAGGCATAAGGATAAAAGACAGCTTCAGGGATTCAAGGGTAATGATGCCAAAAAGAGTGTAGGTCACAATGCGGACCAGATTCTCTACGATGAAGATCAGGCTTAAGTTTGCCTTGAACTCGGAGCTTGTTTTGGTGAGTCTGCTGACACAGGCAGCCATAAGGACGCCTATGCCAAAAAGGCCACACATCAGGCCTCCCACCAGACCAACAATAGCCAGAACAGGTTTCGAGTCCCTGATCAGCTCTTTTCCGTATTCCCGAAGCATCATCTCAATTCCCACAAACACAACAACAGCGCCAAAGAGAATCTTAATAAGACGGGCGTCCACATTTTTAAGAAGGAACGCTCCGGGGATGCTTCCAATCAGGAGCACAATTATAAGTGGAAGGTAAATCCGGGAATTCAGACCCTTCCTGTTTTTCCAGGTCATTATGATATTGCCGGGGAATCCCAGAACCAGTTCAACCGGTGAGATGTTAACATTATTAACGCCAACCCCCAATATTGAAGTAAATATCAGGGTGTTGGCGAATCCACATAAACCTTTGAAAAAGAACGCCACGAAAGTGGCAATGATCCAAATAGCCATAAATCCCAATTAGTCCAATCAGCTCATTTTCTTATACATGTGATTGCCCAGCATCTGGATCAGCTGAACAAACAGAATCAGAACTGCAGAACAAACAATCAGATACTCGGTCTTGTACTGCTGGTAGCCGTAACGGATGGCTATATCACCAACACCGCCGCCACCGACAGTTCCGGCCATTGCAGAATAGCCGATAAGTGAAATCACAAGGAGAACAACGCCGTTGAGCATTCTTGGAATGGACTCCTTAACATAAACCCTCATCAGGATCTGGAAGTTGGAAGCGCCAAAAGACCTTGCTGCCTCGATAACTCCGGGGTTTGTCTCACGAAGAGAAGTCTCAAAAACCCTTGCGATATAAGGAATCGCTGACACAGTAAGCGGCACGATGGAAGCTGTTGTTCCTATGGACTTGCCGACTACCATTCTCGTAAACGGGATCAGGATAACCAAAAGGATGATGAAAGGAAAACTCCTGAACACGTTGACAATAAAGCTAAGAATCTCATAAACAAGCTTGTTTGGCTTAAGGCCGTCCGGTGCTGTAAGGGTCAGGATCACAGCAGGTATAAAGCCAAGTATTACTGAAAAAAGTGTTGACCAGAACACCATGTAAAGGGTCTGCCAAAAAGCCTTCATTACTATCGCCGTCATTCCGGCATTTGATAAAATTCCAGACATTTATATATTCCTCCAACCGGATATCATTCCAGAGCATTGCCCCCGGAAATCATCCATTCTTACTTAATTACTTCCCAGGTTACATCCTTGGAATCAAGGAAGGCGCAGGCTCTTTCCAGATCCTTCTCCTCCATGTTAAGCACAAGGCTTCCGTATACATCTTCACGGAAATCCTCAAGCCTTGCCCAGCAGATATTGAAATCTGTCTTAAGCTCCTGAGACATCTGGGTAACGATAGGCCTCTGATTGCCCTCTCCGTAGAAAAAGAGCTTTAGATTAACCCCGGTTGTGGGAAGCTTGTCGCTCTCTTCCCGTAGGAAATCTCTTATCTCCTTCTCCTTTGGCCATACAAAGAGCTTCTCCGGCTGACCTACAGCAAGAACCTTGCCATGGCTAAGAAATGCCACCCTCTGACAGATCTGCTTAACAACCTCCATCTGGTGAGTAACCACAACGATGGTGATGCCCATCTCTTTATTGATCCTCTGCAAAAGAGCTAATATACCCTTTGTAATTTCCGGATCCAATGCACTTGTTGCCTCATCGCAAAGAAGTATTTCGGGGTCCAGCACCAGGGCTCTCGCGATGGCAACTCTCTGCTTCTGACC
>DFGW01000174.1 GCA_002372465.1 Butyrivibrio sp. UBA3740
AAGGACTATTTCATAGCTGTTTCCGATATGAGGCTTGCCGGAAGTATAGGCAATTGCTGTTGTTATATAGTATTTCCCTTTATCTGCATTGCTAATCACCTTCCTATATATATTACCAGCACAAAAGCTCGTAACCCGTCTCTGTTACCAGCAGCTCAACCTCCCACTGTGCAGATGGCTTAAGGTCTGCTGTGTAGACAGTCCAGTCATTTTCTTCATCAATAAAAATCTCATCGCCACCCATGTTGACCATAGGCTCAATGGTAAATACCATACCGGGTACCATCAGCATTCCTGTTCCGGGCTTACTTACAAAGCTTACCCAGGGCTCCTCGTGGAAATCGTTGCCACAGCCGTGACCACCGATCTCTCTTACTACCGTATAGCCATTCTTAAGAGCATGCTGATGAACCGCATGACCCATGTCTCCAATAGGTGTCCATGGAATAACTGCCTTAAGACCTTCCTCAAGGCACTCTTTGGTCACATCGACGAGACGTTTCTTCTCGGGGGAAACTTCGCCGATGCAGAACATTCGGGAAGAATCCGAATAATAACCGTCAAGGATTGTGGAGCAGTCGACGTTTATTATATCCCCTTCTCTCAGAATGATGTCCTCGGAAGGAATTCCGTGACACACTTCCTCATTAATAGATGTACACACACTCTTTGGAAATCCCTGATATCCGAGATCAGCCGGAATACCGCCCATCTTGGTGGTGGTATTGTAAACTATATCGTCGATCTCCTGTGTGGACATGCCGGCGTGAATCTTCTCACCGATCTCATCCAGTACAGCCATATTAATGACCGCACTCTTCTTGATGCCTTCTATGTCCTTCTCGGACTTAAAAAGGCCTCTGTTCGGAACGATCATTCCCTGTCTCTCAAAATTAATTATCTTGTCGTCAAAAGCAGCATGACAGCTCTTATACTTCTTGCCACTGCCACACCAGCACTGATCATTTCTGTCTAATCTCTTATACATAGTAAACCTTCATATAAATAGTGATTCTTTTACTAATTTAGTATGCCTTTTAAAATGTCAAAAGTCAACCAAACTACTGTCTTTGCGGCTTGCAGGAGAAGCGACTGTTATGGATCTCTCCAACAGGGCTGTTTCTCCTTATAAAGTCGATGAGAAGATCCGGCATCTCATCGGAATAGCTCCTTACTGTGGGACTTTGGCCGATGCACTCGTATCCGCCGGTTCCTGTAGCGCGGTAGTTGCTGGTAACCAGGGTGTACTGCTTATCATCTTCAAGTTCTTCGCCGTTTAACCTGGTCATCTTCACAACCCTGTCACCAACAGGTCTTGTAAGGTCAAATTCGTAGTCCAGCCCCGCATAGAAATCATAGTTGTAGTGCTCGACCTTTGGCTGTAAAAAGACCTTTGAAATGCTCACCACACCTGACTCAGGGTCAAAAGCAAAATACTCTGCGCATCGCTCCAGGGCCTTTTTAAGAACCGCTTTAGTGACACCCTTTACTTCCACGGTATTGGCAAATTGATATATCCCAAGGACATCTCTTACGGTGATATCCTTCTTAAGCCCCAAGGGATCGTTTGACAGTGATGTGCAGGAAAAATCTGCCCCTGTGTATTCAAGCTCAACCTGGTTGAAGATGGCAGCCACCTTGCTTCCATATAGCGCTGCAGACAGCTTATCCTCAGGCTCAATCTCTTTTTGGAGGCACCCGATAGGCTCATCAAGCCACACATTCAGCTTCTTGTTCAGATCCTCCATAAAGCTGTGAGAGTCCTTTATTTTCTCATATGCAGGGCCGGGAGTTTCAACGGGAACAAGGGCTGACTTAAAATTCCATGCGCCCTTTTCGCCATCTGCAAATATCTCGCAGTACTTCCTGGCCTTATCCGGGGGCTGTACTCCGTAGGTTCCGGATATCATAACACCCTCTACAGGCATGTGCTGATGGCCGGTCAGGAGCAGGTCAAAATCCAGTTCTCTTGCTATCCTGCAGGCCTCATTCTCCCTGGTATCAGAGAGCTTTTTGCCTGTGGCAAGGTCTTCCTCAAAGCCGCCATGGTAGATGCACACTGTCATGTCGCATTTGTCCCTGATGGCTTCCAGCTCGCTCTTTAAGCACTCAACCGGGTCAAGCACCTCAAGCTCTGTAAGGTTTTCCTTCTGCTCCCATACATTCACATACCCTGTGACAGCACCGGTTATTCCAAGTCTTGTTCCATCAGGCATCGTATGGATCACACTCTTTTTGATTCCCAGTGCCCCCCTCTTATCTACGACATTTGCCGAGATAAGAGTTGCCTCCATATTGGATACATAATCCAAAATAGCATCATAGCCAAAGTTAAAATCATGGTTTCCAAGGGTATAGTAGTCAAGCTTCATCTCCTTGAAGCCCTCTGCTATGGGATGAAAATCCATCTCGTTCCTATGCTGCAGATAGTAGGAAATAAGCGGAGTTCCCTGAAGACTGTCTCCGCCGTCGATAACCAGTGTGTTCTCGTCCTTTCTGATCTGTGCAGCAACACAAAAAAGCCCCGTGTTCTCGGGGCAATTCTGTGCGTAGTTTATTGGATATAAACTTCCATGTGTATCTGAAGTGAAAATAAATCTCATTATTAACCTCTTGTCAGTTTAACTCTGATCCTGGTTGAAATGTACTCAATGATAAGAATAAGGATTATAAGTCCTGCCAGCAGCGCTCCTGCCTCATTCCATCTGTAGGAGTTCATGGCGAAGATAAGAGGAGCACCGAAACCACCGGCACCAACCATACCAAGGATTGTAGCATCACGAAGATTGATATCAAATCTGTAGATGGCTGTTGAAGCGAAGTTTGGCATCAGCTGCGGAAGAATTCCGAACCTGATCTTCTGCCAGGTATTGCATCCTGCAGCGTCCAAAGATTCTATGACATGTGTGTCAAGGTCCTCGATAGCCTCAATGTACATCTTACTGATCATACCGATGGAGCAGACACCCATTGTAAGGAGACCCGCAAAGGCTCCGGGGCCTGTAACACGAATGAACATAAGACCATAAACGAAAGCGGGAATAGTACGGGCTGCCATGATGATGATCCTTCCCAGGAAAGCAATTGGCTTTGGGGTAAGGTTCGATGCTGAGATAAAAGCCAGCGGAATTGAGATGATAGCTCCTACTATAGTTCCAAGGAATGCGATACAAACTGTCTCCAGCATTAGATACGGCACTCCTTTTGTTGAAAAGTCAAACAAAAAGCCAAGGTCGGGATGAAAGATTCCAGAAAGTACGTTAAGGGCGATCTGTCCTCCGTCCTGTGTGGATCCGCTGGTCTCAACGGCACTTCCGCTCCAGACAAGAAGTCCAACCACAACCAGGGCAGTTACTAAATTATAAACCCAGTCTTTGGGTCGTTTTTCATAAGCCTCTTTAATTCTCTGATCCATTATATTTCCTCCAACCGTCAGACGAGCTTCTTACGCAGTGTTCTGCTGACAGTCTCAATGATAAATACTGTTACAAAAAGAGCTATGAGAATCATTCCAACACTTGGATATTCTCTCCAGCTTATCTTTTCATTAAGAATCAGACCGATACCACCGGCACCTACATAACCAAGTACTGCAGCATATCTTACATTTCCCTCAAAGTTGAAGAGGCAGTTTGAAAGATAGAAGGGAAGTACCTGGGGGATGATCGCTGAAACAAACGCCTGTGACCTGGTTGCGCCCATGGCCTGCATGGCTTCAAAGGCACCCATATCTACAGTCTCGATCTCCTCATAGGTAAGCTTTCCGATATAGCCAAAAGAGAAAACGGCTATAGCTACTGTACCTGCTAAAGTTCCAAGTCCGAAAACAAGTGTTGCAACAAGCGCGATAACAATGGTTGGAAGTGTTCTGATAAGACTGAACATTACACGCATGATTGAAACTACTATCTTGCTGGGGCATACATTGGTACTTGCCAGCATTGCAAAGGGAACAGACAATAAAGCTCCAACAACTGATCCAAGAAGTGACATCTTGACGGTGTCAAACAAAGGATTCCAGACTGTTGGCATATAGCTTGTCTTAGGCGGGAACATATCTCCCAAAATTACAAAGAACTGTCCTATTCTGGTTACCAGGATCTCCATATCAAATCCTGTGATCTTTACGGAAAGGGCACACATTGCAAGAATAAGTATTGCATAGATCGGTGCTCTGGAAGCCTTCTTGTAGGCCTTTTTGCCATTACGGAGGACATATTCTTTGGGTTTGAATATTTTATCGTATAGAGTCAGATTCATCTATATTATTCCTCCTCCTGCAGATTTCCGTCGCGGTCAACCTTTCCGTTGTAGATTGTATCAAGAACCTCCTGAGTTACTCCGGAAACAGGTCCGTCGAATACGATCTCACCTTCTCTGATACCGACTACTCTGTCAGCATACTTAAGAGCCAGGTCGATATGGTGGATATTGATAAGGATGGAAATCTTCATATCCTTATTGATCCTCTTGAAATCTCCCATAACCTGGTTGGCAGTTACAGGGTCAAGAGCTGCTACCGGCTCATCGGCAAGGATGATACTTGGGTTCTGAGCAAGGGTTCTTGCCAGAGCAACTCTCTGCTGCTGTCCACCTGAAAGCTGGTCAGCACGAACAAAGGCCTTATCAAGAATACCTACTTTATCAAGGCACTCGAGGGCATTGAGTTTCTCAGTCTTGGTATAGATACCAAACAAAGACCTGTACCATGGCATATCAGGTACGAAGGCCGTAAGAACATTCTTTATTACAGTTGTTCTTGTGATCAGGTTGAAGGACTGGAATATCATTCCTATCATTCTTCTAAATCTCCTGAGAGACTTTCCTGAAAGGCTCATAACATCAACATCATCCACGGTGAGCTTTCCACTTGTAACATCGTGCATCCTGTTGATGGTACGAATAAGTGTTGACTTACCTGCTCCGGAAAGACCGATGATAGCAACAAACTCTCCCTGTTCAATTTCGAGATTGATGTGCTTTAATCCCTCGAAACCATTGGGGTATACTTTTCCTACGTTCTCAAACTTGATCATTTTTACTATTTCTCCTGGTTCTGTTTAAAAAAGGGGAGGTCAAAATTAACCTCCCCATATATTAATAACAAGGTCGTTCTGCTCTCACCCATAAATGGATTCGCCAGAACAAAGTAGTACACTAGGCTCGAAAAAACCTCGCCAAGTGATTACTTTTATTGCATTGACTTGATGAGTTCCTGAGCAGCTCTCTCAGACTCGTAATCCTCCGGCTTAGCCTCAACGTATCCGTTGTGGTTGTAGATAGCGATTACTTCCTTACCTGCATCAGAATTTCCGATGTTGATAAATGCCTGTGTAAGAGCAGCCTTGAAAGCATCATCCATAACCTTTGATGTCTTGCTTACGCTGATTGTATCATTGTAGATACCATCTGTTACACCGATAACGTTTGTCTCATCCCAGATAGAATCTGTTCTGCCAAACTCTGTTGTC
>DFGW01000192.1 GCA_002372465.1 Butyrivibrio sp. UBA3740
ACAAAGGCACCTCAGGCAGCAGGCAAGATCCACACTGACTTTGAGAGAGGCTTCATCAAGGCTGAGGTCATCAACTACGAGGATCTTCTTCGCGAGGGTTCTATCGCAGCAGCCAAGGAAAAAGGTCTTGTCCGCATGGAAGGAAAAGAGTACGTAGTTCAGGACGGAGATGTAATACTCTTTAGATTTAATGTGTGATACTGCAAAGCAATTCCGAGTCTGCGTATATATGGGAGGACTTTATGCCGGATATAATGGGGAAGATGGACATCGCCTTTCCACACCTTGGTGTCTATCTTGAGAACGTTCCAAAGAACTTTACCATCTTTGGATTTACTGTGGCCATGTACGGAGTCATCATTGGCCTGGGCTTTTTAGTGGCTCTGCTCATCATTGCAAGAGTTGCCAGATGGACAGACCAGAACCCCGATGACTACTGGGATATCGCTATTTATATAATTATTTTTTCTATAATTGGCGCAAGGATTTATTACGTATTCTTTGCCTGGGACTACTACAAGGACGACCTTTTAAGCGTCTTTAACATCAGAAACGGCGGACTTGCCATCTACGGCGGAGTAATAGCCGGCTTTATCACTATCTTTGTTTACACCAGGATCAGGAAAAAGAGCTTTCTCCTTATGGGAGACACCATCATGTTTGGCCTGGTGTTTGGACAGGTAATGGGCAGATGGGGCAACTTTACCAACAGAGAGGCCTTCGGAGAATATACCGATGGACTTTTTGCCATGAGGCTTCCTGTTGAGGCTGTAAGAAGCGGCGAGATAACAGAGCTTATGAAGGCTCATATGACTGAGGGCACCAACTACATTCAGGTTAGCCCGACCTTCCTGTATGAGAGCCTTTGGAACATATGTCTTTTCATCATTCTGCTTTTGTACTGCAAGCACAAGAAATTTGACGGAGAGATAATTCTTTTGTACCTTGGCGGCTATGGCCTTGGAAGAGCCTGGATTGAGGGCCTTCGAACAGACCAGCTGATCATGCACACCACAGGGCTTCCGGTATCACAGATGCTGGCTATTTTCCTGGTGGTATTTGCTGTGGTTACAGACATTATTGTGAGAACCAGACTGAAAAAGTCAGAGAACAATTCAGAAACTGTAAAAGAGAGCAAGGCTGAATAAACTATCCTAAGGACCCGGGGGAAAAGACATGACAAATTACACTGACGGCAATACCTTAGTTTGCGGAATAATCGGTAACCCTGTAAGGCACACCATGTCTCCGCTGATCCATAACACTCTGGCGGACATGACAGACACCAATCTTGTGTACGTGCCCTTTGAGGTTGCAGAGGGCGGAGTAAAGGCGGCAGTCAGGGGCGCCTACGAGCTTGGCATCAGGGGACTTAACGTAACCGTTCCTTATAAGAGTGAGGTCCTTCCTTATCTTAAGTATGTGGATCCCATGGCTGAGGCTGTAGGTGCAGTGAATACCCTGGTCAGGGACGAGGCCCTTAAGGGTTATCGCGGATACAACACGGATATGACAGGACTTCTTCGGGCCATGCAGGAAGAGGGCATAGAGCTTGAAGGTGAGACTGTGGTTATATTAGGAGCAGGTGGTGTTGCAAGACCAACTGCTCATTTGTGCGTTAATAAGGGGGCTTCCAAGGTCTACATATTAAACCGCACAGTGGAAAAGGCAGTGGAGATCGCCGAGGGAGTTGGGGACGAGAGAGTAATCCCCATGGACATTGCCGATTACCGGAAGGTGGTGGAAAGTGAAAAGAGCTATTTCGTAGTGCAGTGCACATCAGTAGGTCTTTTCCCTGACGTAAACAGCGCTGTCATTGAGGACAAGGCCTTCTATGAAAAAGCCGGCGCAGCCCTTGATGTTATCTACAGACCGCTGGAAACCAAGTTCCTTAAGCTGGCGAAGGAGGTGGGGGCAAAGACCTTTTCTGGACTTAAGATGCTCCTTTATCAGGGCATCGATGCCTACGAGCTGTGGAATGCCGACAGGAACATAAAGGTTACCAAAGACGAGGCGGACGAGATTTACAAGAGTCTTATGCTGGAGGTTACAGGAGCCAGGAACATCATCTTAGAGGGCTTCATGGGAAGTGGCAAGACCACGGTATCAAAGCTTCTTGCTGACAGGCTCGAGCTTGAGCTTATGGATACGGACGTAGCCATTGAAGAGGCTGAGGGGCGCTCCATCAGCGAGATCTTCAGGATGGATGGCGAAGAGGCTTTTCGTCAGATGGAGACTGACCTTATGGAGACTGTTGTGGGCGACCACTGGAGAGACATGGTGATTTCCCTTGGAGGCGGACTTCCCCTTAGGGAGGAGAACAGAAAGCTCCTTGAACAGGCAGGCAAGGTGGTCTATCTAAAGGCCAGACCTGAGACCATTTACGAAAGGACTAAGGGCAGCACCACAAGGCCACTTCTTCAGACTCAGGACCCTCTTGCCAGGATAAAAGAGATGCTCTCAGAGCGTGCCGATAAATACGATGCAGCAGCGGAACTCATTGTAGATACTGACGGCAAGACACCCCAAGAGATAGTTGATGAGATTTTAAACGGACTTGGACTATGAACAAGCGTAATTATTCAAAAGAACTTGATGCGAAAATAGAGGCTTTTCAAAAGGATGGGATATATCCGAGACTTCTTTTGCATGCCTGCTGTGCACCCTGTTCCTCCTACTGTTTAGAGTTCCTTCGGCAGTACTTTGATGTGACGGTTTTCTTTTTTAACCCCAACATCACTGACAAGGAGGAGTACCACAAGAGAGTAGAAGAGGAAAAGAGGCTTATCCGGGAATACAATAAGCAGGTGGAGAGCGGAAACTTCGAGGGAATGCACTCTGATGCAAAGGCCAGGAAGATAGAGATAATTGAAGGCGACTACGACCCAAAGGTTTTCTACGAGGCGGCAAGAGGGTTAGAGCTTTGCAAGGAAGGCGGCGAAAGGTGCAGAAAGTGCTTTGAACTTCGCCTTGGTGAAACGGCCAGGGTGGCCAGGGAAAAGAACTTTGAATACATGACCACAACCCTGACCATAAGCCCCCTTAAGAATGCCCAGGTGCTCAACGAAGTTGGAGAAGAGGCAGCCTTTCGGGAGGGAATAGCTTTTTTGCCATCTGATTTTAAGAAGAAAGAGGGCTATAAGCGCTCCATCGAGCTTTCAGCGAAGTTTGGCCTTTATCGCCAGAATTTTTGTGGATGCAGTTTTTCCCAAAATAATATATAATATAGAACAATTTATTTCTGTATGGATAGGATTTAGAGAGGATATAATTGATGTTTTGTACTAATTGTGGGGCAGAGGTTCAGCCCGGACAGAAGTTTTGTAACAAGTGTGGCGCCCCTGTTGATCCCGGTGCTGTCAATGTGGGTGGGCAGCAGACAACGCCTGATGGCCAGAATGTGGCGGCATTTCAGCCCGCGGCCGATGACCGGAATGTAGCCGCTTTTCAGCCCGCGCAGAATATGGCACCTGTACAGGCGCCAAGCCGTGAGCTTCCAAAGAGCTGGCCGATAGTGCTCATCTCCTGCATTGGTGCTCTTGTCCTCATAGCGTACCTTATTGGAATCATCTATGTATTCCACCTTGCCAGAGAGGTTGCTCATAATTCCCAGACTGAAGATGGCTTTTGGCTTGACGGCGACGACTTTGGCGGTGATTTTGAGGATGACTTCGATACGGACGACTGGGATGATGCCTGGGATGACTGGGACGACGAATTTGATGACAAATTCGGAGACACAGATCCCTTTACCGGCTCAGGAATTTATGAGTATGATCCT
>DFGW01000183.1 GCA_002372465.1 Butyrivibrio sp. UBA3740
AGAAATGCTTTGCAAGATATTACTGCAGCGGCGGATGTGCTGCCAATGCTTACAACTTTAACGGAGACATCAACACGACATATAAGCACGGATGTGAGCTTCAGAGAAAGCGCATAGAGTGTGCGATTATGATAAAAGCGGCATTAGCCGAAGAAGGTTAAACGGAGGAAAGAAAAAGCTATGAAACGTTTAAAGTATGTTTTGGGACTGATCCTCACCCTGGCGCTTCTTGGTGGACTGGGATATTCAGCAGTCTACGGCCTTGGTGCAGATAAGTCAGGTTCACTCTCAAGCATTAATCTGGGCCTTGATCTGGCAGGTGGTGTCAGCATCACATATCAGGTAGAAGGCGAAGAGGCACCAAGCAAAGAGGACATGTCTGATACAATCTTCAAGCTTCAGCAGCGTGTACAACAGTACAGCACAGAGGCTCAGGTTTATCAGGAAGGTACCAACAGAATCAACATTGAGATTCCCGGTGTATCAGATGCCAACAAGATCTTAGAGGAGCTTGGTCAGCCCGGCAATCTGTACTTCATCCGCGAGAAGGATGCTGACGGAAATCCAAACTACTATGACCCTTATGCAGAGTCACTTGGATACAGCACAGGTATCTATGCTCTTTCTGAGGGCAAGACTATAGAGTCCCTTACAGAGAGCGGCGACATCGTTCTTTCAGGTTCAGATGTTGCTTCCGCACAGGCTGTATATCAGCAGGATTCATATGGCGCACAGGAGCCTGTAGTATCACTTGAGTTCACAGATGCAGGAGCAAAGGCTTTTGCAGAAGCTACAACAGCTGCTTACGCTTCCGGCGAGACAATCGGTATCTACTATGACGGGCAGTTCATCTCTGTTCCAAAGGTACAGGCTGCCATCACAGATGGTAAGGCAGTTATCACAGGCCAGAGCGATTTCGAGTGGGCAAGCAACCTTGCTTCCATCATCCGAATCGGTGGACTTAAGCTTCAGCTCTCAGAGCTTCGTTCTAACGTAGTAGGTGCTCAGCTTGGTTCAGATGCCATCAGAACAAGTTTATATGCAGCAGCACTTGGATTTGCACTTATTGCGATCTTCATGATCGTATTTTTCAGACTCCTGGGCTTTTCTGCAACACTTGCCCTTGGATTCTATTCCGGACTTATGGTGTTCCTTCTCTCAGCCTTTGAGATGACACTTACACTTCCCGGTATTGCAGGTATCATCCTTTCAATCGGTATGGCGGTTGATGCCAACGTTCTTGTATTCTCCAGGATCAAAGAGGAGATTGCAGCAGGAAAGGCAGTGGATGAGGCCAGAAAGAGCGGATACAACAAGGCTCTTTCATCAATCCTTGACGGTAACATAACAACACTTATTGTTGCTACAGTTCTCTGGTTCCTCGGAACCGGTAGCATTAAGGGATTTGCTGAGACACTTATCCTTGGTATCATCCTTTCAATGTTTACTGCTCTTGTTGTCACAAGAGGGATTACATCACTTCTTTACGGCATCGGCCTTCAGAGCCCTGTTCTCTACGGAAAGGCTAAGCCTGTTAAGAACTTTGACTTCATTTCAAAGAGAAAGATCTTCTATGCAATTTCACTTGCTATCATAGTTGCAGGCGTTGTTGTAATGGGAGTTAATGCATCAGCAGGAAAGGGAGCCTTCAACTACAGCCTTGATTTCGTTGGTGGTACATCAACAACAGTTACCTTTGACAAGGCTTATGAGCTTGCAGAGCTTGAGTCAACTGTAGCCAAAGATATTAAGGATGCAGCAGGTATAAATGAGCTTCAGATCCAGACTGTAACAGGTACAAACCAGGTTATCTTCAAGTCAACAACACTTACTGTTCCTCAGAGAGAGGCAGTTGAGAAGGTCCTGGAGGATAACTACAATGTAACAGCTGAGAACATTGCAGCTGAGACCATCAGTGGTGTCATCAGTTCTGAGATGAGAACAAGTGCTATCGAGGCTCTTGTTATCGCACTTATCCTGATGCTTATCTACATCTGGATCAGATTTAAGGATATCAAGTTCGGTGCAGCAGCTATCATCGCTCTTGCACACGATGCACTTATGGTTATCGTATCCTATGCATTCACAAGACTTGCAGTAGGAAGTACCTTCATTGCAGTAGTGCTTACCATCATAGGTTACTCTATCAACGATACAATCGTTACTTTCGACCGTATCCGTGAGAACATGCACCTTGCAACAGGTAAGAAGGAGCTTCAGGAGCTGGTTAACAGATCTGTTTCCCAGACCATCACACGAAGCCTGTTTACATCAGCAACAACATTCTTCACTGTATTTGCTCTTTACATCTTTGGTGTGGCTGATATCAAGGCATTTGCGCTTCCTCTTATGGTTGGCGTAATTTGCGGAACATATTCATCAATCTTCATTGCATCACCTATGTGGTACGACCTTAGAACAAAGTTCTCCACTTTCTTTGCTAAGAAAGCAGATTGATTTTAGGCTTAATATGGGACACACCGTCTGGGTATAATATATTTATACTCAGACGGTTTTCTTTTTCAGAAAAAATCTTTTTAAGGGGAATTATAAATAAATGTCTAAATGGATGGTGACCATGAAGAAGTCTGATTTTGATGCCACAGCAGCTAAGTTTGGCATCAGGAACGTCACAGCAAGACTTCTTACCAACAGGGGAGTTACAACAGATGAAGAGGTAGAGGCTTATCTAAATGGCGATGCGTCAATGCTTCACGACCCTTCCGGGATGGAGGATATGGAGAAGGGTGCTGACATTATGCTTGAGAGGATAAGCCGGGGAGCAAAGATAAGAGTCATAGGAGACTACGATGTGGATGGCATCTGCTCCTCATATATTCTGGTACAGGGGCTTAAGCTCTTTGGGGCAGATGTTGACTATGTGCTTCCCGATCGCGTCAAGGATGGGTACGGCCTTTCAGTGAAGCTTGTGGATAATGCCGGTGATGATGGCAGAGATACCATCATCACCTGTGACAACGGAATTGCGGCTTTCGATCAGATAGCCCACGCCAAGGAACTGGGGATGACAGTGGTGGTAACTGACCACCACGAGGTTCCTTTTGAAAGTCCAGGAGAGGGCGAGAAGGATTCTTTGGCAAAAGAGATACTGCCTCCGGCGGACGCTGTTATAGACCCAAAAAGAGAAGAGGGGCATTGCGATTTCAAAGAGATCTGCGGAGCAGTTGTTGCCTACAAATTTCTCCAGATGATGGCAAGGATCTCAGGCAGGAGTAAGGAACAAGAGTTTAAGGATTTTTTTGATGAGATGCTTGTCTTTGCAGGTATTGCCACGGTGTGCGACGTAATGGAGCTTAGGGACGAGAACAGGATAATTGTAAAGGAGTCCCTTCGAAGGATCGCAGATACGACCAACAAGGGACTTAGAGCTCTTATTAATGTCAACAGCCTTGATGCAGGGGCGCTATCTGCTTATCATTACGGCTTTGTCATAGGGCCATGTCTTAATGCCTCAGGGCGTCTTGAACTTGCAAGTCGTGCAATGGCTCTTTTCCTGGAAGAAGATGAGGCAAAGGCGGCTAAGATGGCCCAGGACCTGAAGGCTCTTAATGATAGCAGGAAGAACCTGACAGTAAAAGGTGTTGAGGAAGCAGGGGCTATCATTGAGGATATGATGGCGGACGGAGGACTTCCCAAGGTACTGGTGGTGTATCTTCCCAATGTCCATGAGTCACTTGCCGGGATCATCGCCGGCAGGATTAAAGAGAAGTATTACAGACCCACCATTGTTTTGACCGATGGAGCAGAGGGCGGAGCAAAGGGCTCGGGAAGGTCCATAGAAAGCTACGACATGTTTGAGAACTTAAGCGCCTGCAAGGATCTTTTTACCAAGTTTGGCGGACATAAAATGGCTGCAGGACTGTCGCTCCCCAAGGAGAATATAGAAGAGTTCAGACAAAGGCTCAATGAGAACTGCACATTAACTGACAAGGATTTTGAGTCAGTGCTCCACATCGATATGGTAATGCCCCTTCAGTATGCTGCTGATATGTCTCTTATTAAGGAATTTGAAAGGCTTGAACCCTTTGGAAACGGCAATCCGAAGCCTGTCTTTGCTCAGAGGGATGTTAAGCTTTTATCCGGCAGCATCCTCGGCAAGAATAAAAACTGTGGGAAATACAGAGTATCCGATGAGAGCGGTAGATTTTATGATATGATGTATTTTGGAGACCTGGGAAACTTTAATGAATTTCTCAAAGAGAAATTTGGCCAGAGCGCAGTGGACAGTCTCTATGAAGGAAACGGAAGTGGCGAGATAGCCATTGGAGTAGCCTATTATCCCGGTATCAACAGTTACATGGGGAGAGAAAAGGTCCAGATTGTGATGAGTGATTACACATAAATAGGGAGGGAATTGTCATGAAACTTGAGAAACTATTACAGGAGCTGGATTATACATTAACAGCCGGAAATAGCTCAGAGACTTTAGATCCTAAAGAGATTGAGATAAAAGATATTGTTAACGATAACCGTAAGATTTCGGAGGGATCTCTTTTCATATGTATTAAAGGAGCCAATTTCGACGGACATTCCTGCGCGGCTGATGCGGCTGATAAGAAGGCTGGAGCCATCGTGGTTGAGAGCGATGTTGAGCTTCCTGAAGGCTGCACAATGCCTGTTATCAGGGTTAAGGATACAAGGTATGCCATGGCCTTTATTTCAGCAGCTTACTTTGATCACCCTGCAAGCAAGCTTAAGACCATTGGAATAACAGGAACAAAGGGAAAGACCACTACTACCTACCTCATAAGGAGCATGCTGGAAAATGCCGGACATAAGGTGGGTCTTATCGGAACCATCGAGGTCATCATTGGCGATGAGCACATTCATGCTGAGAACACAACTCCGGAGTCCATTACTCTTCAGGAGTACATGGCAAGGATGGTTGAGGCAGGTTGTGACAGCGTGGTAATGGAGGTTTCATCCCAGGCGCTCATGCTTCACAGAAGCCAGGGCTTTATCTATGACATTGGTATCTTTACCAACATCGAGGCAGATCATATCGGACCTAATGAACACAAGGATTTCGAAGACTACATGCATTGCAAGGGACTTCTCTTTAAACAGTGCAAGGTCGGAATCTGCAACGGCGATGACATTCACACAGAGGATATCTTAGAGGGCCATACCTGCCAGGTGGAGACCTACGGCTTTAACAAGGATGTGGACATAAGAGCCATCAATCTGGCTTATATCAGAAAGCCCGGAAACCTTGGCGTATTCTTTGATACTGAGGGACTTATCGAGATGCACGCTGAGATCACAAACCCTGGTAAGTTCAGCGTATACAACGCTCTGTGTGCTATTGCAGTTGCAAGGCACTTTGACTGCACCCCTAAGGAGATTGCTTCAGCCCTCAAGGGAGCAAAGGTTAAGGGCAGGATTGAGATGGTAAAGGTCTCCGATGAGTTTACTCTCATGATCGACTATGCCCATAATGCCATGGCTTTAAAGAGCCTTCTTACCACCCTTAGGGACTATCGCCCCAACAGGCTTATATGTCTCTTTGGCTGCGGAGGTAACAGGAGTAAGCTTCGCCGATTTGAGATGGGAGAGGTCAGCGGAAAGTACGCAGATTTCACCATCATCACTTCCGACAACCCACGTTTTGAGGAGCCTATGGACATCATCAACGACATAGAGGTGGGAATGAAGAAGACTGATGGCAAGTACATCAAGATTGAGGACCGCAAGGAAGCCATCCGCTATGCCATAGATCACGGCGAGCAGGGAGACATCATTGTTCTCGCAGGTAAGGGCCACGAGGACTATCAGGAGATCAAGGG
>DFGW01000116.1 GCA_002372465.1 Butyrivibrio sp. UBA3740
AGAAAGCATCTCCATAGAGATCTTGGTGAGCCTGGCCTCTGTATATCGCATAGCAGCGGCGCCGTCGCCGTCCACAGAGCCAAAGTTGCCGTGACCATCCACCAGTGTGTAGCGCATGGACCAGGGCTGTGCCATATTTACAAGGGATCCGTAAATCGAGCTGTCTCCATGAGGATGATATTTACCCATTGTATCGCCGACGATACGGGCACATTTTCTGTGCGGCTTGTCGGGACCGTTGTTCAGTTCACTCATGGCATAGAGGATTCTTCTCTGTACCGGCTTGAGACCGTCCCTGACGTCCGGAAGCGCTCTGGACGCAATGACGCTCATCGCATAGTCGATATAAGAAGTCTCCATAGTCTTTTGAAGATCGACTTCCTGTATTCTGTCAAAAATAGTTTCTTCCATGTCGAACCTTTCTTAAGAATTGATCAGATATCAAGATTCTGTACAAACTTCGCGTTTTCTTCGATGAACTCTCTTCTGGGCTCTACTTTGTCGCCCATTAGTGTTGTGAAGGTGAGGTCCACTTCTGACTCCGTCTCCTCATTGATGATCACTCTCTTGAGAATACGGGTCTCGGGATTCATAGTAGTCTCCCAGAGCTGTTCCGGATCCATTTCTCCGAGTCCCTTATAGCGCTGGATCCTGTTGTTCTGGTCTCTTCCCACGTCGTTGAGGATGCGGTTAAGTTCATCATCACTGTAGGCATACCAGATCTTCTTGTTCTTCTCCAGCTTGTAGAGCGGAGGCATTGCCAGATAGACATGTCCCTGCTTGATCAGTTCGGGCATGAATCTGTAAAGGAAAGTCAGCATCAAAGTATCTATGTGGGCGCCGTCTACGTCGGCATCCGTCATGATGATGATCTTGTTGTAGCGAAGCTTTGAGATATCAAATTCGTCATGAATGCCTGTTCCGAAAGCAGTGATCATAGCTTTGATCTCTTCGTTGGCATAGATCCTGTCCTCTCTGGCCTTCTCGACATTCAATATTTTGCCTCTGAGAGGAAGGATCGCCTGGGTAGCGCGGCTTCTCGCCGACTTCGCGCTGCCGCCTGCCGAGTCACCCTCGACCAGGAAGATCTCGCAGTTCATCGGATCTTTGTCAGAGCAGTCCGCAAGCTTTCCGGGAAGGCTTGCTGTCTCAAGAACCGATTTTCTTCTGGTAAGTTCTCTCGCCTTTCTGGCTGCTTCTCTGGCCCTCTGAGCCATGAGGGATTTCTCAAGGATCGTCTTGGCAACAGAAGGATTCTGCTCCAGGAAATATGTAAGCTGCTCGGAAACAATGCTGTCCGTCGCTCCTCTGGCTTCCATATTTCCCAGCTTCTGCTTAGTCTGTCCCTCAAACTGCGGATCCTCGATCTTGATGCTGATGATCGCGGTGATTCCTTCTCTGATATCATCGCCGCTCAGATTCTGGTCACTGTCCTTGAGGATCTTATTCTTGCGGCCATAATCGTTAAACGTCTTGGTAAGGGCATTTCTAAAGCCCACCAGATGCATGCCGCCTTCAGGAGTATTGATATTGTTTACAAAACTATACTCGCTGTCACCGTAAGCATCATTGTGCTGGAATGCCACTTCCACATAGACATTATTCTTAGTTCCTTCAAAATATAGAATCTCAGGGTACAATACTGTCTTGCTGCGGTTCAAATAAGAGACGAACTCTTTGATTCCTCCCTCAAAATGGAAGACGTGCTCCCTGGGCTTTTTGGGTTCTTCTCCCTCTGCGGCAGGCTCCACGCGCATATCCCGCAGCGTGATCTTGAGGCCTTTGGTCAAAAAAGCCATCTCTCTCATGCGCTGCTTGAGAATATCATATTCGAACACTGTAGTTTCCTTGAACATGATCGGATCCGGCATAAAGGATACAATTGACCCTGTATCTTCAGGATGGCATGTGCCGATCTTCTCGAGAGGAACGATCGTCTTACCTCTGGAAAATCTCTGGTGATAGATGATCCCTCCCTGCTTGATCTTAACATCAAGCCATTCAGAGAGAGCATTGACGACCGATGCTCCCACGCCGTGAAGACCGCCTGATACCTTGTACCCGCCTCCGCCGAATTTACCTCCCGCATGGAGCTCGGTAAATACAAGATCTACTGCGTTTCTTCCGGTCTTGTGGTTAATACCAACGGGGATTCCTCTTCCGTCGTCCGCCACAGTGCAGCTTCCGTCTTCATTGATCGTCACCTCGATGTGAGTGCAGTAACCTGCCAGCGCTTCATCCACTGAGTTATCCACAATCTCATAAACCAGATGGTGAAGACCTCTGGAAGAAGTAGTTCCGATATACATACCGGGTCTCTTGCGGACTGCCTCCAGTCCTTCAAGCACCTGAATATTATCTGCTGTATACGTTCCGACTTTGGTAGTATCCTTCAAATCGTTGTCAAATACGTTGTTGTCCATCAAATGCTTAACCTCCTACAACCTGACCGTCTTCGATCCGGTACAGCTGATCTATCTCAAACCTGTTATTAACGAATTCATCCAGACCTGTGCATGTGATCATCGTCTGGATACCGCCGATGGTATTCATCAGGTAATTCTGTCTGCGGCTGTCCAGTTCTGACAGGACATCATCTAGCATCAGGACCGGTTTATCACCGATCAGTCTCGTGACAAGTTCTATTTCAGAGAGTTTCAAAGAAAGCGCGCAAGTTCTCTGCTGTCCCTGCGAGCCGAATTTTCTGAGGTCGATATCATTTCCCACAAAAGAAAAGTCATCTCTGTGCGGACCGACACTTGTCATTTTAAGATGGATATCCTTGTTTCTGGAATCCTTTAAACCGGCCGCTAAATTCTCAGCCGTGCAATTGGGCTCATATGAAATGACCAGTTTCTCTCTGCCGCCCGAGAGCTTCTCATGGATCGTTCCAACGATCTCAGCCAGTTCCTCAATAAATTCTCTTCTTCTCTCTATGATCCTTGATCCGTAAGAAACTAATTGATCGTCCCACACGTCCAAAGTATCTGCCAGCTGCGGAAACTGCCAGACGTCTTTGAGAAGCTTATTTCTCTGGTCAATGATTTTATTGTAATGATTCAGATCATGAAGATAAGAGGCGTCCAGCTGACAGAGCTCCATATCCAT
>DFGW01000237.1 GCA_002372465.1 Butyrivibrio sp. UBA3740
CATGTAACATATGTGCTAAAAATGGGCTAAAAAAAAGAGACTGGGCGATGGGGAGTATGACGAAAAAAGAAAGATTTAAAAATATAATAAAAGAGGTCTATGCCATCATAAGTCTGGTTATAGCATTTATTACAGCAGCACTTATATGGTATTGGAACGTAGCCCCGGGCTGGGAGGAAGGCTTCTTCGGCTACAGAACTCTCACTTTAGTCGGAATCATGTACTGTATAGTATATTTCTTCTTCGCAAAGATGTACGACGCCCACAAGATCGGACTCTACAGACTCCAGGAGCTGGCATTCTCGCAAATGCTTTCCTTCAGCATCGGTGACTTCTGCCTCTTCGTGGCAACCTTCTTCTGGTTTCACAATTTCAGCCGTATAAGCCTGAGGTTCTTCCTCCTTGGCTTCGTACTTCAGTTTACAACCATAGTCCTGGTGACTTTTGTCTGTAACCGCCTTTACGCAAGATACGATGAGCCCAGAAAGATAATGATAGTTTACGGATCACAGGACTATCACAGGCTTCTTAAAAAGATGAAGGAAAAAAAATACCGTTACGAGGTTCTGGGAATCTATGATGATTCCACCGACTTGGATGTCATATTTAAGACTTTGGTAAAATGCAAAGACATTTACCTCTGCGATGTTTCCGAGGAAGTGGAGAAGAGAGTAACGATTTTCTGCGACGCCCATCATAAAGACATGCATATGTCCATGGACATGTCAGACCTCCTGAAACTGAGCCACGAGGTGTCCCATACCTTCGATACCCCGTACCTTCGGAACAGGAAGATGCCGGAGGCCTGGTATTATGCCGGAGTCAAGCGAACCGCTGATGTCATCATTGCCTTCCTCGGTATTCTGATTCTCTCGCCGATCCTCCTCGTCACAAGCATTCTCATAAAAGCCTATGACGGAGGCCCGGTCCTGTACAGCCAGAAGCGCCTCACCAAAGACGGCAGAGTTTTTGACATTTACAAGTTCAGGAGCATGAAGGTGGATTCCGAAAACGGCGTGGCCCGTCTCGCAAGCAAAAATGACGACAGAATAACCCCCGTGGGAAGTGTTATAAGAAAACTAAGAATCGACGAACTTCCTCAGCTCTTCAATATCCTGAAGAATGATATGTCCGTAGTCGGCCCGAGACCCGAACGCCCGGAGATAGCTGAGCAGTACGAAAAAGAAATCCCTGAGTTCGGCCTCCGCCTAAAAGTCAAAGCCGGCCTCACCGGCTACGCCCAGGTATACGGCAAGTACAATACAACCCCTTTGGACAAGCTAAAGCTTGACCTGCTATATATCTCCCAAAGGTCTGTGCTCTTTGATCTCAGGATCATTTTCTACACCTTAAAGATTGTTTTTATTCCGGAAAGCTCCGAGGGAGTTTCAGAGGACCAGGTCACAGCACTTGAAAGTGATACAGTTGAAGAATAACCATAAAAAAATAGCGGTAGATTTCTAATGGCATAATGTGTTAATCTTAATAGGTTAAAAACCAAAGGAGCATATACATATGGATAGGCAAATAAGAAATGAAGTTGAGATAGATCTTCTTCAGTTATGTTTTTTATGTTTGAGAAAATGGAAGGCCATCCTTCTTACAGGAGTGGTGTTTGCGCTGGTCCTTGGGGGATACAAGGGAGCAGGTCAGCTCAGTAAAGTGGGTACGGAGGTCGCTATTGAAGAGGAGGAGACTGCTGATGAAAAGGTGACTCAGTATGACAGTGCATTATCCTCATATAAGGCATCCCTTGATCGCCTGAACGAGACCTATGAAAAGAATCATGTTTATGAGCAGGAATCCATAATCATGAACATGAACCCCAATGATTACTACTCGGGATCATGCACCTACTATATAAACACAGATTACAAGATCATGCCTGACAAGACTTATCAGGATGTGGACTCCTCGGAGGATATCGCTCAGGCTTACCGTTCTTACCTTGGAAGCAGTGAATGTCTTTCTTTTGTACAGTCAAAGCTGTCCGAAAAGATTCAGGCAAAATATCTTTCGGAGCTTATAAGAGTGAGCGGCACCGGACGAGTGCTTACAATCAAGGTTGTGGGAGATACAAAGGAGAGAACCGCAGAGATTCTTAATGCTGTAAACGAAGCTGTAGATGCTTACAAAAAAGAGGTTGATACCAAGATACATGAACATCAGCTTGACCTCATGGAGTATTCTGAGGCAGAGAATGTTCCGTCTACAGGCAGTATCAATGAAGGCAGTTATAACAATGGACCTCAGACTCAGATACAGGTGACTAATGTTCAGAACAATCTTTCAGAACGTAATTATGTTGCTGACGTTCAGAGACAGTTCGCAGACAATCAGAATAGTCTTACAAGCCAGATAGCTGTTCTCTACGACAGATACGCAGCTCTTTCAGATAAAAAGGTAAGCGCCGCCGGCAGCAGTGGCATCACAAGATCCCAGGCTCTTAAGGCAGGCATCAAGTTCGGAATCATTGGCCTCATTTTTGGATGTTTCGTGGCTGCAGGCTGTATAGTATTTAAGGCAATAGTCGAAGACAAGATCAACAATGCCGGCGAGATTTCATATCAGTTTGGTCTTCGTATCTTTGGAGATTATAAGTCCGGCACCAAGGCCAATGCATTCGACCGTATGCTCTACAAGCTGTCCTATGGAGATGCATTATCAGACAAAGAGAAGTTTTATGAGGTTGCCGCTGCCAATGTAAA
>DFGW01000139.1 GCA_002372465.1 Butyrivibrio sp. UBA3740
CCAGCCTGTCCCGCCATGTTCATTCCTGCAAATGCCATCATAGGGCCTGTAGCTGTATTCTTGGCTGCATCCTGCATTGCCTGAGCCTGAGCGCTGGCAAGAGTTGCTGCTGCCATATTTGGATTCTTTAAAGCTCCTGCTCTCTGAAGCTCCTTGATTGTCTTTTCATCCTCTTCGGAAGCGTTGACTGAGCTTACACCGAAGGAGCTGATCTTGATTCCGTATGTGCCTGTCCACTTCTTGGAAAGAACGTCGTTGAGAGCATCAGCGATCTCTGTTGTGTGTCCCGGAAGTGCGCTGTAGCGGATACCCATCTCAGAGATCTTGGCAAATGCAGGCTGAAGAGCTGTAAGGAGCTCGCTCTTAAGCTGGGAGTCGATCTCATCTCTTCTGAACTCATCCTTAACGTTGCCAACTATGTTCTTGTAGAAGAGCACAGGATCAACGATACGGTAGCTGTACTCGCCGTGGCAGCGGATATCAATATCCATGTCAAGGCCTACATTTGTGTCAACAACACGGAAAGGAACAGGGTTAACAGTGCCGTACTTGTTTCCGATGATCTCCTTTGTGTTGATATAGTAAACTCTCTGGTCCTTAGCTGTTGATCCGCCAAAAGAAAGACGCTTGTAGAATTCCTTGAAGGAATTAACTATGTTCTCTCCAAGATCCCCGTAGAAAAGAGAAGGCTCTGTAGATGTGTCATAGACGAACTCGCCTGCCTCGGCACAGATCTCTGTGATCTGCCCCTGATCAACAAGGATCATGCACTGACCTTCGTTAACGGATACGATTGAACCATTTGAAATGATGTTGTCATTTCCTTTTCCCTGTTTTTTCTTACCCTTGGTAAGAAGCACCTCAGTTGGAAGTGATTCACAGTAGAAGTAGTCTCTCCACTGATCAGAAAGAACACTGCCGCCTGCTGAAAGTGCTGCTGAAATAAGCCCCATAACTATCTCCTTTCAAACTAAAAAACTTTTTTCGCACCTTATATTTTCTCACATTTAAGCCTAAAATGCCACAAAAATGCAACTACTTTTATGCTACACTAGTGTTGTATGAAAGCTTTTCCAATTAGTGTGACAATAAATGAATACGGAAAAAAGATTAGGGCCAAAGCTCAAAAAGGAGAGAGGTTAAAAGAGATCCTTCTTCGGGAGGGTGTCAGCTTTTCTCTGCCCTGCGAAGGCATGGCAAGATGCGGTAAGTGCAGGGTGCGCTTTTATGGCGGCGCTCCGATCCCAAGTGTTTACGAAGAAGCTTTTCTCACAGAAAAAGAAGTGTCGGAAGGATTAAGGCTTCTTTGCCGCTGCGTTGTCTATGAGGACTGTGAGGTTGAGGTTTTCAGGGACTCTGAATATATGGCCATAGAGACTATAGAGAGCAGTGCTAAGGAGATAAATCTCCCCGGAGCGTACGGCATTGCCGTTGACCTTGGAACTACCACCATTGCAGCGGCTCTTATAAGGAAAGATGCCTGGCACACTTCGAAGGAGGCAGATGCTCATAAGAGAGGAACCCCCGGCTATCAGGTCCTTAGGACTGCCAGCTGTATCAATTCCCAGAGGAAATACGGCGCCGATGTGATCTCAAGGATCTCGGCAGCGGAGGATAGCTCTGTCCTTAAGGAGCTTTCATCCTTAGCTGCTTCAGACATTGAATCCCTGATAAAAGAGCTGACTGCTGCGGAAGGGATCTCCTTCGAGGGAAAGGACGCAGACCTGAAGGCAATAACCATAGCCGGGAACACCACAATGTTAAACCTCCTGGCTTGCAGAGATGTATCCGGCCTTGGCAGATACCCCTACAAGTCGGATTATCTTTCCCTGGAGAGGATGTCCTCTGACATTATTCTTCCAAATATCCCTGATATAAAGCTTATGCTTCTTCCGGGAATATCCGGTTTTGTGGGAAGCGACATAGTTGCAGGGCTCTTTGCCCTTGACCCTGAATCGGAGGAAAAGTTCTTTTTCCTGGACCTTGGAACCAACGGCGAGATGGCCTTTTATGACGGGGAGGAACTAAGGGTTACCTCAACGGCAGCAGGACCTGTGTTTGAAGCAGGAGGAATATCTAAAGGCGCAGCATCTGTTCCGGGAGCCATAAGCCACGTGAAAATAGACGGGACTGATCACCATGTAAGCTACGAAACTATTGGCAATAAGCCTCCCATGGGCATTTGCGGAACAGGTGTTATGGAGATGGTGTCTGAGCTTGCAGCTAAGGGCATCATTGATGAAACGGGGCTGCTTTCCCAGGAGTACTTTGAGGAGGGCTTCCCCATAACAGAGGATGGAAGGATACGCTTTACCCAGCAGGATATAAGGAATGTGCAGCTGGCTAAGGCCGCTGTCCTCACCGGTGCAAAAGCTCTTTTGCAGGGAAAGGTGCCTGACAAGGTGTATATCGCCGGGGGCTTTGGCACAAACATAAGAGACGAAAATATAACTAAATTAAAGATGTTTCCAAAGGAGTTTGATGGTAAGATAAGTGCTGTGGGTAATCTGGCCCTTAAGGGAACAGCTCTTTTCACCGCGGCTGTTCTTGGCGGATGGGAAGAAGAAACTGATGCCGTAAGGAAGCTGGACCTCATCACCAAGGCGGCAAAGTTGACAGAGCTAGCCACCATGGACAGCTTTGATGAGGACTATATCGATGCCATGAATTTTGAAATGGATCAGGAGGATTTATATGATCTGTGACAGCTGCGCAAATTATGTCTACGACGAGGACTGGGAGTGCTACACCTGCATGGTGAACATGGATGAGGACGACTACTACCGGCTTATGTCGGGTAATGCCAAGGAGTGTCCCTACTACCAGGACAATGATGAATACAAGGTTGTAAGACATCAGATATAAAGGAGAGCTATGAATAAACCAAAGATAACAAAAGAATCAGTGGAGAAGGTACTGGATAAGCAGTTTCTCAGAGTTTTTGATCTTCACTATGAAGAGGGAAAGCACTATTTTGATGCCACAAGAAGGCCATTGGAGAAATTGGTGGCACCAATGAATGAGGAGGAGTTTAAGACAATGCTGCCTGATGCTGTCAGCTGCGTTGTTATTGTGGAGCTTCCCGGGCAGGAGCCAAAGCTTCTTTTCTCCTATGAATACAGATATCCAACAGGAAGGTTCCTGCTTGGAGTTCCGGCAGGACTTCTTGACCCGGAGGATGAGACGTCAGATAATCCTTTGCTGGAGACAGCCAAGCGTGAGATTCATGAGGAGACCGGCATTGTGGTGGATGAGAACAGGGATGAGCTCTATGTTATCAATCCCCTTTTGTTCAGCTCCCCCGGAATGACGGATGAAAGTAATGCTCTTGTGTGTGTAAAGCTCAGGCTGGAAAATCTTGACGAGCTGGACCAGACCGGGGCAGTGGGTCAGGAATGCTTTGACGGCTTTGAATTTGTCACCAGGGACGAGGCAAGGCAGATCCTCAAAGACGGAGTCGATGGAAAGGGGCATTTCTATTCGGTTTATACATGGGCTGCCCTCATGTATTTTGTAAGTGATATGTGGAAATAAGATTAGTAAGGAAAGAGTTTTAATGAAGTACGATGCATTTATAAGCTACAGACATCTTCCAAATGACATGTATGTGGCTAAGAAGGTTCACAAAGCCCTGGAGACCACCAAGATCCCCAGGAAGATTCAGAAGGAGACCGGGAAAAAGAAGATCCAGAGGGTGTTCAGGGATCAGGAGGAACTCCCCATTGGAAGCGATCTTGGAAACAATATAGAATACGCCCTGTCAGAATCAGGGTTTTTGGTAGTAATATGTTCACCCCAGACCAAGGAGTCCTACTGGGTAATGAAGGAGATTGACACCTTTATTTCAACCCACGGAAGGGACAATGTGTTGGCGGTCCTTGTTGAGGGGGAGCCGGCAGATTCTTTTCCTCCGCAGCTTCTTGTGGATGAAGCGGGTAACCCCGTTGAGCCCTTGGCGGCAGATGTAAGAGGCAGCAGTAAAAGAGAAATCGACAAGAAGATAAAAGTGGAGACCATGAGGCTTGCAGCTGCCATTCTCCACTGCGACTATGACGACCTCCGCCAAAGGCACAGGGAGCGCATAGTCAGAAGAAACATGGGCATAGCTTCCGGAGTTGCCGTTTTAGGAGTTGCTTTTGGTATCTACAACGCCTACAACCTGGCAAGGATAAATGAGAACTACCAGCAGAAGCTGATCAATGAGTCAAAGGTCATAGCTGCCACCTCACTTCGTGTTCTGGATGAGGGTGACAGAAAGACAGCGGCTCTTATAGCCATGGAGGGGCTTCCCAAGGAAGGTGATGACAGGCCTTTGGTGGTGGATGATATTTATGCCCTCTCACAGGCCCTTGGAACCTATGAGGTTGGTGCAGATCTTAAGAATTCCTTAAAGCTGCGTCACAATATGGCTGTGAGGGACTTTGCCTGCAGCGAGGACGGAGAGAGAGTTTTTTCCTATGACAGCATGGGCAGCCTTTATTACTGGGAGATGGATAAAGGCGAGCTTTTGTTTGACAAGCTGGTGGAATACGTTGACGGAGAGGTAGATTCTGTCCAGGAGATTTCGGTTGTCGATAAAAACCCCGTGGTTGTCACAGACAGAAGAATAAGATGCTTTGAAGAGGACGGCTCGGAGGTCTATAGCGTTGATCTTCCTGATAAGTGCCAGGGAGCCTCTTTTGAGAGCACCAGCAAAAAGGTTGCCATCGCCTACTGGCAAATGGTGGAGGTCAGGGACTGCCTTACGGGAGAAGTGGAATACACCTACAAGGCTTCCGAAGAAGAGGAGTACTTCTCCTCCAAGATTAAGCTGACTGAGGATGGGAACTATATTGCTGTAGACACAGCTGATGACGAGGCTGAAGTTAAGGGCCTTCGCCTTATAAATACAAAGACAGGCAAGGCTGTTTATGCCGTGACTTCCGCAGAGGTGATCCTGGATTTTGGCTTTACCCCTGACGGATATCTTGTTGTGGCTTCAATCGGGTTCCATGACCTTATGGCAAGTGATCCAAAACCTGCATTTCTTGAGAAATTCGACCTTGAGACCGGAGAGCGCTTGTTCACCACAGAATGTGTGCATGCCCCAACTTCCTTTGATACAGGTTATACCAAGGTGAAAACAAGAAGCTATGAGGACGCAGACGGCAAACACGATGAGATACTTGTTTCTATTTGCAGAAACCTCTACACCCTGGATCTGAATACCGGTGAAATAATAGCCACCTGCACTCCCGATACGGATATTGAATCTTTCCTTATTGCGAAGGAACAGTGCTATGCCTATGTTGCCACGGTCAGCGGAAAGGTTTATGTGATCAACGGTACAACTGGATATGTCTACGCCGATAACACCATTGAGGTGTCAGACAGTCTCATCCACTTTGCCATGGGGGCAGGTAAGCTTATCGCCTCCGGGTACAGATCCTCGGATATTACGGTGATGAAGAATCTTGTGGATGACACCAAGGAGGATTTTGCAACCCTTCCCACAACCAAGGACTTTCAGGTCCTGAGCCCTGATGCCGGTCGCATGCTTATAACCAAGGCGGGATACCCTGACTACGGGGTTACTTCGTATTTTATCTACAATACCTCTACCGGTGAGAAGGAGGGCGAGTTTGAGCTGGATGACACTTCGTCGATGGACATGTACTTCCTTGATAATGACACCATTGTTGTCCCGATCAATCCGGAGAAGCTGTATTACTATGACATTCCATCCGGCAAGGGTGAGGAATTTTCTTTTGAGAGTGATTTCCCCCTGACCACCAGGGATTTTTCTGCTGCAGGGAAAAGAGCTTTGTACCATTCTGCAACTGAATACAAGATTATTGACGTGGTTGAAAGAAAGCAGATCCAGGCAGGTAACCTCTCCGGTGACAGTGACAGGAGATTTTTTGTCAGCAATGTGGCACTTCCTGAAAGCGGAGAAGTTTTCTACTACTGCAATTATCAGGGAGAGATGTTCAGGGCAGATGCATCAGTGGATGATGTTACTCCAATCCTTTCTGACTACAGAGCGATCTCTATGAATCTGTCAGCTGATGAAACAAGGCTCATGGTGGTATGTATGGACGGCGTACTTCGCATAGTGGATATTGAGACTCTGGAGATCCTTGATGAGATAAAATTCTATGCCAACCTAAGCACCGAATTCGTATATATGTCTGGAGACGGTTCCAAGTTATATCTTCAGGGATCTGATCTGTACCTCAGGATATATGACCTTAACGAGAAGAAGTTTATCTTTGAATCTGACGATATCATTGAGGACATACAGGATGCCACAGAAGATGTAGCAAATCACAGAATTGCCTTTAGGACTTCGGTCAATCTCTACTTCATGGATACTGATGAGCATGCCTTTACTGCAAGGGCTTACCGCGGTGTATTCTATTTGAAGGAACAAAATAGTATAATAAGTATAAACGGAAAAGAGATATACCGCTTTAAGGTCAAAAATCTCGAAGACCTGATGAATGAAGTCCCAAAGCAATTTGGAGACGCAAAACTAACAGAGGATCAGAGGAGAAAGTATCAGCTCAACTGATCGGATGAGGAGGCATTATGAAGAATCGAGTAATTGCAATGCTAACAGTAGCTCTTTTAACATCCACCATGATCGCTGGATGTGGTAAGCAGGAAGCAGCTTTGGAGGAAGCACCGGCTGCTGTCGAGGAGGCATCCGTCGCAGAAGCACCTGCCGAGGCGCCTGTAGAGGCACCTGTAGAGGCATCTACTGAGGAAGTGGCGCAGGAAGCTCCGGAGATCACATCATCACTTGATGACGCCATCGCCAGTGGTATCATTCTTTGCAACAATAACCTGTTTAAGGCAGGAGAGACCCAGGGTGAGGGCCACATTCTGATGGATCAGGATGAGCCTGATGAGAATGGCGAGATCAAGTGCTACTGCCTTGAGATGTTTGGAGCCTACGAGTTCCAGGATGGCAATTTTGTTAAGTGCGCGGGAACCGGAGTTATCCCTGCAGTTATAACCGTAAAGGCAAAGGACGACGGCAGTTACGAGTTCATTTCTATCGCTGAAGCTGAAGATGGAAGTAATTTCGTGGATTCCATTAAAAGAGATTTTCCTGAGGCACTCTGGAGCAGATGCATCACTATTGAAGACGATGACAGAAACGAGCTTGAGAGACAGGAGAGAGCTTATGCAGAGGAGTATTTAAGCTCCATCGGCAGAGAGGATGCTGAGATCGGAGATTATGCCGATTATGAGCACAAGCTTTTGACAGATGCAGGTGTGTCTGTGGACGTTTCCAACAAGATGCTGGATGCACAGTCAGGAGACGGAATTGAATTTTTCTGTCCAATGTGGCTTGGAGAACGTGAAGTTCTTGAGGATAATGTCCGATATACATATAAGACTGAGTATGACGAGAAGAAGAATGAGATCATTTTCTCACAGATTCTGTACGAGACAGGTGAAGTGCTGGAGACAGCTGTTTATGATGCCACTACAGGTGATAAGGTAGAGTAAATAGTGATTGGCCCTTAAATGGAAGATGAGGGCGGATTCAGTAATGACGCCTGCTGAGAAGAGCGTAGGCCAGAGCATAGACTTTAAGGGATAAGGAAAAACGTTGGGGGAACAATGTATTCTTTAGCAATATGTGATGATGAAAAAAGCTCTGCTGCTGAGGCGGCAGAGCTTTTGGAGAAGTATAAGAAGGCCCACGAGGGTCTTGAGATTCAGGCAGATATTTTCTACAGCTCCCTGGATCTTTTGGGTGCCATGGAGAAAAAAATCTATGACATCTTTCTTTTGGATATCTATATCGACAAGATAAACGGAATAGAGCTGGCAGAAACCATCCGAAACACCAATAAAGATGCAAGGATAATCTTTATGACCTCCTCCAATGCTTTTTATAAGGACGCCTTCAGGATCCATGCAGTTCATTATCTGGAAAAACCCATACTGGAGGAAGACTTTTTTGATGCCATGGACAGGGTCTGTACCCAGGAGGAAGAGGAGAAGTTTTTGACCTTCAGGGAGAGCGGAGAGGTCCACAGGGTTAAAGTGGATGATATTCTCTACATTGAATCTGAAGACCACTACAAGAGAATAGTCCTTAATGAGGACAGCTTTCTTGTCAGAAGCAATCTTCAGTCACTAAAAAGCGAGCTTGATTATCCTTACTTTTATGTCATGGGCATCAAGAGCATCATAAATCTTAAAAGGGTACTTAAGATAACCAGAGAGTGCGTGGTGATGGAGAACGGAAAGGAATTTTCCGTGCCCAGAGGAACCTACAGGAATCTGAGCGAGCTGGTTCTTAAGTATACTTTCTGAATACAAGACGGGCAGGAAGAGATTCTTTTGCCAGAGAAACAAAAGCTTCGTATAAAAGAGTAATAGGTTTATACCTGTTTAACGATCAGTGAAAGGAGATACTCAAATGGCGCAGGAGGTAAGAGAAATGTTAAATGATGATATCCTTGAGGGAATTAGTGGAGGTGTAGCTAATACTCGGGAGGACACTTGTGTCAAAGACGCCGGTGCTGCGTATGAGCCTCACTATTGCAAAAAGTGCGGTAAGGTTACAGATCACGAGGTGTTCTCCGGCAGCAGGATCAGATGCTCAATATGCAAAACTGTTCCAACTTTGTAAATAACTAATCAGACAAAAAGCCTGTACATGTCAATCGTGTACAGGCTTTTTAGTGCCGCTAAGGCTTATGCTATAACGGAGACGGCGGGATTCGAACCCGCGTGCCCAAAAGGACAAACGCATTTCGAGTGCGCCTCATTACGACCACTTTGATACGTCTCCAAAGGGCTTCGGACATAGTTCCGAAGCGTTTTTTATTATACTTTTTTAATGGTACCTAGTCAACCAGATTACTTGGCAGTACAGGTAATATTAATGTATAATTACTAGTAGTGTGCGTTTACAAATAAGCTTTTAGCTTTTAATTCAAAGGAGGCCTTTTTCACATGATGAGAATTGGTATGTTGACTAGTGGTGGTGACTGTCAGGCTTTGAATGCAGCAATGCGCGGCGTTGTTAAGTGTATTGCGCACAGCGGAGAGGAAGTTGAGTTCTATGGATTCAAGAACGGATACAGAGGACTCATCTACAGCGACTTCAGAATGCTGACCTCGAAGGACTTTTCAGGTATCCTGACTAAGGGTGGAACTATTCTTGGCAGTTCAAGAACTCCATTCAAGACCATCAGAGAACCTGATGAGAACGGACTTGATAAGGTTGAGGCAATGAAGCAGAATTATTACAAGCTTCAGCTTGACTGTCTTGTGGTTCTGGGCGGAAACGGTTCCCAGAAGACAGCGAACTTGTTAAGTGAGGAGGGACTCAACGTAGTATCCCTTCCAAAGACAATTGATAATGACCTTTGGGGCACAGATATGACCTTTGGTTTCCAGAGCGCCGTAGATGTTGCGACTAATGTTATTGATAATATTCATACAACAGCTGATTCCCATGGACGTGTATTTATCATCGAAGTCATGGGACACAAGGTTGGATGGCTTACACTGAATGCAGGACTTGCAGGAGGTGCAGACGTCATCCTTATTCCTGAGATTCCTTATGACATAGGCAAGGTCTGCGATGCCATCGAGGCAAGAGACCAGAGAGGCAGTAGGTTTACTATTATTGCCGTTGCTGAGGGTGCAATCTCCAAGAAGGATGCCAAGCTCTCCAAGAAGGAATATAAGGAGAAGATGGCCAACTACAAGTACCCGTCAGTATCCTATGAGATCGCAGAAGCCATCCAGAAGAAGACCGGTCACGAAGTAAGAGTAACTGTTCCCGGCCACATGCAGAGGGGCGGAATGCCTGATCCCTACGACAGGGTATTTGCTTCAAGGCTTGGAGCAGAGGCAGGACAGCTGATCCTTAACAAGGAATATGGATATATGGTAGCTTACAAGAACAGAGAGATCGTAAAGGTGCCTCTTTCTGAGATCGCCGGTAAGCTCAAATATGTATCACCTGATGCCAGCATCATCAAAGAAGCCAAGATGCTTGGAGTATGCTTTGGGGATTAAAGCGCACTCTGCGTCAGCGTAAGAAGTTTTGTTGGAGTAGTTATTTAAATGGGTTATGTAGCACTATACAGGAAATTCAGACCCCCGGTCTTTGAAGATGTCAAAGGCCAGGATCATATAATCACAACGCTCAAGAATCAGATTCGATCAGATAGAGTCGGACATGCTTACCTGTTCTGCGGAACTCGTGGAACAGGTAAGACTTCTGTTGCAAAGATTTTGGCGAAGGCAGTCAACTGTGAACACCCCGTGGACGGAAGTCCCTGCGGCGAGTGTGAGATGTGCAAAGAGATCGCAACAGGCAACAGCATGAACGTCATCGAGATCGATGCTGCTTCCAACAATGGCGTAGACAACGTCAGAGAGATCATTGACGAGGTCTCCTACTCCCCAACCAGAGGAAAAAAGAAGGTCTACATCATCGACGAG
>DFGW01000149.1 GCA_002372465.1 Butyrivibrio sp. UBA3740
TCGATACCGAGAATTCCATCATTTTTTGCCATTTGTGTACCCCTTTTATATACTTTTGTGAAATCACATAAAGAAGCCAAAATACCAGTTTGTCAGCATATCCCCAAATATCAGAAGAAGATACCCGCTAAGTGCTATGGAGGGCCCGAAGGGAAATTCCTTCGTAGCAGGTTTACTAAGTACCTTCCTTGCTCCCGCAAATAAAAGTCCTACTATACAGGACAAAATAACCAGCTCGTAAGTGCCTGCGTATCCAAGATACAGCCCCAGCAGGGAAAAGAGCTTTATGTCGCCGCCGCCCATGCTGTCTCTGCCAAGGACCTTGTCCATCACAAGGCTTATAAGCAGCATCACTCCTCCTACGAGTAAGCCGGCCAGCAGATGGTGAAGAACCCATTTTATATCGTGTATTCCAAGGACCAGCTCCGCTGCTGTAAATATTAACCAGGAGATTGCTCCTGTTATAAGTGCCCCGTCCGGTATTTCAAAGTTCTCAAGGTCTGTCAGGGCAATGACAAAAAGACAGCCCGTCAAAAACCAGTATTTGAAAAAAGAAATAACAGCTCCGAGGCTTATGTCAAATATCCCCATATACAGCCCAAGACTAAGGGCCATAAAAGAAAGTTCCGTGATCGGGTATCTGATGGATACCTTGGCCCCACAGTATTTGCATCTGCCTCTGTGGAACAGGTAACTTAAAACAGGAATAAGGTCCGCTGCCGAGAGTTCGTGTGAACAGCTCATGCAGTGACTTCTCCCCTTTACAAAATCCTCTCCCCTTGCAATGCGCATCGCAGTGCAGTTAAGAAAGGATCCGAAAACCAGTCCGAAAACCGCAGTCAATACGCCGTAATAGATTAGCAATATTCTTTATCCCCCGCTCTGAAAGTATGTATTATCAGGTTTTTCTGGGTCACATGCTTCCATACATTGTGAACATAGCCATATAAATCGCAATAACAATAAATCCCGCAACTCCTGCAATGAAAATAAGGAGCGTAGGTTCAAGCTTGGAAATGGCGCTCTGTACCGCCTGCTCAAGTTCATTGTCATAATACTCTGCAGTTACATCCAGCGTATGTTTCAACTCACCGGTCTCTTCGCCCACGCCTACCATATCTGTCAGGATATCAGGCATGATCTCGGTCTCTCTCATGGAATCCACTACGGTACGGCCTTCCTCAATCCTTAAGACCATTCCTTCAACCTTATCCTTGAACAGGTCATTGGTCATTACCTGGCTGGTGATATGTATCGCTTTTGTTATGGGAAGTCCCGCTCCGATCATGGTAGCCATGGTGTTGGCAAAAAGACTTGCCGCATTGAGCTCTGCAATATTGCCAAGAACCGGGAGCTTGAGCTGGAGCCTTGCCAGGTTCATTCTGCCGCTCGGAGTCCTCTTATACAGGATAAAAGCTACTATAATAGCTGCAATGATCATTATCATGTAAAGAACATATTTGCTGAAGAAATTGGAGACACCGATAAGTATCCTTGTCATGAGAGGAAGTTCGGTTCCAAGATCCTTAAATATCGCTGTAAAGGTAGGAACAACCTTTACCATAAGTACTATAACTACTCCTACCGCTACCGCTAAAACAAACAGAGGATAACCCATGGCTGCTCTTACCTTTGCGCCCATCTTGGTCTGTTTGTCAAAATGTCTGGCCATGGAATCGAAGGCTCCTGCCAGATCTCCGGCAGCCTCACCTGCTCTTATAGTCTCGATGAAAGTGACAGGAAAAAGATTTCCCCCATGCTCTTCAAAGGATGAAGAAACAGAACTGCCTGCCTCTACATCCTCTCCCACTGATTGAAGGATCTTTTTAAGCTTCTTGTCAGATACCTTGTTTCCTATAAGTCTTATGGCTCTTGAAATAGGTATACCTGCAGACAGAATGGTTGACAGCTGGTTGCACATCAGGGTGAATTCCTTGTTGTTGAGCTTGCCGCTTCCAATCTCAGCGTTAAGAAAATCCGGAAGCCCCAGGGCTCCCTTTAATTCCTTGATATCAAGGACCATATCATACTGCTGTCTTACCTTGGATGTGGCATCAATCTGATTCACGGCCTCGATCAAACCGGTAACCTTCTCGCCTGTAGCCGAAAGTGCTGTGTACTTATAGCTGTTCACCTACATTACCCCCGTTTAGTTCATGTTTCTGGTTACATAGTCTTTGTTCACGCAATAATGAAGAGCATTCTCCCTTGTAATAAGTCCTTTTCGAACCAGCATAACAATAGCCTGATCCATTGTCTGTCCGCCAATTTCTGCGCTGGTGGCAACCGCATTGGCAATCTGAGGTGTATTGCCTGTACGGATAAGATTTCTTATGGCATCCGTAACAATCATATATTCCGCAGCCAGGGCTCTTCCTCCACCCTTCTTCTGGATAAGCTGCTGGGTAAGTACTGCCTGAAGCACCATTGAAAGCTGAAGCCTTATCTGCTGCTGGGCTGCCTCAGGGAAAACCTGTACCATACGGTCTATGGAATCCGATGCAGAGCCTGTGTGCAGGGTTCCGAATACAAGGTGGCCTGTTTCAGCCGCTGTAATAGCTGTCTCAATGGTATCTCTGTCACGCATCTCACCGATGAGGATTACGTTGGGATCCTCACGAAGCGAAGCCCTGAGTCCCATGGCAAAGCTCTGGGTATCCTTACCCACCTCTCGCTGGTTTATAGCGCAAAGGTCAGGTGTATACATATACTCGATAGGGTCTTCCAAGGTAACAATGTGGCGCTTGTAGTTGTGGTTGATATTATCCAGTATTGCCGCAAGTGTTGTAGATTTACCGGAGCCTGTTTCTCCCGTCACAAGTACAATGCCCTTGTGGAGCCTTGGAAGATCCAACACTGCGGGAGGAAGTCCCAGTGTTTCGAGTTTGGGAATCTGCTCGGATAGTATACGAAGGGCAAGGCTTGGAACTCCCTGCTGTTTAAACAGGTGAATACGGCAACGGTTTCCTGCAAAGCTGTCTGCCGCGTCAAGCTCTCCTGTTGTCATAAGTTCATCGAAATACTCCTGGGTCTTTGAAAGCTTTTTGGCCAGGTTAATACAGTCTTCCTCTGTAACTGCTGTATCCTCCATATTCTCAAGGTCTCCGCTTTTTCTGTATTTTGGCGGAAGTCCGCAAACAATATGGATATCCGATGCTCCTTCTTCTTTAGCTCTTTTTACCAGCTGTTCAATATCGGTCATGATTTAAGCCCACCTTTTTCTTTAGTCGTTTTCGTTGGTTATCCTCATAACTTCATAAGCTGTAGTGATTCCCTCAAGAACCAGTCTCGCACCTGCATCCTTCAGGGAAACAAAATTGTTCTCAGGCTTCATAAGCTCTTCTTCGATGGCCTTTCTGCCTGCATTTCTGTAGATAAGCTCCCTTACCACGGGATTTATAAGCATGATCTCAAAAACCGCGATTCGTCCCGAATAGCCGGTGTTGTAACAGTGCTGACAGCCTTTTCCGTACCTGAACTTAAGCCCGGGCTGCATCTTTAAGTTGAGTCTTTCCACTTCGTCCCTTTGAGGCTCATACTCCTCACCGCAATAAGGACAGATACGTCTTATAAGCCTCTGGGAGATTACGCCTCGCAGTGTTGCAGATACAAGGTAAGGCTCGACTCCGATATCTATAAGACGGTCTATGGCGCCTACCGCGTCATTGGTATGAATGGTACTGATAACGAAACGGCCCGTAAGAGCAGCTCTCATACATATCTCAGCAGTCTCGCCGTCACGGATTTCACCCACAGATACAATATCCGGGTCCTGTCGAAGAATAGCTCTTAGACCGGAAGCAAAGGTCATGTTTACCTTGGGATTGATCTGAACCTGATTAAGACCATCAAGGTTATACTCGATAGGGTCTTCCAAAGTAACAAGGTTCACATCCCTGGTATTGAGCTCATTGAGCATTGCATACATGGTTGTGGTTTTACCTGAACCGGTGGGACCAACCAGGAGCATAACGCCGTTCTTGTAATGGATAAGCTTCTCGTACTTCTCCATGTCATCGGGCCTAAGTCCCAGCATTTCTTTATCAATGTTAGTGTTGGATTTGTCCAGAAGACGACATACTATCTTCTCTCCCCAGGCAATTGGAAGAGTGGAAACACGCATGTCGATGCTTTTATTTAAGACGCTTGCAGCAAATCGCCCGTCCTGAGGTACTCTCTTTTCCGCAACATCCATACCGGACATTGTCTTTACTCTGGCGATCACTGAAGCAGTGATATTCTTGGGCACCGTAAGGATCTCCCTCATGATACCGTCAATTCGCATACGAACGTCCATGTCGTTCTCTCTTGGCTCGAAATGGATATCCGATGCGCGCTCCTGAACGGCGCGTTCTATGATGGAATTCACCAGACGGATGGTAGGAGCGCTCTCTGCATCTCCCGTAATCACGTTTGATGAGATAATGAAGTCAAAGTTAGAAAGAGCAGCATCGGAAGAATTCTCTTCCTCGCCCTGCTCCTTGGTATAGTCGGCGATGGCCTTGTTGGCAGTCTCATTACCATAAATTGAATTGATGGCATGTTCAATCGCCGCCTTGGTGGCAATAAGGGGAACAACCTTTAAGCTGGTCGCCTTCCTTATTTCGTCCATGGCAAAGTAATTTAATGGATCTTCCATAGCCACAAACAGAGTGTCTCCCTGCTTCTGTAAAGGAACCAGGTGGTTCTGTTTGGCGGTATTTCTTCTTACAATACGCGTCATCTCTGAGGAAATATTCCTCTTGTTGAGATCCACGTAATCTACTTCAAGCTGAGTGGCAAGAGCCTGAGCTATATTCTCAGGAGTGACAATCTTGTTGCCAATAAGAACTTCCCCCAGCTTTTCGTGGGTGAGCTTTTGCATATCCAAGGCAAAGTCAAGTTCGTTGTCAGTAATAAGCCCCCGCTCAATCAAAAGCTCGCCAATTCTCCTCTTAGCCATGGTACCCCCTTAACTGATTCAATTTTTTAAGTTTCCGATTGATGTAAAAATGTCAGTTCCATAAATACAAATATCCTCAGCGCAGTATAAATCCCTTAGGGATACTATACTGCGCTAAGGTTTAATCCATGCTAGGCAATAATATTCTTTTCAGAATATAGCCTTATACTTTTTTGCTTTTCACCTGAATTGAGGTTTATACAATCTTATGGTGTAGGTGAAGACTGATTAATAGTAACTGTTTCGGATCCATCATCAGCAATTGTTACTGTTACAGTAAAAGGATCACCTTTCTTTACGTTAGTAGGTAACGTTGCCCATGAAACTCCAGATGTATCAGCCTTGTCAAAAGCACCTGTGCTCTGAGCTTTGGAAGTAGATTTAGTTGCTGTCTTTGTGCCAGATCCCAATAACTCAGCTGATGCCTCTGCATATGCTGATCTGATATTAGCAAGATCTGCAGCTTCTGCAGCTTTCTCCAACTGTGTTGTAAATACAGGGATAGCAACAGCTACCAATACTGCGATGATAGCTACTACAATAAGCAGCTCAGCAAGTGTAAAACCTTTGTTTTCTCTGATTTTCTTTATCATGTTCTCCTCTGTCTCCCTTCTTTTTAGGTTATTTTGTTTAGCACTCCTCCTCATAATTTGGGAGTACCGGAATCAAAAAAGGAAATCCAGCACTTTCCTCCTTGTTTCTAATGTAATTTTAACAATCGTACATCTGCACTTCAAGAAAAAAAATACGATTTTTTGATATTATTTTTATAAATTTGTATAAAATTTTTAGATTTTTATGATTCTTGGCAAACATTAATCAAATACCCACTTCATGCAAATATGAAGTGGGTATAATTAGTCTAATTATTTATTAAAATTAATCATTAATCTCTTTTCGAACGCCTCCATGACATAGTCAAAGAAGCCTTCATCACAACTCTTGTTATTTACAAAGAGCTTATTCCATTATTCACAAGAACTGTCTTTACAAAGTCAACAGTTACATTTGATTTTGTTGCAATCAGCTCTACAGGCATTCCATCCTCAAATCTGGCCAGTATTCTGCCTTCTTCTTTGCCTTCTTTTCTGCCTTCTTCTTTTCCCTGATCGTATATCTTAAACTCCGGTAAATCCAACACTTTTCCGCCCATGAAATCACCAACTTTCTTCTGAACGTTATCCTGTTTCATTGTAAGTTTATACGCTACGCTGTGTGTCAATTTAATGATAGCACTATAGGAAAGTGCTGACAACTCGCCATTTTCCTGCACATTCTCAAGTCTGTCAAAGATGCTTTTGTATTCT
>DFGW01000070.1 GCA_002372465.1 Butyrivibrio sp. UBA3740
TCCTGACCGGTCATGGCGTCAACAACAAGGAGAGTCTGATGAACGGTAACTGCCTGCTTAATGTCTACAAGCTCCTTCATCATTGCTTCATCTATCTGAAGTCGACCAGCTGTATCGATGATAACAACATTGTTGTTATTCTTCCTGGCATGGTCAATTGAAGCCTTAGCTATTTCCACAGGGCTTATATCAGTACCCAGTGAAAAGAAATCCACCTCCTGCTTAGTGGCATTGATCTGTAACTGATCAACAGCCGCAGGTCTGTAAATATCGCAGGCAACAAGCAGAGGCTTTCTGCCCTTAAGCTTTATCTTGCCGGCAATCTTGGCTGCTGTGGTGGTTTTACCAGCACCCTGAAGACCACACATCATGATAACTGTGATCTCATTGATGGGCTGGAACTTAATCTCTGTGGTCTCAGACCCCATGAGAGATATCATCTCTTCATTAACGATCTTGATAACCATCTGTCCGGGATTAAGACCATTTAAAACGTCCTCACCTACTGCTCTTTCCTGAACTGATGAGATGAACTGTTTAACAACCTTGAAGCTTACATCCGCTTCAAGAAGAGCCATCTTGACTTCCTTGAGGGCAAGCTTAACATCTTCCTCAGTAAGACGGCCTTTGCTCTTCAATCCCTTAAATATATTCTGTAATTTATCAGATAAATTCTCAAAAGCCATTAAGTAAGTTCCTCTAATATTTTGTCAGAAATACCAAGTGTCATTTCCTTAAACTCGGCGTAGTCCATATCCTTAGCCGAAAGGCTCCTCAGTTCCTCAGCCTGTGTCTTGATGGCCTCAAAACGTCTTATCATGTGCAAGGCATCCTCGTATCCCTGAAGTGCTTTGGTGCATCTTTTGATCAAATCGTGGACACCCTGTTTGCTGATCCCATGTTCATCAGCAATCTCAGTAAGCGACATATCATTGTAAACCGCCGCTTCGTAGATCTGTCTCTGATGGTCTGTCAAAAGCTCACCGTAGAAATCATACAAAAGGCCCTGTTCAACGATTTTCTCCATAAAATACCTCACCTTCGCAACAGAACCTATATTATACAAAAAAAGTAAAGGTGTCAAGTATTTTTTCTTGACACCTTTGAAATCAATATCCGTTTATTGCAATGTTAAGATCAACATCCCCATCGATTCCATCAACTTTGCCACTGGATGTGAATTGCCAGATGTTGAAATGATAAGGATAATACAAAGGAGTTCCGTAGTAAGCAATCCAGATATCATAGTCATCAACGTCCGCAGCATCCATAAGAAGCGTAAAGGATTTGACATTGCCGTAGATCATAGGCTTGTAGCCTGCATTCTTAACAGTATCGCAAAAGACCTTTACAACCTTCTCATAATCATCAGTGGTGAGATTGGCGGTTCTAGCTGTGTCGGACTCTGCAGATTCCACATCAATGACTACCGGATAGGTTATGTCGAAGGGTTCAATAAGATCCAGGATCATCTGAACCTCTTCCCTGGCTTCCTCTTCGTTTATGGCCTGGGAATAGAAATATACCCCAACATCTATGCCATTCTCTGTAGCGCCTTTTACGTTGTCCTCAAAATAATCATCCTCAAGGAGCTTACCTTCGGTAGTTCCGCGAAGTCCTGCTCTCACAATTGCAAAATCAACACCTGCGTTCTTAACCTTTTCCCAGTTGATAGCCCCCTGGAATCTGGATACATCCACGCCCTTTTTGATCTCTACGGTAGAATCATCTCCTACATATTCAAGGAAACCATCTGCCCCTTCAACAAAGTCTTCTTCATTAAAGCCGTGGTGCTCGATGGTATCCAGGATAGGGAAGAAATAGTACCTTCCTGAGCTTGCCACCACGATCTGATCAGGGAAAAGAGCTCTGATAGCTGTTGTAGCACTGTCGCCGTTTTCAAGCCTCTCCTGGATCATCTGCCTGATGGAGTTTTTGGTGCTCTCCTCAGCCTCGATTTTGGCATTTTCCACCAGCTTCTGGGCTTCAATCTCTGTATAATACCCCTCGGAATTAAGAGCATCAAGCTCACTCTGGACAGCATCTTCCTGTCTCTGGAGGTTGGCATTCCTGATAAGCAGCACAATGCTGAAGGACAGTGCCATCAAAGCCACCAGACTTAAAAAGATAATTGAAATGATATTTTGCGTATTCCTGACGCCTCGGCGTTCACCTCTATCCAGAGTATTGTTCCCCATAGTTTACATTCTCTCATCAAAATAACTTTTATATCCCTCACCAAATATTTCACTGGCGCTGGAAACGATCATAAAGGCATTCGGATCCTCTTCTCTGACAATATCCTCAGCCTGAGGATATAATCTCTTTTTAATGGCGCACATAATGACTTTTTTCTTCTCCCCCGAGTAAGCCCCCTGCGCAAAAACGTGGGTTGCGCCAATATCAAGTTCTGTAAGAAGTCTTGCTGTAATAATGTCAGGCCTGTCCGAAATAATATAAAGAAGCTTTGCTCCGTCTCTGCCGTACAAAACAAAGTCAACCACAAAGCTGACAACCATAACAGCCAGAAATGAATACATGGCAGCTGCAAGATCATGAAATACAAAGGCTGCAATGACCAGAACCACCATATCTGTAAGGATATACAAAACACCGGTCTTAATATGTGGGTATCGCATCCTTAACAGTTTAATTATAACATCCGTACCACCACTTGTGGCATGACATTTGAATATCATTCCGATGGCAAGACCAGTCATGGCGGAACCGATGGTAACTGCCAATATGATGTCATGGATCACGAACTGACCGAAAAACATGGTACAAAGATCGGTAAATACCGATATCATAGCCGTGGCGTAGATCGTAGAAATGGTAAATCTTATGCCAAACTTTCTTATGGCAATGATCAGGATCGGTATATTCAAAAGCAAAAACCATGTTCCGGTCCCGATGTTCAAGAGACGATTTAAAACAATTGCAAGACCTGTCATTCCGCCGGGAGCCAGGTCGTTGGGGTCAACCAAAAAAGCTGTACCCGCTCCATAGATTAATGAGGCGATAGTTATGATCAGATACTCCTTCAGTCTCTTCTTTGATGCTATTTTTTTTGAAACCATTATTAAATATTTGTCCTTACTATTCTTGGCTGATAGCCGTTTTGATTAAGTGCATTAAGGATCTCTTCCTTATGCTCTGTGCCGAAGGCTTCAAGAGTGATCCTAAGCTCAACAGCAGCGCTTCTGTTTATTGATACAAACTGGTTGTGCTCCAGCTTGAT
>DFGW01000049.1 GCA_002372465.1 Butyrivibrio sp. UBA3740
GACTTTTAATAGTTAGTCTTTCTAACAGGAAAAAAAATAGCCGCCGGAACAAGTTTCTGATAATAAAATCATAAACTATGCCCTGCGGCTATGCAAATATTCAAAGCTTAGTTGTAATGTACTGCCACTCTCTCTTCCTGACGGCCACAAAAGCTCTCAAGGATAGAGGTGTGGTAATAGATGATGTAGAAGATGATGGCCATGATGAAAGCAGTGATCACGTCATATACTGAGTGCTGCTTGATAAACATCGTGGACAGGATAATGGAGATTCCGATAAAATCACTTACTATCTTGCCTGCCTTGCCAAATCTCTTGCTGCGATGAACAGCGATCATAACGCCAATGGAGTTATAAACGTGAATACTGGGCCAGAGGTTTGATGCTGTATCATGGCTGTAAATAATTCCTACAAGGCTGGTGAACACGTTGTCCCTTGGGAAAACTGCAGGTCTTAAATAGTGCATGTTAGGGAACAGTGTTGATACCACAAGGAATACTGTCATTCCTGATGCCAGGAAGAAGAAACATTTGTAGTAGTCCTCCACATCAAAGGAAAACATGAAGAAGGCTACTGCCAGCACAACATATAAAAACCACGCATAATAAGGTATTACAAAGATCTCATTAAATGGGATCAGGTCATCTACTGCAGTGTGTATGATGGAGTAATGAGAAAAGGTATGCTTCTCAAGGGCTGTGAACCAGACCAGATACAGTGCTGCGTAGATCAGCGCAGGAGCGGCCAGTGTAAGGAGATCTCTGAAGAGATCACGGTTAACTGCCCTTCCCGTCCACTTTTCATAAAACTTTTTCATAATAATACAATCCTCATAAATTCAAGCTAAAACCTGGTGCGTCTAATAATCAAGACTTATTCTAGCACTTTAAAAACACATGTAAATAATCAACTTTTACATATTATCGTTGATTTATGAGGATTATTTGTGACAATACACTGATTTTATCCTGTTTTACACCGGATTATTAAAAAACTATAAAATCTGCATCAGTTGAAGTGGAAAATCTTCTGAAGCAGCTTATAGCCTGCCAGTGTGATCTTTCTTCCGCCCTTACCCGGGAGATAGATATAGGTACCTTCGATACTGTATCTGATCTTTACATATAATAGGAAGTTCTTTTCCCTGATGTAGTCCAAAAGCTCTTTTCTCTTGGCAAGGTTCTCCTTGGTATCCTCTGTAATAAGGAGTACTGAGGAGATAGCTGTAATGATCTCAAGGTAATTGAACATGTACTTATGGCGCTCACGCTGTGAACGAATCATGCCATAGTTCTCAACATAGTAGTCGACCATCAGCTTGTTGACCTTGATCTGCTGATCGATACGTGAAAGCATTATCTTCTGGTTAACTGACTGATCCTCACGGCCAATGTAGTAATAATAGAAGTTAACATCCAGATAATACATGTTCTTAACGAATGGAAGCGGGTTAAAAACATAGATGTTGTCTACATAGAAAGTATGCTCAGGGAGCCTAAGTCCGCACTGTCTAAGGAGCTTGGTCCTGTAGATTGCAGAATGCATAAGAAGGTAGTGCCCCTTTGGTGTTCTCTTGACATCCTTCCAGGTAAAGAGCTTCTCCACAGGGAACATCCTGGTGTAGCGCATTACCTTGTGGCGCTTCTCTCCCACCTTGTTATATACGAAATTGCTGATAAGAAGATCCAGCTGGTTCTCTCCTCCTGCCAGTTCGCTAAGAGTGCTTAGAATCTTTCTGTAGGCAATCTCCTTTACCCAGTCGTCAGAATCAACGACCTTAAAGAAAAGACCTGTGGCATTCTCGATACCTGCATTGACAGCTGAGCCGTGTCCTCCGTTGGGCTTATGGATAGCCTTACAGATTGTTGGGTACTTGGCCGCGTACTCATCTGCGATCCTGGGGGTATTATCCTTTGAACCATCATCTACAATGAGTATCTCTACTTCCTCTCCGCCCACAAGCAAAGAATCAATACACTTGGACATATAATCCTGGGAATTGTAGCATGGTACAGCAATTGACAATAATTTCATTATTAACTCCTTAATCTTGTACTTTCATATTTTTCCATGGTGGTGAGGACATTGCGAAGGTCTTCGTACCTGTCGTAGACATTTCCCTCATTTATCACAACGCCAAGGTCCATGGCCATTATATCAATCATATCATTTGTTATTACAGGACGAAGTCTTGATAGTATCCCGTTCTTGTCCACTGCCAGGTCCGCATCCATAAACTCGATGACAAGGGGATTAAGATTCAGCTCCTTGGCCTCTTCATCCACGCTCTTGCTCATGACAGCCGACTCCTTGGGGGGAGTCTTATCAAGCTTAAAGCCGGAAAGCACTGAGTCAGCTTTCGGTTCCTCCTTCTCGAATCTGTACTTCTGTTCCACATCCGGGTACTTGACTCTGTCAACCTCTGACATGAACATATCAAGCGGCCTTACATAGGTCTTGAAATCCCCGTACAGTGCCTGATATACCACCATCTCCTCCCTGGTCTCAGAGTGGATCGCAATGGTGACGATCTGATACAGGTTACCTTTAAAGTGTCTGTAAAGTTCCTGGGGTCTTGGTTTTTCTCTCATAAACACCTCTTCTGTGACCGGTGGTCACACTTTGTATAGTATAAGCTAACGCCCTGATAATTTCAAATTCTGCCGGCTTTGCCAACGCTGGTACAAGCTATTATCACCATCTCTACACTGATAATATAGTCCAGCTTTCCCTTCTTGACCGCCTCGTCGTTGGAGGCACAAAGCTCCAGCGCTCCCTTTAGCTGCTCCAAGGTATACTTCCTTGCCCAGTTCTGGAACTTGCCCACAACAAAGGGCGGACGCTTTACTGCACTTGCAATCTCGGCAGTGCTGCGGTGGTTCTCCGTCATCTCTTTTACCTGAAGCATGAT
>DFGW01000091.1 GCA_002372465.1 Butyrivibrio sp. UBA3740
AAGCCCAATATGTATCAGTCCCTGCATACCACACTTATCGGTCAGACCGGACAGCCTTTTGAGATCCAGATCCGTACCTATGATATGCACAGGGCTGCTGAATATGGTATCGCTGCTCACTGGAAGTACAAAGAGGCTTCTGACGGTAAGAAGTCCGAGACCGGTGAAGAAGAGAAGCTCATTTGGCTCCGTCAGATCCTTGAATGGCAACAGGATCTTTCTGACAACCAGGAATTTATGAGCCTTCTAAAGAGCGATCTAAACCTGTTCTCTGAGGATGTATACTGCTTTACCCCAACAGGAGAAGTTAAAAATCTTCCGGCAGGTTCAACACCTATTGACTTTGCTTACAGTATCCACAGCGCTGTAGGTAATAAGATGATCGGTGCCAAGGTTAACGGCAAGCTTGTCCCCATTGACTATAAGATTCAAAACGGTGACAGAATCGAAGTTGTCACTAGCCAGAATTCCAGGGGACCTTCAAGAGACTGGCTTGCAATTGCCAAATCCACCTCTACCAAGAATAAGATCAATCAGTGGTTCAGACATGAGCTCAAAGAGGAGAACATTACAAAGGGGAAGGAGCACCTCATTGAATATTGCAAGAGTAAAGGTCTGGATTACTTCATAATAGCCAAGCCTGAGTATCAGGCAATTGTTACCAAGAAGTACGGATTCCATGAGTGGGATGCTGTACTTGCAGCTGTTGGACATGGCGGACTTAAAGAAGGTCAGATTGTCAATAAGCTGCTTGAGCTGGGTGATAAAGAGCACAAGAGAAACATCACCGATGAGGAGGTTCTTGCAGCAGTTGCAGAGAGCCATGTAACCCCTCAGGTTTCCGGCTCCGATAATGAGATCATTGTTAAGGGCGTCCATGATGTTGCTGTGAGATTCTCCAGGTGCTGTAATCCTGTTCCCGGTGATGAGATCTGCGGATTTGTCACAAGGGGAAGAGGCGTTTCTATCCACCGTAAGGACTGCATTAACGTTGTTAAGATGCAGGAAGAGGACAGAACCAGACTTATTGAAGCCAGATGGCAGAACGACTCATCTTCCTCCGGCGGTAAATATGCTGCAACGATCAAGATCTTTGCCAACAACAGGCATGGACTTCTGGCTGATGTATCTAGAGCTCTTACCGAGAGGGATATCGATATCATTTCCATGAATACAAGGACCAGTAAGCAGGGACTTGCCACCATGGAGACATCCTTCCAGGTTTCATCAAGAGTTCAGCTCCGTGAGATTGTTGATAAGATCAGACAGATTGATTCCGTTATTGATATTGAAAGGACAACCGGCTGATGGCTGATAAAGAGACTAATGTGGGAATGTTTACCCTTGGGATGATAGGAACTAATTGCTACTTTGTCTTCAAGGAAAACGAGGTAGATGCGGAAGGCTTTAAGCACTGTATCTTTTTTGACCCGGCTGATAAGGGACAGAAGATATACGATACTCTTACGGAAAAGAAATTTAAAGTCGACCTCATTTTATTAACCCATGGTCACTTTGATCATATCGGAGGCTGTGATGAACTAAGGGAGCTTACTGGTGCCCGTATTGGATGCTACTCCAAGGAAGAGGCTATCTGTAAGGATAAATACCTTAATCTGTCCAATGACTTTGGGGCAAATTGCGCTGTTACTCCGGATATGGTTTACAATGACGGTGACTTTATTGAGGCTGCAGGTCTTTCCTGTAAGCTTTTGGCAACTCCGGGACACACCTCCGGAAGCTGCTGTTTCTACTTTGAGAAGGATGATATTCTCATAAGCGGTGATACACTTTTCGAGGAGTCTGTGGGAAGAACCGATTTCCCCACCAGCTCCACCAGCGATCTTATCCGTTCAGTGAAGGATAAGCTTTTTGTCCTGCCGGATGAAACAGTTGTCTATCCGGGACATGGAGAAGTTACCACCATCGGTCATGAGAAGATGTACAATCCATTTATTATTTAAAACATTATGCAGGTTATATATATAGACGAAGATAAGTACCAATATGATATACATTCCCTTTTTAAAGCATTTTACCCGGAAGAAGATGTCAGGGTAATTGTAGGGAAAAGGGGTAGCGTTCCAGAAAAAGAAAAGGATGTTTCACCGGATGATGAAATATCCTTTATTGATGTAGACAAGACCAAGAATGACCTTAAAAAGGAAATCTATCTTACTCTTTCAGAAAAGACCGGGAAGAACCTTCCTTGGGGCGACCTTACGGGTATTCGTCCCACCAGGATTGCCATGAACCTTTTGGAGGAAGGTAAGAGTGAGGAAGAGGTCTTTTGCTACATGAAGGAGACCTACCTTGTCAGTGACGAGAAGATAAACCTCAGCATTGATATAGCCAAAAGAGAAAAAGAGGTACTTAAAGACATCGACTATCAGAACGGATACAGCCTCTATATAGGAATTCCGTTCTGTCCCACCACTTGTCTTTACTGCTCCTTTACTTCATATCCCATAGGTGCTTTTAAGGGGCTTGTGGACGACTATATTGAGTGCCTTAAAAAAGAGATTGATTATGTGGCAAAGGACTTTGCCGATAAGACCCTGGATACCGTCTATATCGGAGGTGGGACTCCCACCACTTTAGAACCTGATCAGATCAAGGAGCTTATAGGATATCTCAGGGATAAGGTTGATTTATCTCATGTAAAAGAATTTACGGTGGAATCAGGAAGGCCTGACTCCATCACAAGGCAAAAGCTTATTGCCATGAAGGAAATGGGAGTTACCAGAATATCTGTAAACCCACAGACCATGAGCGATGCGACTCTTAGAATAATAGGAAGACAGCATAGCGTAGCACAGCTTATTGAAGCCTATAATATGGCAAGAGAAGAGGGCTTTGATAATATAAACATGGATATAATCTTAGGACTACCCGGGGAAGATGCATCGGATGTTCAACACACAATTGATGAGATCATAAAGCTTGATCCTGATGATCTTACTGTTCATTCCCTTGCAATAAAGAGGGGATCAAGGCTCTTTGAAGCCATCAGGGAGCGTGAGCTTAGGGGTGAACTTAAGACCACCATGTTAGAATCCATGAAGAATACCGGAGAGATGATGGAGATTGCGAAAAATGGCGCTAAGACTCTTGGGCTAGAGCCCTATTATCTCTACAGGCAGAAAAATATCAGCGGGAATTTTGAGAATACCGGCTATGCCAGAGAGGGAAAAGCCGGGATTTACAATATTCTGATAAATGAGGAAGTTCAATCAATAGTAGCTTTGGGGGCCGGAACTGTTACCAAAAGAGTTTACGGCGAAGGTGGAAGGATTGAACGGTGTGACAATGTCAAGGATGTCAAACTGTATATGGAACAGATTGACGAGATGATTGACAGAAAGAGGAAGCTTTTTGCGTAAAGACGGGAGGATTTTCAACTGCATAATTCTTAGTCTTATCGTTCTTTTAAGCCTGACGGGCTTTGGCTCAAAACCGGAGGAGGATAAGCCTTATCCATATGGTGCCGGAGTTTTCTCCTGGGACCATCTTCCCACTGATGCCGATATCAGGTGCCTTTTGGAGAATGATATTACTGAGATTTATCAGTATATCAAGCCGGAATACACCGAAGAATCCATAGAAGATTTTCTTTCTAGGATGGCTGAGTATGATATAGATGTTTATATCTTAGACGGCGAACCGGAATGGTGCTATGAAAAGAACTATTCTTATATGAAAAATGTTCTTGACCGAGTAAGAAAATGGAATGAAAAGGCAGACAGAAGATCAAGGATAAAGGGGATCGTCTTCGATGTTGAACCCTATGTTCTTGATAAGTGGCACAATATCCCCGATCAGCTTTTGGAAGAATACACGGAAAATGTAACAAAACTGATGAAGGACGCATCTTTGGATGAGAGGCCAGTAGATATCCTTCTTTGCATACCTTACTCCTATGACAATATGGGAAGGGACATGTTTTTAAGGAGCCTTATCAGAGAGTCCGACGGAGTCATTGTGATGAACTATTACAAGGGCGCTGAGATTGAGAACATTAAAAGAGAAGCTGCTCTGGCAAGATGGTACAGGAAAAGAATCGTCAATGCCTATGAGCTTCAACCGGGACTCCTTTCCCAGACCAACAATTCCATAACCTATTACAAGGATGGAATTGAAGCAGTCAGAGACAACTACCGGGAGCTGATAACTGAATATTCCCGTCATGATATGGGCATTGCTTTTCACACCATGGAGTATCTAAGGATGTTGACTATGGAAAAAAGAGATGCCAAAGGAAAATGATCTAAAGGGTTTCTGATAAGATCTTGGAAACCCAAAAAAATCAACTAGTGCCCCGTTTTTAACAATAAATCACATTTTTTCGTTGCGTATAATTGTGCAATATGCTATGATAAGATACTAGTTGTGACATATTGCTGATTATAAATTTTTATATGTCAAAGGAGGTTTTTTATGTTATTCCAATTATATGGAAGCAGTGCATCAATGCAGCTTATTGGCTGGGTGATGGTGTTTGTGGGTCTTATTCTCATGAACGAAATTGGCCGTAGGACCAAGGCAGGCGGAATGCTTGTATTCGTTATCATTCCTACAATTCTTACAGTTTACTTTATTCTTGCACACCTTGGAATGTTCGGAGGCAAGGCTAATCCAACCGTTGCATATATGGACGGATGGTTCCACTATTTCAAACTCTATGCTGCTGATATCGGTTGCGTAGGCTTCATGATGATCAAGTA
>DFGW01000064.1 GCA_002372465.1 Butyrivibrio sp. UBA3740
ATCATAAGCGGATCCTACAGCTTCTGTTGCAATCACTCTCTTCCCACATTGAATAGCTTCATTCACCGTCAAACCCCAGCCTTCAACGCTCCCCTGGTAGTAATAAGTAGGGAGGACAAATATGTCACATTGGCTAAAATAATCATATCTTCTATCAGGATGAACATAACCTAACCAAGTAATATTATGCACTTTCTTTTCTTTCGCATATCTCTCAAGATTCTGTTTATCCTCGCCATCTCCAGCTACAACAAGCCATATTTTTCCCTTATTTTCATCGCCCACCAACGACATGGCGTCAATTAAATACCTTAACCCTTTCTTTTCAATCACCCTACCAAAATATAAGACAATTATCTTATTCTCTGGAACTCCCATTTCACGTTTCCAATTTGTCAAGTCACATACTGGAGACATACTCGAATAGAATACCCCTCCACACTTTGATTTATCTCCACCATTATTAACAAAATATTCGCAAGATTTTTTTCCACTCCCAAAATAATAATCACATCTTCTATTTATTGGTGCGGTAATCATTCTTTGAAAGATATTTTTCACTTTTCTTGAAAACGGTTGTTCATCTTTGGGCGCCACCCATTTTATCCAGTGTGCATACACCCTCTTGTGCTTCCTTTTTGCGCATACAAAAACACAATAAGAGTAGATTGTCTCAATTATACTATCCATAGGCGGAATTACAACCCCATCAACTTTAGGGCTATCTATCATTTTGCTTATTTGAATCAAACCTAAAACCCCGCCTTTAAATGGAATATGTCTAATTCCATTTAGTTTACTATCCTCAATTTTAGTATTATACACTTTCTCCGCCAATTCCATTTTGGTAAATACAAAAGCAATCGGATAATTCCTAGACAATTCAGTATATAATGGTATACGATACTCAGATGGTGTGTTCGTAAAAAAAAGGATACCCATACTTTAACTCACTCCTTCCAACAACAACTCTCTCAGTTGCTTTTCCGCATTTTTCCATGAGTATTTTTTCAAAACATCTATTGGTGTTTCGGTTTGTTTATCCAATTTATTCATATCAACTATTTTTGAAGAAGGATCAATATAAATAACAGATTTTTTATAAATTTCAGGGAAGCAACAAGAGTTCGATACAATGGCTCTTTTCCCTAAGCTCAACGCCTCTAATGGAGGGAGGCCAAATCCCTCATAGAATGAAGGTTGAATAAGCGCTTTACAATGCATAATTAGCGTTTTCACTTCCTCATCTGTCAAATAACCAGTAAACACTAAATTATTCAAACCGTCTACATTCAAACTAGAAAAGAAAGTAGAGTATTCATACGCTCCTGAGACGGCAAAATACATATCCGGATTATTTCTGGCAGCATTTATAATCCATTCAAAATTCTTATGCTTATAAATGGATCCTAACGAAAAATAATATTCACCATTTTTAAGTTCAGGAAATTTGTTAAAAACTTCTGTATTTTCGGAAATAAGATTCATATGCTCCCATCCACACTGAACTAACTTTATTCTATCTTCAATATGGCCATAGAATCTGCAAATCTCCTTTTTTGAAAACTCACTAAGTGTAAATAACTGAATCTTATGGTTCCTTGCTATTCTTTTCACTCTAAATATATGATATGCCCTTCCAAGTTTCTCTTTAAATGTCCTAAAATTCTCTGGGTATTCTTCCCAAATACAATCCGGAACGCCTATGTATCTAAACCCCCAAATTGGAAGAGCACAGGAAGTATCAAGACCTACAGCTTTGTTTCGTTTTACAAATAAAGGAAGCGTAAACTGTTGAAATAGTATTCTTCCAATAGGTCCCGATCGTTTTTTCCCTATTTTCAATATTTTAATGTGATGATACTCTCCTTTGAAATCTGAGTTTTCCGGAATAAGAAGATAGACCTTATACTTATCATGTATTTTTCTATCAGTATCGATTCTCGAAACAAGTTCTGTTGTATATCTTTTCATTCCATATGTATTCTTACCTGCAAGTGATTCCCCATTTATAAACAGTCTTTTTTTATACACTATTATTACCCCTTATAATGTAGTTCTAACCAAATTCCCTGCAAAGCAAATCATGTAGTTTATCAGCCTCCTTCTCCCATGAAAATGAGTTGATAATTCTCATTCTGATTTCGCTTCTTTTATCTAATCCAATCTCGTCTTCATCCAAACAACACCTAAGCAGTTCTTTTTTCAAGCTTTCAAAATCGCACGACGAAAAAAACTCAGCATCCCGGCCTAACACCTCAGGCAATGATGCAGCATCTGATGATAATACCTTTGTTCCACATACTAAAGCTTCCAGCGGAGGCAATCCAAACCCTTCATACATAGAAGGAAAAACAAACAATTTTGCGCAACCATACACATCTGCCAAATCATCCTCATCGATAAAGCCCGTAAAAATTATATTATCACGTATATTGGGATCCAACGAATTTAAATAATCATCCATTTTCCACCCTTTTCTTCCTGCTAATACAAGTTTAGGCAATGAATACCCTTGGTTTAAAAGAGCAACATATGCTCGAATTAGTAATTGGAGATTTTTCCTCGGTTCTAAAGTTGATAATGACAAAATATAAACTGACGGCAAACCATATTTTTCTTTTATGATAGCCTTAGTATCTTGATGTCGAATAAAGCTTTCGGATGCAACTCCACAATACACAAGCCAAATTCTTTTATTTGGATAATTTAGTTTCTTATGTATTCTTTTCTTTGAATACTTAGATATTGTGACTATTGCCTTGCACTTCCTAATCGCAATCCTATGAGACAACCTAAAATACCATTTACTCATCCCATTCATCGTATCAGGACAATCCCAACAACAAATATCGTGGATTGTAGAAACCATGTTTTTTTTCCATGAAAAAATTGGAACAGGGAATGCCAAGAACAAGAAACAATCCGCATTTACCCCATGCATTACCACCGGAAGTTTAATCTGATTGAATATAAGCTTATTCTTTCCACGTATAACCACACACTTAACATTTTTATAAGAAATATACTTCTTGAACCAAGTATGGATTTCATTTTTAAATAACAAAATAAAAACGTCATTATTATTATTCAGCATGCTTGCAGCAATACTCGCAGCATACCTCTCTATTCCGGAAAAATTATCATACAATGATGTTAAATCAATGCATATTCTCATTTTTTTGATCCTTTATATTTTAAAACAATGGGTATTATGGAAATAGCATCCTTCCAATATCTTTTTATCAACCTTTTGGGGTCCTGTGTTATTCGAAATAACCATTCAAGCCCAACATTAGACATCCACCTTGGTGCACGTTTTACTTTGCCTGCCTCAAAATCAATTGTGGCTCCAATTGAGATTGATAATGATGCACAAATATGATTTCTTATCCTATATATAGTCTTTTCCCCTTTTGGTGACCCTAATGCAACTGCTAAAATATCCGTTTTAGATTCGTTGACTTTTTTCAATATGTTAACCATTTCTTTTTTGTCATTTTCAAAGCCCAACGGCGGTGAATAAACCCCTGCAATCTGTAAACCAATATTCTTTTTTTTCAGATTCCTCGCAGCCTGTTCAGCGACTCCTGGCGCAGCCCCTAAAATAAAGATCTTATAATGCTTTTTCGCCGCCAAATTGCACATGCGAGGAAACAAGTCTGCCCCCGAAACTTTTTCCTTAATTGGCTCTCCGAGTATTTTTGAGATCCACAACAATGGTTTACCATCAGTTAATACAAGAGTCGCATCCCTATATACCCTTCTAAATGCTTTATCTTTTTCAATCATTACAATGTGATCCATATTAGGAGTAACAATATAAGAATGATTTTTTTGCTGAATCAGCCTATCTATTTCATTTAATGCCTCATCCATAGTCAAATTATCAATTTGTATATTTAAAAAATCAGTTTTCATCTGTAACCCCGTACACTGTCATTGAATTTGTTTTCTCCAATAGTCCAACGCATCATCCAACGCTTGTTCAATTTTATACTTTGGTCTCCAACCAGTATGATTTGTGAGTTTGTCATGATTTCCACAAATCACAGGCGTATCACTCGGTCTCATTTTTGCTGGATCCGTTTTAATTTTAATAGGCACTTCTGATTTTCCAATCATATATTCCAGAATTTCTTTAGCTTTATATGACTTGCCCGAACATACATTGTATACTTCGCCAGTATGTCCAGCTTCAATAATGAAACGCATTGCTCTGCACGCGTCTTTTACATGAATAAAATCACGAGATGAATCGAGATTACCAACACAAAGATATTGTTTCTTACCTGCTTCAACTTCTGCTATTCCCGATGCAAAATCCGAAACAATAAAGCCTTTTGCCTGTCCCTCTCCACACATATTAAACTGACGGGCTACGCAAATATCAAGCTTATAGTTTGTTACGTATAGTTCAGCAAACAATTCCTGTGTTCTTTTAGAAATAGCATATGGTGTCACAGGGTTTACAAGGATATTCTCTGTTACGTTTTTCCCTTTATCTTTAAGAACCCCATACTCGTCTGAAGAACCAATTAAAACCGTTTTTATGTCCGATTTACTTAATCTTATAGATTCAAGAATATTAATCGTGCCAATAACGTTAAGCTGAACTGTTAATTGAGGCTTTTGCCAAGATAAACCCACATTTGCCTGTCCCGCCATGTGAACCAATGCATCCGGGCGGTATTCTTCAATTGTCCTTCTAATTTCATCAGGATTCAATATGTCCATATTCACTATGTCATTCGAGGCAGCCAAATCGCAACTCACAACTTCATACCCCTCAGAAATCAGTTCTTTACGCAGATTCATCCCATAGAAGCCTGCGCCCCCGGTTATAAGTACTCTCACTGAACACCCGCCTCTTTCTTAGCCAGCTGAAGATCATGTTCAGCCATTATTTTACAGAGTTCCTCATAGCTAGTCTTTTGAGGGTTCCAACCAAGTTTAGTTCTCGCTTTTGTCGGATCGCCCCATAGATTAACAACATCCGTCGGGCGATACCATTTGGGATTGACACAGACAAGCATCTTTCCCGTTTTCTTGTCATATCCCTTTTCCTCCATGCCCTCTCCACGCCACTCAAGCTCGATGCCGTCATTAGCAAAGGCAAGCGTAGTAAACTCTCTAACGGTATGTTGAACTCCAGTAGCAATTACATAATCATCCGGCTCTTCCTGCTGAAGAATCAGCCACATACATTCAACATAGTCTTTTGCATAACCCCAATCACGAAGGGAATCAAGATTTCCCAACTCCAAATGATCCTGAAGACCACACGCAATACGTCCTGCAGCAAGTGTTATTTTTCTCGTTACAAAGTTATCTCCTCTGCGTTCAGATTCATGATTAAATAGAATCCCATTGCATGCAAATATGCCATATGCTTCTCGATATTCTTTAATCATCCAATAGCCATACTGCTTTGCAACCGCATATGGTGAATACGGATGAAACGGAGTATTTTCATTCTGAGGAACTTCCTCAACCTTTCCATAGAGCTCTGAGGTGGATGCCTGGTATATACGGCAGGTATCAGCAAGTCCGCACTGACGAACAGCTTCAAGAACTCTGAGTACACCAGTTGCATCTACATCAGCAGTGAACTCAGGTGAATCGAAGGATACCTGAACATGTGACTGGGCAGCCAGGTTGTATATCTCGTCCGGTCTTACCTTTCCAACTACTCCCAGGATGCTCATGGAATCTCCGAGGTCACCGTAGTGAAGGTGGAAATGCTCATGACCCTCAAGGTGAGCAATCCTCTCTCTGTAATCTACTGAAGATCTTCTGATGATACCGTGTACATCATAACCCTTATCCAAGAGGAACTCTGCCAGGTATGATCCGTCCTGACCGGTGATTCCGGTAATCAAAGCTTTCTTTGCCATAAAATAATCCTTTCTTATATGAAATGATACTCATTTGCACTTTTCTATATCATTATATTTGTGTGATAAGACATTTTAAATTCACTTTCTTGACTTTGATTTGCATTATCTTGCGTGTCAATTTATAATCGGTATAATGGGAAGAATGGAGAATCCAAATATGAAAAACCAGTTATTTCAAGGAGAATATGTTTCGTCAAACAGGCTTTTGTACACCCCATCGGAGTTTGCCAAGAACAATCTGATCTATTTGCAGGAAATAGGCAGACTTACAGCCCAGAAGCCCCACACCAGCAAAAGGCAGAACCTGTCCTCGTTTCTTTTTATCCATGTAAGAAGCGGGAGTGGATATATAGACTATGGTGGAAAGGAATATGCAGTTTCTGCGGGAGACTGTGTCTTTATCAATTGTCAGAACCTTTATTCTCACCGGACGGCTGAGGACCTTTGGTCAATTGAGTGGATACACTTCAATGGGGACAGCATACTTCCTATCTATCTTAAGTATGTTGAAAGAGGCGGTCAGCCGGTTTTTAGGCCAGATGAGGATACAAGGGCGCTTAAGCTGTGGGACGATATCAACAATGTGGCCAGATCTTCTGACTACATAAGGGATATCAAGATAAATGAATACCTATCGAGACTGGTGACTTTTCTTATGACCTTCAGTTGGAACCCGGAGGTGACAGAGCAGGGGGGAAGTATCAGGAACATCAATAACCTCAAGGAATATCTGGACACCCATTATCAGGAAAAAATAACACTGGATATGCTTGCGGACATCTTCCTGACCAGTAAATATACTCTGTCCAGAAGCTTTAAGGAGCAGGTTGGAACTTCAATAATAAATTACCTTCTGGTGGTAAGGATCACCCATGCCAAGCAGATGCTGCGCTTCACGGATAAGACAGTGGAGGAGATTGGCGCCAGCTGTGGGATAACGCCTCTTTACTATTTTTCCAGAATGTTTAAACAGATAGAAGGGGTCAGCCCCCTGGAGTATCGCCTTAGCTGGAAGTAAGTGCCATCATTGAAAGAAAGAGGCAATAAGTGTAGAATAGTGATTAGGATTGCGATATTGTGCGCAAAATACGAAATGGATCGGGAAGAGATCGATGAAACTATTGAGTGCAATTGTTCCCTGTTTTAATGAACAGGATAATATTTTTGACTTCTATGACGAACTTATGAAGAACGAAGGCTTCTTTAAAGGGCAGGATGTTGATCTGGAAGTTATATTTGTGGATGACGGCTCAAGGGACGAAACTGTTTCCAGGGTAAAAGAGCTTATTCAGAAGGATGAGAGGGTTCATCTGGTGAGCTTTTCCAGGAACTTTGGAAAGGAAGCCGCCATGTATGCGGGACTTCAGCATGCAAAGGGCGATTATGTGGCTGTTATGGACTGCGATCTACAGGATCCCCCGGCACTTCTTCCTCAGATGTACAAGGCCATTGCTGAAGAGGGCTATGATTCCGTGGCCACCAGAAGAGTCAACAGGAAGGGTGAACCTCCTATCAGATCCTTCTTTGCCAGAAAGTTCTATAAGATCATCAACAAGATGTCCAAGGCGGAGATAGTTGACGGAGCTAGGGATTACAGGCTTATGACAAGGCAGTTTGTGGACGCGATCCTTTCTATGGAGGAATATAACCGCTTTTCCAAGGGTATCTTTGGATGGGTTGGCTTTAAGAATAAATGGATTGAGTTTGAGAATATAGAGCGCAAGAAGGGAGAGACCAAGTGGTCCTTCTGGAAGCTTTTTGTATATGCGCTGGACGGTATTTTGGCCTTTTCAACTGCGCCCCTGGCAATAGCATCCCTTATTGGTGTATTGTTCTGCATCCTGGCATTTATATTCATTATTGTGGTCATTGTAAGACAGTGGACTGTGGGAGATCCCAATAACCTGGTGGGATGGGCTTCAATGGTCTGCATCATATTGTTTGCCAGTGGCATACAGCTCTTTTGCCTTGGAATCGTCGGACAGTACCTGTCAAAGGCGTATCTTGAGGTCAAGAGACGTCCTTTGTATATAGTTAAAGAGGAATTGTGATGGTAAGTATTGTTGTGCCGGTCTACAACGCGGCGAGATATATTGAAAACACCATCAGAATGGTTGGAGAGCAGACTTATAAGGACTGGGAGCTTATCCTGGTGGATGATGCCTCCAGAGACGGAAGCGCTGAGATCATTGAAGAGATCATCAGGAAGCAGGGAAAGAGAATCCGCCTTATCAGAAAGAATACCAATGTTGGTGCGGCGGAAGCAAGAAATGCCGGAATAGATGCTTCTTCAGGAAGATATATTGCATTTCTGGATGCTGATGACGTCTGGAAGCCCGACAAGCTGGAGAAACAGATTGCCTTCATGGAAAAGACCGGAGCTGCTTTTGCCTTTCACTCCTATGAATTTGGAGATGAGAACGCCAATCCCACAGGCAAGATAGTTCACGCTCCTGCTACGCTTAAGTACAAGCAGGCACTTTCAAGAACGGTCATTTTCACAACAACCGTTATGTTTGATACTGAAAAGATTGATATGGAAATAATTCATATGCCTCAGGTTCCCAGTGAGGATACAGCCACCTGGTGGAGAATATTAAAGAGTGGCTATGTGGCATATGGTCTGGATGAAAATCTGGCTATATACAGAAGACCGGCCAAGTCGCTGTCTTCTAACAAGCTGGAGGCTATTGGCAGGATATGGTTCCTCTACAGGAACATAGCCAATCTGTCAATACCCCAGTCGCTATTTTATTTTGGAGGATGGGCAATAAGAGCTACACTTCGAAGGCTCTGATTGTTCGAGGGGATGTATGAAGCAAAAAGAATCAAAAAAGAGAATCCTTGTTTTGATCCTGGCTTTTGTTGGGCTCTGCATGCAGACGGCTGTTTATGCATGGTTTTGGTTTAATGTTTATTATCCGGAGGTTTCGAAGCCTCGTGTCAGCGTTGACGGATATGCTCTTGGTAACGGACTTAAGCTCTACTTCCGTGGACATCTGCTTATTCTGGCAATCTATTTTATCCTGCTCCTCTTTTTCTCCAACACCTATGGCGGACTGAAGATCGGATATCTGAGGCCTATGGACGTGTTCTTTTCTCAGATATTTGCCCTGTTCATGGTGAATTTCATTTCTTACTTCCAGATATCTCTTTTAAATAACTGGCTTGTTCAGGTGCTGCCAATGGTCGAGATATTTGCGATCCAGCTCCTGATAGCTTTCCTATGGGCCTACGCCACTAACGCCATTTACATGAGGATATTCCCACCAAGGGAGCTTCTTCTTGTCAGCGGTGTTTACCCTGTGGATGACATTGAGAACAAGTTCAATTCAAGGAAAGACAAGTACCATATTGCCAAGAAGATCAACATTTCTGAGGGAATCGATGCAGTATATAAGGAGTGCCTGGGAGACTACGACGGAGTCATCATCTGGGATGTGCCAAGCCAGTTCAGGAATGGCCTTGTGAAATACTGCTATGGAAGGAATATCAGGATATATGTTATGCCAAAGATAACGGATGTTCTGCTTAAAGGCTCCTCCCAGCTTCACCTGTTTGATACTCCGGTTCTGCTCCTTAGGGAGTATTCCATCAAGATTGAGCAAAGGGCCATAAAGAGGCTTTTCGATATATTGCTTTCGCTCCTTCTTATAGTATTGACTTCGCCTATCATGCTGATAACTGCTGTTATTATAAAGTGCTACGACAGAGGACCGGTGCTCTACAAGCAGATAAGGTGCACCAAGGACAGAAGAGAATTTAAGATCATGAAGTTCAGGAGCATGAAGGTTGATGCTGAGAAGGACGGAGTGGCAAGGCTTGCAGCCAAGAATGACTCCAGGATCACTCCTATCGGTAAATTTATCAGATCCTGCAGAATAGATGAGCTTCCACAGCTCTTTAACATTCTTGTGGGGGATATGTCCTTCATCGGTCCAAGACCTGAAAGACCTGAGATCATAAAGCAGTACCTTGAAGAGATGCCTGAATTTGCCTTCAGGATGAAGGTGAAGGCGGGGCTTGCAGGCTATGCGCAGGTTTACGGCAAATATAACACTACACCTTACGACAAGCTTAAGCTGGATCTTACATATATAGAGAACTATTCTATCTGGCTTGATATTAAGCTGATGCTTCTGACGGTCAAGATACTGTTCACTCCCGACAGCACTGAGGGAGTGGAGGAGAACCAGACCACAGCCCAGAAGAATTCATGATGGTGGGATAAATGGCAAGAGACAGATTACAGATACTTATTTCATCAGTGAATAAGGACCCTCAAAGGCTTCTTGGGGGCATGAACCTTGAATCTGACGGAATTTTGGTGAATCAGCTCATAGGGGACGGCGCTCCTGAAGGCATCACCCCCGGGGAAAAGAGCTGCGAGATATACGGACACAGCTTTCTTATTCTCAACAGGAAGGAGCAGGGAGTCGGGCTATCAAGGAACACAGCTTTAGAGAACTCATCTGCGGAGATAATCCAGTTTGGAGACGACGACATCATATATGAAAAGGGCTACGCCGAGAGGATCCTTAAGGAGTTTGATGAGCACCCGGAGGCGGATATACTTCTTTTCAATGTGAAGGCCCAGGAGGGCAGAGAGACCTACTGGAACAACGATTTTTCCAGGGTTACCTGGCGCAACTATGGAAGATACCCCGCCTACGCCATATGTGCAAGGCGGGATAAACTTATAAACAGTGGCATAAAGTATTCCCTTTTATTCGGAGGAGGGGCTCCTTACATGAACGGTGAGGATTCCCTGTTTTTGCATGACGCTCTGAAGGCCGGGCTTAATCTTTTCAGGACAAGCGTTGTACTTGGAAGTGAGTCCAAGGGAGAGTCCACCTGGTTTAAGGGATATACCGACAAATTCTTTTTTGACAGAGGGGTATTGTACCATTTTCTGTACGGGAAGATGGCGTATCTTCTTGGCTTCAGATTCCTTTATAAGAACCGAAAGGTCTTTTGCCGGAAAATGGGCTTTTGGAAGAGCTACAATCTTCTGTGCAAGGGAATAGGCCACGGGAGAAGGTGTTTATGAAGAAACCCTTTTTTACCATCATTGTAGTTTCATATAATGCCGGCGATAAGCTGATAAGGACAGTAAAGAGCATAGAAGATCAGAGCTTTTCGGATTACAGGGTGCTGATAAAGGATGGGATGAGTACCGACGGATCCATAGAAAAGCTGAAGGGCTCCTTTGACATTGGCCAGGCGCAAAGTGACATTGAGAAGAAGATAATTCTTTTGGAGAGCTGCGACAACGGGATCTATCATGCCATGAATATAGCTACGGCCTTTCTTGGAGATAAGATAAGAAAGGTCAGAGCGGAAAAAGAAGACGCTGACAGCAGGATGGAAGTGAAGCTTCTTCACGCAGGAGAAGAGCCGTCTTACGTGTTCTTCCTTAACTGCGGAGATTATTTCAGGGATAAGGATGTACTTAAAAAGGTCCACAGTATCATCATTGAGAGGAACCGTAAGGAGGGGACGACACTTCCTGCCATATATTATGGGGATATCTTCGACAGCTCCACAGGAACAAAGGTGGCGTCCAATCCCAAGATAGACGATCATGCCTGCTACAGAAACGTACCTTCCCATCAGGCATGCTTTTACGATGAGAGGCTTATCTACAGGAATCCCTTTGACCTTAAGTATAAGGTCAGGGCAGACTATGAGCAGTTTTTGAGGTGCTTTTACAGGGAGAAGGCAGAAACTGTCTATATGCCGGTGGTGATCGCTGATTATGAGGGCGGTGGCTTTTCAGATCAGAATAAAAGGATATCGGAAGAGGAGAGGCGTCAGATCATTAAGATGTATCTTCCGTCAGGTAAGATCAGGAAATATGACCTATTAAGGATACTTACCTTTGCCCATGTAAGAACAGCTCTTGCCTCCAACAGACTGACTGCCGGGCTCTACAATGGAATCAAGAATGGAATTTATGCGTTAAAAGGTAGAAAAGACCATAAGGAGTAACGAATATTGAGAGTACTCTGGCTTTGCAATATTATGCTGCCGACTTATGCCATTGCCCACAACCTGCCGTATTCCGTCAGGGAGGGCTGGCTCTCCGGCTGTATCAACAGAATAATTTCATCTAAAAAGGATGATGAGAAGATAACTCTGGGAGTCTGCTTTCCGGCTGAGGGTGAGATCGCATCCTCAAAAGAGGAGATAGACGGAATCACCTACTATGGCTTCAGGGAGGATTTAAACCGCCCGGAGGTTTATGACGGCACTGTGGAAAACAGGTTTCATGTCATTCTCGATGACTTTAAACCTGATATTGTTCACATTTTTGGGACTGAGTTCCCTCATTCTCTGGCGATGCTCAGGGCTTTCGGAAATCCGGACAGGGTTCTTTTAGGGATTCAGGGCATATGCTCTGTAATCGCCGGTGAGTACATGGCGCTTATTCCTGAGGAGGTACAAAGGTCAGCTACTTTCAGGGACAGGCTCAAAGAGGACTCCCTTTTGCAGCAGCAGGAGAAATTCAAGATCCGCGGAGAGCATGAGAGGGAAGCTATCATGCTGGCAGGGAACATTACCGGAAGAACCACCTTCGACAAGGAGGAGACGTTTAAGATCAATCCGGGGGCCAGGTACTTTTCCATGAATGAGACCATGAGGCCTTGTTTTTACATGGGAAAATGGACTGAAAAGAAGGCGGAACCTCACAGTATTTTCCTGTCTCAGGGAGATTATCCCCTCAAGGGCTTTCATTTTGTCTTAAAGGCTATGCCTATACTTTTGGAGAAATACCCTGATGCACATCTTTACGTTGCCGGCAATAATATAATCGGGCGTGGCGGCAGCAAATATCCTTTCTTTATGAGGGCAAGCTCCTACGGGAAATATATAAAGAGCCTAATCGCTCATAACAGGCTAAAGAAAAAGGTCACCATGCTGGGGAGCCTTTCTGATCAGCAAATGAAGGAACAGTTCTTAAAGAGCAGTGTGTTTATCTGCCCTTCAGTGATTGAAAATTCGCCCAATTCTCTTGGTGAGGCCATGCTCTTGGGAGTGCCTGTGGTAGCATCAAGAGTAGGTGGTATTCCTGATATGGTACAGGAGAACAAGGACGGTATTCTTTTTGAGAAGGGAAATCCCGAGGACCTGGCAAAGGCTATTCTGCAGATATGGGACGAGCCGGTGATTGCTGCGGTTTACGGGGACAATGCCAGTGCCCATGCCAGGATCACCCACAATGCAGATGCCAATTACAAGAGATTATTGGAGATTTATCATACTATAAACAAGGAACAAGGGGAGCCGTGATTTGGTCATCACATTTGTATCCAACTACATAAACCATCATCAGCTTCCTTTTTGCGAGGCGATAAGCAGTCTTTTTGAGGACGTGGATTTTTATTTTGTCCAGACCATGCCTATGGAGGAAAAGAGACTCAGCATGGGCTGGGCGATGGATGAAAGCGCCCTTCCTTTCCTGGTTTTGTACTACAAGGATGAGGAGAGGGCAAAAGAGCTGATCCTGAAAAGTGACGTGGTTTTGTTTGGATGGACAGAAGGAAAGCTGTCTGATCTAAGGCAAGAGAGACTTTCATCGGGAAAGCTCTCTTTTTGTGTAAGTGAGAGGATTTATCGCGAGGGCCAGTGGAAGTTTATCAGTCCCAAAGGACTTCTTAATAAACGGCGTGAACACTATGCTTTCAGGGATAAGCCGGTATATCTTCTATGTACCGGAGCCTTTGTGGCTTCGGATTTTTCCCTGATAAGGAGCTATCCCGGAAAAATGCTGAAATGGGGCTACTTCCCGGATGCTTCCAAAGCCTCAGGAAGCGAAAAAAATACTCCGGCCACAGGAGCTTTTTCTGAAGACAACAGCAGGGAAGAAATAAAGATTTGCTGGGCAGGACGCCTTATAGACTTAAAGCACCCGGAATTTGCAGTGAAAGTAGCCGCTGCCCTTAAAAAGGCAGGATACAGCTTTAAAATGGACCTTGTGGGAGATGGCCCTTTGAAGGAAAGGCTTAAGGCCATGGCTTTAGAGGAGGAAGTCTCAGATATTGTCAATATTACCGGAGGAAAGAGTCCTGTAGAAGTTCTGGAGTATATGAGAGATGCGGATGTATTTCTTTTTACCAGTAATTATCTGGAGGGCTGGGGCGCTGTGGTGAATGAAGCCATGCAGTCCGGCTGCGCTTTGGTTGCCTCTGCTGAAGCCGGTGCTGTACCCTTTCTTATTAAGGATGGGGAAAACGGCCTGACCTATAAGGGTGGTAGCTATGAGGACTTTGAAAGCAAGGTAAAGCATCTTTTTGAGCACAGGGATGAGATAAGACATCTTGGAGAGAATGCTAAAAAGACTATAGATGGCAGGTGGAATGCAGAACATGCAGCTAAAGAGCTTGTGAGATTTTGCAGGGAATTCTTAAGCGGAAAGGAGCCCATGCCGGCAGCTGAGGGACCTATGAGCAGGGCTGAAGTAATAAGCGCTCCCGGTTTTTTAAGGACCCTTCAGGAGAAAAACCGCCTGGAGTAAGGATATGAAGAGATTTGATGACTTTTTGGAAATGAGAATAAAGCTATTTGGAGCTGCAGTCAGGGTGGTCGATATCTTTTTCTTTGCAGTGATGCTGGGGCTGGGGCTCTCCATGAGAATTGCTCTTTATGACATTATTTCCGGTGATTATCACTATTTCCTTTCTGTCTGGATGAAGGAGTGCCACGAGGCAGGTGGTATCGGGTATCTGGGGATAGAGCCCGGGATATCCGAAAGAAGTACCATCAATTATGGATGCATGTACCAGTATATAATAGTGATCCTTCACTATCTTGGCGGACTTATGAGCGATAAGGCGCTTTTAAAATCAGTTTCTGTGGTCTTTGATGTGCTGTGCGCCATAACTGTAATGCGTATTACCTATCAGGTGACAGATGAAAGTGAAGGAAAGGCGCTTCTGGCTTTTGGAGCTGTAATGGCGCTGCCTACAGTAATATTAAACAGTGCTGCCTGGGCTCAATGCGATTCCATATATACCGCTTTTTTGCTCCTTAGCTTACTTCACCTTCTGAAGGGCAACAATAACAGGATTTTTATCTATCTTGCTCTTGCCTACAGCTTTAAACAACAGGCGATATTCATGGTTCCTCTTCTGATAATTCTGTGGCTTAAGGGCAAAGTTAAGGCACGATATATTTTATGGCTTCCTTCGGTTCTGGTTATAACCCTTGTCCCGGCCCTTTTGGCGGGAAGAAAGCTTGGAGAGCTGCTTTCTATCTATGTCAAGCAGGTTTCGACCTATACGCATCTTACCATGAATTACCCCAGCATTTATGCTGTTATCAATGAGGGGCTGAAGGAGGATTACAGAAAGCTCCTTATATCTGCCGGTACGACAGCCGCAGTGGTCGTAATGGGAATGATCGCATACTATGTCAGGGAAAGAAAGTTTGACATGGACAGGGAGTACATAATAACGCTGGCTATTTTTACCATAGAAGTATGTCTCTTTATCCTGCCTGTGATGCATGAAAGATACGGCTATTTTCCGGAGATACTCGCTGTGGTCTATGGCCTGACCGGCTACAGAAGAATGGTGGTCTGCGCTTCAATGCAGATCATTTCATTTATTACCTATTCAAGATTTCTTTTCGGATCAACTGTTACGAATCTGTGGCCACTTACTGTGGGAATGTTCATTATCATCATGCTACTGGGATATGACCTTTGGCAGCAGATGAATGTCAAGGAGGTTAGAAGTGCCTGAGTTTGATCACAAGATTTCAGTCATAATACCCGCCTACAACGTGGAGGGACTTCTGGAAAAGTGCGTAATATCAGTGGTTTCACAGGATTATCCCAAGGACCTGTTGGAGATCATCGTGGTGGATGACGGCTCTACAGATGGTACGGCAGGGATTCTGGATGACCTTGCAGGTAAATACGACAATATAAAGGCTGTTCACAAGGCAAATGGTGGGTCCAGCAGTGCCAGGAACGCAGGGCTTTCGATTGCCAACGGCGACTACGTTGGATTTGTTGACAGTGATGACTTTATTTCTCCCCAGATGTACAGTACCCTTATGGAAGCTGCTGTCAGACTTGGATCTGACATGGTACAGATATCAAGGGATGAGATTGCCGAGGATGGTTCAAAGCTCCCGGACGTGGTGATTCCACCTGCAAAAGAGACTGTTATAACGCCCACGGAGCACCTTGAGACACTTCTGCTTCACAAGGGAGATGCTTCTTTTTGTACCAAGCTCACCAGGAGAAGCCTTTTTACTGATGATATGAGATTTCCTGAAGGAGAACTCAATGAGGATTTCTACCTGATGATACACATGCTTGAAAAGGTGAATAACCTTGTTATACTTCCGCAGCAGTATTATCACGTGTTCTACAGAAGCGGCAGTAATTCCAGGAAGAAAAAAGAGGACCGGGACTACTTTCCTTCGGTCTTCACGGATATAGTAAGGAACGCTGATGTGGCTCTTAAGCTGGTCAGGGATAATCATCCGCAGCTGACTTCGGTAGCGGAGAGATTTGGATATGTTCAAAGGCTTGACTATCTTTTACATATTCCTGTATCCAAAATGGCTCCGGATAACAGCTTTTATGTACAGGTGGTGAAGAGTGTCAGGAAGGACCTCTTTAAAATAATGCAAAATTCTTACCTCACCGGCAGGCAGAAAACATATCTTGTGTTATTGGGAATCGCTCCAAAGGCTGTAAGAAAGACCCATGCGCGGATAAGGGGACTATAGACATGAAAAAATTAATGTTTTCCTTAATATTTGTCATATCTGTAGTAATCAGCCTGTACTATGGCGTGCAGAAGGCCGGATTTCACGAGGATGAATATTATACCTACTATTCCACCAACAGGAGCCTTGGACTTTATCAGCCTGACAGAGAGTGGCAGGAGCGACAGACTATTCTCGATGAATTTACGGTAAAGAGGGGAGAGGGATTCAACTATGGGCTGGTTAAGCTTGTACAGTCCTGGGATGTTCATCCTCCCTTTTACTACTTTGTTTTTCATACTCTGTGCAGCTTTGTTCCGGGGCTGTTCACCAAATGGACGGGGATAATAACTAATTTAATAGCGTTTGCTATTGCGTATCTGTTTCTGTGTCTGCTTATGGAGAGGCTGAAGGTCCCACTTGTGGTGGAGATCCTCACGCTGGTTTTCTGGGGGCTTAATCCCCAGACTGTTTCCTGTAACATTCTTATAAGAATGTATGCCTGGCTTGGGGCAGCTATCCTTGCCTGTGCCTATTTTCATGTGAAGCTCCTGCAGGAATATGATAACAATAGCTTGGAAATAAAAGACTATGTCCTTAAGAGTCTTTTGCCTGTTATGGCGGTTTCTTACATTGGTTTTCTCATCCAGTACTTCTACATATTTTTCTTCGTGAGTGTTGGGATTGCTCTTACTGCCTGGATTGTATTTGTAAGGAAAGATATCAGGAATGGGGCAATATATGTGGGAGCCTGTGCTTTGTCGCTGGGGCTTGCGGTTTTGACTTATCCTAAATGCCTTAGCCATATGTTTGGCGGCTACAGAGGAACCGGAGCTTCCGGAAGCCTTTTTGATATTGCAAATACCGGGATGAGGATTTCCTTTTTCGTAGGACTTCTCAATGACTTCGTTTTTGCCGGAGGCCTTATCCTATTGGTGTTTATGATATTTTTGGGAATCCTTCTTAGAATGACAAGCAGGAATCCTGCAAAGAGGAAGGGCGAGCTGCCAAGGCCGGAGGTCATAATCCTGACCATTGGGGCCATAGGGTATTTCCTTCTGACCTCCAAGACGGCACTTTTGGTGGGAAGTGCTTCAAACAGGTATGAGATGTCGATTTATGGGCTCTTGATCCTTTTGATCTTTATGGACGGCTTTTACGTTCTGTCAAAGATGGGGAATCCTGTGCTTGTGTACATGTTCTCGGCAGTGACGATAGCTCTTTTGCTAAAAGGCCATGTATATGACAAGAATGTACTGTTCCTGTATAAAGAGGATAATCAAAAGATAGCGTACGCTATTGAAAATCGTGAGCAGGTGGCTGTGGTTATGTTTAATCCGGCTACGCCTCAGAATGTATGGCGTCTTACGGATGAACTGTTAGTTTACCCGAAGGTCTTTTACATGAATGAAGAGAACCTGGATAAGATAGAGGATGCACGGATAATATCAGCTGACAGGATAATTCTGTACGCAGCTGATGATGATTTGCAGCAGCAAGCCTTTGATAATCTTTTCGATAGCTGCAGCGGGCTTAGTGTGATGAAGCCTGTAGCTACAGAGGATATGTGGTCAACCTACGAAGTGAACTAGGTTAGATGGCGGCTTTTTGACCTTTCCGGTGGATTATAATATTATGATAAAGGCGCATAAGTCATAGATGCGCATATTATCATGTTTACAGAAGCAGCTCAAGGGGTTTTTGATGACTTTAAGCGTGATCGTGCCTGTATATAACATGGCATCAGATGGGAAATTGGAATACTGTCTTGATAGTCTGGTTAACCAGTCGTTAGAGGCCGGATCTTTCGAGATAATAGGAGTGGATGACTGCTCCACCGACAACTCCTATGAGATATTAATGAGATATCAGGAGAAATACCCCGACAGATTCATTGCCATCCATTCCAAGGTTAATTTGCACCAGGGCGGAGCCAAAAATATCGGACTTGCCATTGCAAAGGGAGAGTGGATAGGCTTTATTGACGCTGATGACTGGGTTGTTCCGGATTATTACGAGAGACTTATCGGAAAGGCTCTGGAGACCGGGGCAGACATGGTGGGATGCGATTACAATCTTACCGGGGAGCACAGTTTTAAGGTTGGAAAGGTAGTACATAACAACAATTTTTCACAAACAGGCGTTATGGATACCGAGAAATACAAAAATCTCCTTATTGAAACCGGAAGCCTTGTGGTCAAGGTCTATAAAAGGGAACTGATCCTTGGAGATTACAAACCCGGAACGAAGGATAAGCTGGATGTTTTTCCGGAGAATATCTTCTACGAGGACAATGCAGTAAGCAATACCTGGATGACCAGGTCAAAACACTTCGAATACATTCAGGAGCCTTTGTATTATTACTATCAGCATGACTCTTCAACAGTCCACAGCATTTCCAAAAAGAACCTTGAGGACAGGATGGTGGCTGGAAGAATGATAGTTCAGGAGGCAAAGGATAACGGATACCTCGACGCCTTCCGTTCCGAGATCGAATTTCAATACACGGTGTTATTCTATATTAATACCCTGTTCTCGGCCATGCCAAAGAGATATCGGATTAAAGGCTGCTATTCTTTTACGAAAGCACTTGGCAGGGAAATGAAGGAAACATTCCCTGACTTTCAGAATAATCCATATTATATTGAAAAGATCCATCCTGAAGAGAAAAAGCTTATTGGATATCAGATGAAGTCACACCTTTTCTTCTATGTTTATTACAGACTTTTATGGTTCTACAGAGATGTGATCAGAGGGAAAAATAATTAAGGGCAGGTATTGTCCGGAAGGAAAAGCTATAGATGCGAAAGATTTACAGTAAATTAATGGTGCTTCTTGATAAGAAGCAGAAGAGACAGATGGTGGGCATTGTGATACTGATGCTTATAGGAGGTGTACTGGAGTCTCTGGGAATAGCAATGATAGCACCGGTTATGCAGGTTGTCATTGATCCTAAGCAGGTAGAAGAGAGCAGACTCCTCTCAGGTATATATAATCTTTTCCATCTTAGCAGCACGACCCAGCTGGCGGCCCTTATCATGGTATCGCTGATACTGGTGTTTGTTATAAAGAACATTTTCCTGTATTTTATGAATGTTGTTCAGCTTAGGTTTGTCTACACCAATCAGTTTGCCACATCCAGGCGCATGATGATAAATTTCATGCAAAGACCCTATGAGTACTATCTGAATGCTGACACCACAGTGATTCAGCGAAACATAACATCAGATGTTAATAACCTTTATGCCCTTATATTAAGCTGCCTTCAGCTGATAAGTGAGATCATTGTTTTTGTATGTCTGGTGGCAATACTTTTAAGTCAGGATGCAAAGATGACTATTACCATTGCAGTTCTTCTTGTCATTGTGCTCCTAGTCATCAAATATTTCATAAAGCCTGTTATGGTTAAGGCCGGGCAGGATAACCAGGATTATTACAGTGGCCTTTATAAGTGGATATACGAATCCGTCACAGGTATCAAGGAGATAAAGGTTGCCAATAAGGAGAATTATTTCATCAACGGCTATGCTGACTGCGGAGCAGGATATGTAAATGCGGTTCAGAAATACAATCTCTACAATTCGACCCCAAGACTTCTTATTGAAACCATTGCAATTGCAGGTATGATCGGCTATATGCTTGCTGTTATGGCTTCCGGAACCAGTCTTACTTCTCTGCTTCCTCAGCTTACAGTGCTGGCAGCTGCTGCAGCAAGGCTTCTTCCCAGCGCCAACAGGATTAACAACTATCTGACTTCAATCGCTTATTTTGAGCCGTTTTTGGACAATGTCAGTGACAATTTACAGATGGAGATCCATGATGAGTCCATAAGCTATAACAGTGAGGATTATCGCACTAAGGTAAAAGTGGATAAGCTCCCTGTCAGAAAGACCATCAGGATGGAGGATATAACCTACAAATATCCCAATACCGACAAGCTCATCCTTAATAAAGCTACTATGGAGATTCCTGTTGGAAAGAGTGTGGGAATCGTAGGAACCTCCGGAGCCGGAAAGACAACCATTGTGGATGTTCTACTGGGGCTTCTCGAACCGGAGGAGGGAAGGATTCTGGCTGACGGAGTGGATGTTAACACCAACTATACCGGCTGGCTCAAGAACATAGGTTACATCCCGCAGACTATCTTCATGACAGATTCCACCATCAGGAAGAACGTGGCATTTGGTGTGCCTGATGAAGAGATAGATGACAACAAGGTATGGCAGGCTCTGAAAGAGGCGGCTCTTGATGAATTTGTAAAAGAGCTTCCGGAGGGGCTGGATACACAGATAGGAGAGAGGGGAATCCGTCTCTCCGGCGGACAGCGTCAGAGAATAGGTATTGCAAGGGCTTTGTTTGAGGATCCCGAGGTTCTTGTTCTGGATGAAGCTACGTCAGCCCTTGACAATGATACGGAAGCAGCCATCATGGATTCCATCAACAGACTCCATGGGAGAAAAACGCTTGTTATTATTGCTCACAGACTTCAGACCATTGAAAAGTGTGACATGATCTACAGTATCGGAGATGGAAAGGCTACCTTGAAATAAAGGCCTTGGAGGATTTATGGAAGGTATAGGGGAAACACAAAGTAAAAAGAGAAATCCCGGCTTTGAGCTCTTGCGCATAATAGCGATGCTCATGATTCTTGTGCTGCATTTTAATGCCCATTCGGATTCGCTTTTGCAGCTTGGACTTCCGGCCACAGGGACACAGGTATTTGCCACTGTTATTCAGGCTTTTTGTGTTCCTGGGGTCAATACATACATTCTTATCAGCGGATTCTTCCTTTCAAAGGGAAAGGTGAGACCAAGCCATGTGATCCAGCTTATCTGTCAGGTATATTTCTATACGATACTGATCTCCCTTGCCATGATGAGTGTTGGGACCTATGTACTACAGACTGACAATTCAGTATATAAGCTGGTTCAGTACATTCTTCCGATTTCATCGGAGCATTACTGGTTTGTTACAGCATATGTCATTATGTATATAATGGCACCTGTTATGAATGCTGCAGTGGAGAGGCTTGAGAGGAAACAGTTAAAAGCTGTCATCATTGGCCTTCTTATATGGTTCTGCTTCATAAAGAGCATTGTTCCTGTTGTCCTTTCAACTGACAGATACGGATACGACTTCGGATGGTTCATATGTCTTTATCTCATAGCAGCCTATATTCGAAAATATAATGTGGTATTGTTTTACGACGCTAAAAAAAGTGCTTTTGTCTATCTGATATCATGTGCAATCATAGCAACTATGAGCATCTCGCTCTATTATATTAATTTCAACTGGGGAGGACTGGTGCATTATTCCACTGTGCCCTTCCACTTCAATTTTATATTCACACTTACTGCTTCCCTGGGGCTTTTTTCTTTCTTCAGGTTTTATCAGATGAGAGAAAATGTGGCAGCGGACATTGTGAGAGCAGTAGGACCTCTTACCTTTGGCGTTTACCTCCTTCACATGCACCAGGAGATCAAGGACAGATGGGTGGAGTGGCTTGAGCACCTTTTGGGGGATATCCCTTACCACAGCATTCCTCTCTTTGCCTGGCATGCCTTCCTGTCAATCCTTATTGTTTTCCTGGCAGGGATATTTGTGGACTGGATCAGAAAGATGATCTTTGAGTATGTGGGAAGAGTTCTCCATGACACTTGGCTCTTTAAGAAGGTCAGAGAGCTGGACGAGAAACTATGCTAAATAATTTCAGAAGTTATTTTTACAACTTTAAAAAGTTTCAGGCACCTCTGGAGAAGTACCTCTTTCCGGTGGTTCTGATCATGTACCCTCTTATAGGGGTAAATCAGGGCCTGGATATCACAGATACTACCTACGGATTGTCAAATTATGAGTTTTTTACCTCCATCGACCCCATGTGGGCCTTATCCACTTTCCTTAGCAATGTAGCAGGCAGTATCATTATGAAGCTCCCCGGCGCAGGGACTATGTTGGGGATGTCCATATATTGCAGCTTTATTATCAGTATAATAGCACTTGTTCCTTATTATCTTCTGCAGAGATGGATGCCGGGCTGGATGATCTTTATAGGAGAGTTCATCGCTGAGAGTCTTTGCTGGTGTCCGAGGGTAATACTGTACAACTATCTGACATATCTGTTCTTCACTCTTGGAAGCCTTTTCCTCCTTATGGGGATGTTCGAATGGGAGAGACAGAACAGATACCTTATGCTTGCAGGTTTTTTCCTGGGGCTTAACGTTATGGTAAGATTCCCTAATATTGTGGAATCCGGCATGATTCTGGTCTTGTGGTTTTTTGAAATCATAACACATGGGAAATTACTGGAAACGGTTTACAAGACCCTTATCTGTATAGGTGGATATGTACTGGGGCTCCTTATCCCCTTCATGCTTGTAACAGCTCTTTACGGTCCCAAAGCGTATTTTGAAATGATAGGAAGCCTTTTGGGAATGACTGGCTCAGCTTCAGACTATACAGCCGGGGGAATGATAAGCTCCATAGTAAGCGCCTATCTCACAACCGGAGCTGACATGATAATAATGATCCCATGCATAGCGGCTGGTATTGTTATGTTTATGATGCTTCCGGATAAATATGTTTTTGCTAAGAAGATTCTTTATATAATTGGGCTTTTGGTACTGGTAAGGTACTACTTTGCAGGAGGAGTATTTACCAGGAACTATCACTACAACGACTCGATCTTTCAGGCAGCCATGATGCTTGTGATCTTTGCAATCATTCTTTCTGTAATAGGAAGTGCGGGAGTTCTGAATGGAAGCAAAGAGGAGCAGACCCTGGCATTTGCTGTTTTGATGATCATTTTGATCACGCCCCTTGGAAGCAACAATTATACACACCCGATATTAAATAACCTCTTTGTGATTGCGCCGGTTTTCCTTTGGCTCTTTAGAAGGCTTATGCAGCGCCTGGGCGAAGGACATTACAACTTCCCATGGCAAGCTATGATAACGATGGTTATTGTTGTTGTTATGGTTCAAGGTGGCATTTTCCATTATTGCTTTGCCTTCGGGGATGGTACTGACGGCGAGAGTAGAAATTCACTGTGCAGCATTCCAAAGGTGGATGCCATGGTAACAACTCAGGGAAATGCCGAGTCTTTGGACGAATTATATCAGGAGCTTTCAGACAACGGCCTTCTTTCCGAGAAAGCTCTTTTCTTTGGAGGAGTTCCTGGACTTGCCTACATTTTTGACATGGAACCGGCCATTGACACTGTCTGGCCCGATCTTGACAGCTATTCTGTAGAGAAATTTCAAGGTGAACTTGGTGAGATTTCCGGTGAAGGTTTGACACCGGTTGTTATCATAGGAAAAGAGATGGCGGACTACGCCAACATAGAAGCGAAGTATAATATTTTGGTGGACTATATTACTCATCATGATTATAATAAGGTCTTTGAGAGTGACAGATTTACGGTTTATGCCGTGGGTAATGAAAGCAAGGAGTAAACAGAACGTATATGAATAACGAAAAGAAAGACATTTTTGACAGGATTATGTCCCTTCCTGTCCTTAACATATTTGAACCCTTCTACAAGAAATACAAGGAAGGCCTTTTGTACCTGTTTTTCGGAGGACTGACCTTTTTTTTGAGCATTTTCCTGTTTTGGTTCATGGATAACGTGATGCACCTCAATGAGGTTGTCAACAATTCTATTGACTGGGTTATATGTGTGGCGTTCCAGTTCTTCACCAACAGAACCTGGGTGTTTGACGGCAAGGTTGAGACCAAAAAAGACTTTTTAAAGCAGGCAGGCTCATTTACTGCAGGAAGACTCTTTACTCTGGTAGTTGAGGACCTTTTGATATTTATCTTTATTTCCCTTATGGGCTTACCAAAGATGCCTGTAAAACTTGGGGCTACCTTTGTAGTAATAGTACTTAACTATATTATAAGTAAGCTGATCGTCTTCAGAAAAAAGGACTGACTGCCAGCTTCCAAACTCAAAGGAGTGACAAATGCGTATAAATTTTAATGTTCCACCTTATACAGGACATGAATTTGAATACATAAAAGAGTGTGTTGAGAACCAGAAGATATGTGGCGATGGTCCCTATACAGCCAAAGATAATGAGTGGATCGAGAAGAAGACAGGCTGTGCGAAGGCTCTTTTAACTACTTCCTGCACCCATGCCACCGAGATGTCTGCAATTCTCTGTGATATCAAGGAGGGTGATGAGGTCATCATGCCTTCTTACACCTTTGTTTCCACTGCCAATGCCTTTGTCCTTCGCGGAGCCAAGGTGGTATTTGTGGATATCAGGCCGGATACTATGAATATTGATGAGAACCTGATAGAGGCAGCCATAACACCTAAGACCAGAGCCATAGTTCCTGTTCACTATGCAGGAGTTGGCTGTGAGATGGATACCATCATGGACATTGCCAAAAGGCATAATCTCTTTGTGATAGAGGATGCTGCCCAGGGAGTAATGGCTACCTACAAGGGAAAGGCACTGGGAGCTATAGGAGACTTTGGAAATTACAGCTTCCACGAGACCAAGAACTACAGCATGGGAGAGGGTGGAGCCCTTCTTATGAGGGATGAAACCTACGTGGACAACGCCATTATCATAAGAGAAAAGGGAACTAACAGGACCCTTTATAAGCTTGGAAAGGTTGATAAGTACAGCTGGATCATGCCGGGCTCATCCTTCCTTCCAAGTGATATGAATGCAGCTTATCTCTATGCTCAGCTTCAGATGGCGGAAGAGATCAACAATGACAGAATGGACCACTGGAACAGATATTATGAGGCACTTCGTCCACTTCAGGAAAAGGGACTTATTGAACTTCCCTATGTTCCTGAGCACTGCACACACAATGCCCATATGTTCTACATAAAGTGTAAGGACTTTGAGGAGAGGAAAGGGCTTATTGATCATCTTCTGGCAAACGATATCCTTCCTGCTTCCCATTATGTTCCGCTTCATTCTTCAAAAGCAGGTCTTATCTACAGTCAGTTCCATGGCGAGGATAAGTACACCACCAAGGAGAGCGAGAGACTTCTTCGCCTGCCTATGTACTATAAGCTTACAAATGATGATCTTGATGAAGTAGTTATGAGAGTTAAGGAGTATTATAAATTCACGTAAACGGAGCTGTTTCATGAAAAAACAAACCCTTAATATGAACTTCATAGTATCTGCGGCGCTTACCTTGGCCGTCATTTTACTTGCGGGGATTTTGGGGGACTATTACTTTGACCTTAATGACGACGTTTTAATGAAAGATATCCTGGCGGGAGTTTACACAGGAACTCCCACTGGGCACAATATTCAGATGCTGTATCCCATAAGTGCCTTTGTTTCTGCGTTATACAGGATTTACAGAGGCCTTGACTGGTATGGCATCTTTTTATGTTTCTGCCAGTATTTTTGTGTGTTCCTTATTATGAAAAGAGCTCTGGACATGAATGAAAGCAGACTCTACAGGATTTATGTGGCTGCCGGAATATTTTTCTTCATGCTGGGAGCAGTGGGGGCACATTTTCTTTTTGTCCAGTACACCTTTACCTGTGGACTCATGTCCGCCACGGCTGTTTTCCTTGTGATGACACATACTGATGGGGAGAAAAGAGATCTCGTCATGGCGGCGATACTGATAATAGCTGCATTTCTTATAAGGTCCGAGATGCTCCTTCTCACCCTTCCCGTAGTGGGGGTAGGAATCCTGATAAAGTGGGCTTTTTCAAGGGTTGAACTTAAGGATTTCTATCAAAACGGCGTTCAGGTATCAAGCTATGGAGAACGGAAAAAACTGCTTACTGAGTACGTGAGATTCTGCCTTATAGTGGGGATTGGACTGATACTGTCGCTCCTTATCAATAAAATAGCCTATTCATCCCCGGGCTGGAAGAGCTTTAATGCCTTTTTTGACGCCAGGACGGAGCTCTATGATTTTCAGTACGTTCCGGATTATGAGGACAACAAAGTCTTCTATGACAGCATAGGACTTACGAAGAGTCAGCAACAGCTCCTTGTAAACTATAACTTTGGAATAGACGAAGAGATTGACACTGATGTCATAAATGCTGTGGCTGATTATGCTGCCAGTCTAAGGACAGATGAGACTCCGCTTCTGACAAGACTTTCTCAGGGCGTATCAGCTTATATGTACAGGTTAGGGCACGTGGCTTTCCAAAAGAGCTATGAATACCCAATGACTGATGCGCCGTTTAATGTGATAACGGCAGTGCTTTATTTGGGAACAGCTGTTATTTATCTTGCTGACAAAGACAGGAAAAAGAGACTCCTGGCAGTATTTTCGCTTCTGCTTCTGTTTGCCTGCAGATCTACATTGTGGATGTACATAATTGTAAGGGGCAGAGATCCCATAAGGATAACCCATCCTCTTTACATAATGGAGACTGCCGTTTTGTTTGGCATGATTGTCAGCAGGGCAAGAAACCACAGGAGATATGTATTCATACCGCTTGTTATCGCAACCACCATAGCCATTATGTTCGTTCCAAATCAGATAATGGTAACCGGAGATGAGATGGCAGAAAGAGCGAAGATGCGTCAGCATTACGATGCTCTGTATGACTACTTTGAAGAAAACAGCGATAATTTCTACTTTGTGGACGTCTATACCAGCGTCTCTGCACTGGAAGGAACTGAGAAGACCTTCTCAGAGAAGATGTTTGACAGGGTAGACAATACCGCTTCCAACCACGATATCATGGGTGGCTGGGCATCTAAGAGTCCTCTTTACTATGACAAGCTCTCAGATAACGGCTTTGAATCCATGGAAAAGGGCCTTCTTATGGACAATGCTTACGTGGTTTGCAAGAAAACCTCTGACGTATCCTGGATTATAGAGTATTATAGGGATAAGGGCACGGCTGTCGCAGTTGATGAGACAGATCAGGTCACGGATGCATTCCTGATCTATAAGGTCAGGTCTCTTGACTAAGATTTTTCGGAATAAGGTCATTTGGAGTTAATATGGACGATAAAAAGTACCTTAAAAAGGGTAATAGACTGTCCCTTCGCCTCATGGAAGAGGAAGATTTCCCCCTTTTTGTTGAATGGCGCAACAAAGACAGGATACAGAATAATTTTATATACAGGGAAAAATTCACCTTGGAAGGACAGTACAAATGGAAAAAGACCATGATAGACACCGGGAAAGTGGTCCAGTTCATTATCTGTGAGAATGAGAGGGATATGCGTCCTGTTGGCTGTGTCTACTTCCGGGATATAGATAAGGATAGCTTAAGCGCCGAATATGGCATACTTATAGGTGAAGAAGATGCATTGGGAAAGGGCTACGGCAATGAAACAGCCCTTCTGGCAGTGGAATATGCCAAAGAAGTAATGAAGCTAAAAAAGCTGATACTGAGGGTGTTTGCATTCAATACCCCTGCTATAAAGAGCTATGAGCATGCCGGCTTTGTGAAAACAGAGGATGTTCCGGCTGTGCTGTGCAGTGATGGTCAAAAAGGTGATATGATAATGATGGAAATGAGATTATAAGACAGAGGTGGCTTGTAATGGGCAATAAACTGATAAGCTATGTTATTCCCTGCTACAGATCTGCAGCGACAGTCGGAGCAGTTGTGAGCGAAATAGACGGTACCATGAAGGAAATGAACTCATATGATTATGAGATCATTCTTATTAATGACGGATCTCCTGATGATACCTGGAAGACAATAGAGAAGCTGGCAGCTGAGCGTTCTGATGAAAGACTTCTTGGAATCAATCTTTCAAAGAACTTTGGACAGCATGCGGCACTTATGGCCGGACTTAATGCCAGCAAAGGTGACTACGTAGTCTGCCTTGATGATGACGGGCAGACCCCTGCCAATGAAGCCGGAAAGCTTATAAAGGCACTGGAAGACGGAGCAGATGCTGCCTACGCCAGATACGATCACAAGCAGCACAGTCTCTTCAGGAATTTCGGAACAGCCATGAATGAGTGGATGGCCGAGGTGATGCTTGGAAAAGACAAGGATCTGTATGTGTCCAGCTATTTTGCTGTAAAGAGATTCATTGTTGATGAGATGATAAAGTATGAAAGCTCATACCCTTACGTCATCGGTCTGGTACTTAGGACCACCAAGACTATAGTCAACGTGGATGTCAAGCACAGGCGAAGGCAGACCGGCCAGAGCGGCTATACTTTAGGAAAGCTCATGGCTCTTTGGATCAACGGTTTTACCGCCTTTAGCATCAAACCCTTACGCATTGCCACTTTTTCCGGAACAGTCTTTGCAATTCTGGGTTTTTTGTATGGCGTATATACCATTATCAAGAAGTTTGTATACCCTGTAGCCCCTATGGGCTATGCGGCCCTTATGAGTGCAGTGATCTTCATGGGCGGAATGATAATGCTCATGCTTGGTATGGTTGGAGAATACCTGGGAAGACTGTATATTTCCCAGAATAAGAATCCGCAGTATGTGATTCGGGAGACGACCCGTGATGAAAAAGACAAATAACAATACAAACCTTCTGGCCTGGCTTATGTCAGGCTTGTTTGGCATTTTATCGGGGATATTTCTGGTGTTTGGTTATCAGCTTGAGAGTGGGGACAGCCTGAATCTTGCTGATCAGAATGCCCTTATGGTGATGGCGGCGTTTTTCATCATCATAACCGTGGACACAAGGCATGTCTGGAGGAATTATGAGAGCGCCAGAAACGGCAAGGCCAAGCTCTTTGGTCTGATCAAACTTCCCGATAAGGCAAAAGAAATATCAGTGACCTCCGGGGATTTTCTCATAAACTGGAGCGTTCTTGTGCTTCTTGGCATTCCTGTCCTTCTGGCGGAGTTTCCGGGATTTTTTGTGTACGATGCCGCAGATGAGCTCAACGAAGTCCTGACAAGGACCTTCACCACACATCATCCCCTGCTTCATGTGCTTTTGCTTGGAGGGGTCATAGCTCTTTTCCATAAGATCACGGGCTCCTGGAACATTGGCATTTTTGCCTATATCTTCCTGCAGATGCTGGTGATAACGGCTATCTTCGCCTATGTGGTAACCTATCTCCAGAAAAAGGGAGCAGGAAAGAGGTGGAGATTATTCTGGCTCGCTTTCTACGGTGCTTTCCCAACCATCGTTATGTATACCCTCTGCTCCTGTAAGGACGGGCTGTTTTCAGCACTGCTCCTTTTACTTACAGTGTTCCTTTTGCAGCTGGTGGAGGAGAAGGAATCATTTATCGCAGATAAGAAGAGGGCTGCAGCCTTTGTGGCGGTAGCTGTACTTATGCCTCTTTTCAGACATAATGGTTTCTATGCTTATCTGGTGTTCATTCCCTTTGCCCTGTTTTACTTCAGAAAGACTTTAAAACCGGCACTTATCGGCATGCTGGTGTCTCCGGTGATCCTTTACCTGGTACTTTCCAATGCCCTGGCCTTCGCCTGTCATGCAGAGGATACCACGCATCACCAGGAGATGCTCACGGTGCCTATCATGCAGCTGGCAAGAGTTTATTCCTATGAGAACGACTCTTTGTCAGAGGATGACAAGGCAGTTATAGAAGGCTATATTCCCAAAAGCAACCTTGATAAGTATACGCCAAGGGTTGCCGATCTGGTAAAGGTGGACTTTAACAACAGTCTCTACGAGGAGAATAAAGGGGATTTCTGGAGAGTCTGGAAAAAGCTCTTTGTTCAGCACCCGGCGACCTATCTGAATGCCTGGCTTTTGACCAGCTATGGCTACTGGTATCCGCCTGCAATTATTAACGTATACAAGGGAAATACAGTATATTCCTTTACCTATGAGGACAGCTCATACTTTGGCTACGAGGTGGAGCCTCCGGGGGAGAGAATAAGTCTTATTCCGCCGCTTGACAGCCTGTACAGATACATTTCCATTGGTACATTCCAACAGGATGCACCACTTTTTCGACTGTTCTTTACACCCGGCCTTTATGTGTTTTTTTACCTGTTTGTTTTTGCATACAGGCTCTACAGGAAGAGGTTTGACCTGATAATGCCCTTTATACCAATGATACTGACCTATTGTACAGTGCTTCTGGGACCGACTTATCTTATCCGATATGTGCTGTATTTGTGGCTTTTGGTGCCCCTTTTAACAGTGACAAAAGTGTGATAATATTTAACATGGTTTTTTAGGCTTAAGAAAACAAACAAGAAAGCAATAATATGAGAAAGATCATCAGTAAAAGCACGGCTGTTAAAGCTGTAGTGCTTATTTTGGCATTAATAGGAATACTTCTGATCTGGCCCTTCAGAGTCTTCACGGGAGTTATTGAGACTTCTGCCGGAGGAACTATTGTCGGAGAGCTGGATCCCATTATATTTGAGCACGAAAATGTCATGCAGGAGTTTATCACCCAATATGACAGGCTAAGCTCTGTGGATGTATACGTTACCGATGTAGAAAACGGTAGATATATAGCCTGCATTCTCTATGATGAAAACGGAGTGAATCAGCTCAAGGTTTTTGTAGATACCCAGGATTATCAGGTGCCCGGCTATGTCAATATCCCCATGGAAGTAAACGTGGAGGTGGGGAAGCACTATACACTTAAGTTTGTCAGCTGCAGATCAAAGTACCGTCTGGCTCTTGAGGACATTCCGGTGGATTCTGCTTATGTCGGCAACCTGACAGAGGAGTATGCTCTTATCGAGGGCAGGCATATAGCTGCAAAATATAACTACAGGCTTCCGCTTTCAAGACAAAGGTCCCTTCTGATAATCGGAATAATTGCAGCAATCGCAGCAGCTATCTGCATTTTGACAGACCTTTACTATAAGAAGAACCCGGAAAAGAATGATCTGGTAACGGTATGGAAGACTATAAAGCACGCGGCTAACCCCTTGGCGGTTCTTGTCTTTGGCGCTTTGATGATAATGGTATTTCCACTGAAGATATTTGATCAAAGACCTGTAGACATAATATTCTACGAGCTGGGCATTATAATAACGGCCGCTATCGTATTTTATGCCATCAATCATAAGGCGGTTAAGCACCAGGTGGGTATATCCTTCTGGCAGAGCCTTAAGAACGAGGACAGACTTCAGTATATTCTTATCATGTTCTCCCTGGCCATGGCACTTTGGTATGCATGCCGGTATATGAACGATTTGTACGATATTTATCACCATATTTCAGAGAGGCATATGGCGATATGGCTTTTAATAGCCATGCTTTTGACCTTCTCTTTGAAAGAGGCCTTTAATTTATACAACCTGGTATGGGTTGTGGCCGGAAGCATATACGGGGTTCACTACTACGGCCTTCATAAGCTTGCTGAAAGCGAGAAGGAGTATGACCTTCACAATCTTATCCTTAAGTGCGGAATCATTATCGTTATACTGGCAGGACTGTTAGTGCTCAATCTTATAAGGATACTGGTTCTCTCCATAAAGGACAGACGTTTTAATACTCATCACGGGGAAAAGAAAAGCATCCGCCCCACAGCATTTGGGATTATGCTTCTCATTTTCTTTGCGCTTCTGATCATTACAAGAAATACGAGACTTTGGGGGATCTACCTTGTGATCACCTTTGTCTGCTTCTATATAAGATTAGCTGTCTGGGGCAAGAATAAGGATTATTACAAGATCCTTTCCGGCGGACTCATGATGAACTTCGCCATATCACTGCTTTTTTCCTGGGCTCACAGATATTTTGCCGGGTATACCAGTGGAAGGTTTGCGTTTATCTTTCACACAGTTACTGTAACAGCAGAGTACCTGACCTTTATGGGAGCAGTGGCCACAGTTTTACTGGTGGCTAAGATCGTAGCTCTTCCCAAGGGCACCAACTTAAAGGGTGTGTTCATATCGGCCTGGAAGGAGATGACTCTTTTTGGCTTTATCATGTCCTATGCTATTTTTACTGTTTCAAGGACAGCCTACCTTGCTATTGCTATCAGCACGCTTTTGGTGATACTGGTGGTTATCTCCTGTCACAGGAAGCAGTTCTTCAGGATTGTGGGAGTATTCCTTATATCTCTCATGGTATGTTTCCCTGCAGCCTTCACTTTGCAGAGAATCCTTCCTGCAATGGCTTCTGACCCTGTTTTCTACCCTATAGACGATACTGATGAATTCGTCAGGGGCGGAGCTGACTGGGACAGCACCAATTTTATGTGCGTGGAGAGGTTTGTAAACCTTTTTGCCAACAAGATACTTGGGGCTAATCTGGGAGACTACGACTTCCCTATTGATGTCAACAATTACTTTGACGGTGGTAATGGCCCTGCCAGATTTAACTATTATGGCCACAGGGTCGATGAAAACGGCGTAGATCTGGATGAACTTGAGGAAGAAGGAGAACCGGAGGGAACAGATCAGGGAAGACTTGATATAATCCCGCTGGAAGGTCTTCTTGCAGCAAATGGATTTACCAGAGCCGAGTATATCATGCTCATGGATGAGATGATGGGCTATGTAGATACCTCCAATGCCCTGGACGTTATCTCTAACGGTAGGATCACCATTTTCAGGTGTTACCTCAATAATCTGAATATGTGGGGACATGAAGAGATGGGAACAGAGCTTCCCAACGGAGAAATTGCCATCCACGCCCACAATACTTACATTCAGACAGCATATGACAACGGAATTCTGACAGGGATTGTTTTTGTCATCACCCTGATCATGGCCCTTGTCTGCGGAATAAAGTACTATAGGGACAATCGCCGGAATGAGCCTTTATCACTTATTACAAGTGCAGTTGTCATCGGATTCATGGTGGCAGGTTTATCCGAATGGGTATTCCAGTACTGCAATCCTATGACAGTAGCTCTTTTCCTGGCCCTTGCACCTGTTACCTTTAAGGTAAAAGAAAGATGAACAAGATAAAAGAACCATTTAACTATCAAAAACTTTATAGAAGGATAGGACTTATAATCTATGACGTCATCAGCATAATAATGGCCAGCTATGTGGCTATTCTTATGCGATATGAGTTCAGTCTGGATTCAATTCCCGAGCACTTTTTGAGCCCGGTAACCAGATTCCTTCCTATCAATATCATTTTGACAATAGTGATATTCTATCTCTTCAAGCTCTATGACAGCCTTTGGGCATACGCAGGAGAGAGGGAGATGCAGAACCTGGTAATGGCCTGTGTTATTTCCGGCGTGATAAACGCCATCGGACTTCAGTTCTTTAAGTCCCACACACAGCCTGTGCCTCAGAGTTACTACTTCCTGTATACCTTCCTTTTGATCACTGCGATATTCGTGAGCCGATTCTCCTACAGGTTCCTTCGAAGCCGTAAGCACCAGGCCGAGAATCGCAACAACAGCAAGGCAGTAATGGTGATCGGAGCCGGAGAGGCAGCCAACATCATCATTAAGGATATTATCACCAGTAACTACTCCACCATGTCCGTAAAGTGCATCATCGACGATGATCCCAACAAGTGGGGCAGATATATCCAGGGAATAAGGGTAGTAGGCGGAAGAGACCGCATCGTTGAGTGTGCAGATCTTTATGACATAGACGAGATCATCGTTGCCATACCTTCAGTTTCAAGATCTGAGCTGAAAAAGATCCTGGAGATCTGTAAGAATGCCAACTGTAAGCTCCGTTCCCTTCCGGGAATGTACCAGCTGGTAAACGGAGAGGTAAACGTATCCAGACTTCGTGATGTGGAGGTTGAGGACCTTCTTGGAAGAGATCCTATAGCCGTAGATATAGATTCCATTGCCGGCTACGTTAAGGGCAAGGTTGTTATGGTTACAGGTGGAGGCGGATCAATCGGCTCCGAGCTTTGCAGACAGATAGCAGGACATAACCCCAAGAGCCTTATCATCCTTGATATTTATGAGAACAACGCCTATGAGATCCAGCAGGAGCTCAAATACAAATATCCTGATATGGACCTTATCGTGCTCATAGCATCTGTGCGAAACACCCTAAGGATCAACAAGATCTTTGAAAAGTACAGGCCTGATATTGTATATCATGCAGCTGCCCACAAGCACGTTCCTCTTATGGAGGACAGCCCCAATGAGGCTATCAAGAACAATGTATTCGGAACCTTTAAGACAGCGATGGCAGCAGCTAATAACGGCTGCAAGAAGTTTGTACTGATCTCTACAGATAAGGCAGTTAACCCAACCAACATCATGGGAGCCAGCAAGAGAATCTGTGAGATGATCGTTCAGACCTTCAACAAGCACTACGATACAGAGTTTGTTGCAGTCAGATTTGGAAATGTTCTTGGCTCCAACGGCTCGGTAATACCTCTTTTTAAGAAGCAGATAGCTGCCGGAGGACCTGTTACCGTAACAGACCCTAACATCATCAGATATTTCATGACCATATCAGAGGCTGTTTCACTGGTGCTTCAGGCAGGTGCCTTTGCCAAGGGTGGAGAGATCTTTGTCCTTGATATGGGCGAGCCTGTCAAGATACTGGACCTTGCCGAGAACCTGATAAAGCTTTCGGGTTACAAGGTTGGAGAGGATATCAGGATAGAGTTCACAGGTCTTCGTCCCGGTGAAAAGCTCTACGAAGAGATGCTCATGGATGAGGAAGGCCTTCAGGATACAGCCAACAAGATGATCCACATAGGAAAGCCCATCGACATGGATGAGATGAGGTTCTTCTCCCAGCTTGAGAAGCTCAATGTGGCAGCAAAAGAGGAGTCGCCTGAGATAAGGGATATCGTAAAGGAGATAGTTGAGACCTATCATCCCGACGTCCACAGATACACCATGGCAAGGGAGAGAAAAGCAGCTCTTGCTAAGGCCACCGAGGAGATCAACTCAGATGCAGGGGTAACTAATTAAGTGAAAGGCTACGAGGAGATATTGTTATGGAAATTAAACCCTTTGAGAAAAAGATATATCTCTCTTCTCCCACAACTCACGGAGAGGAAATAAAATTCATTCAGGAAGCCTTCGATACGAACTGGCTTTCAACAGTAGGGGCCAACATCAACGAGTCAGAGAAGATGATCTGTGAGAAGATCGGATGCAGAAATGCTGTGGGACTGTCCTCAGGAACAGCTGCACTTCACCTCGCCATAAGGCTGGCAGCAGAGAAGATCTATGGTCAGCCCAAGGTAGGACATGGAGCCTTGGAGGGCAAAAAGGTCTTTTGCTCAGATATGACCTTTGATGCCACAGTTAATCCCGTTGCCTATGAAGGCGGAGAAGCTGTATTTATCGACACGGAGTATGAAACCTGGAATATGTCCCCAAAGGCTCTGGAGAAGGCTTTTGAGCTTTACCCTGAAGTAAAGCTTGTGGTCATTGCGCACCTTTACGGAACCCCCGGCAAGGTAAAAGAGCTAAGGGAAGTATGCGACAGACACGGCGCTATTATTGTGGAGGATGCTGCTGAATCACTGGGAGCTACCTACGAGGGCAAGCAGACCGGATTATTCGGAGATGTAGGTATCATCTCTTTTAACGGAAACAAGATAATTACAGGATCCTCAGGTGGAATGCTCCTTACTGACAGTGATGAGGATGCCAACAAGATCAGAAAGTGGTCAACCCAGTCCAGGGAGGATGCGCCCTGGTATCAGCACGAGGAACTTGGCTTTAACTACCGCATGAGCAATATCATTGCAGGAATGGTGAGGGGACAGATACCTCATCTTGAAGAGCATATTGCCCAGAAGAAAGCCATTTATAACAGATACAAGGAAGGCTTTAAGGATCTTCCGGTTAAGATGAATCCCTATGATGAAGCAAAGAGTGAGCCAAACTTCTGGCTTTCATGCCTGATAATCGACAGGGATGCCATGTGCAGACAGGTTCGCGGAGAGAAGGACGTTCTCTTTGAAACAGAGCCGGGAAAGAGCTGCCCTACAGAGATCCTTGAGACAATTACCAGGTTCAATGCTGAGGGACGCCCTATATGGAAGCCTATGCACATGCAGCCAATCTACCGCATGCATGGCTTTGTGACAGAAAAGGGGTCAGGAAGAGCAAGGAGCAATGCCTACATAGACGAAGGAAGCGTTCTGGATGTGGGAATGGATATCTTTGAAAGAGGACTTTGCCTGCCAAGTGATAACAAGATGACACCTGAGCAGCAGGATGTGATCATTGAAATAGTTAAGAGATGTTTTATCTAAGGAAAAAGGATGAATAAACACGTTCCACACGGACCCTACGAAAAGTTCATAAAAAGACCCCTGGATTTCCTTCTGGCCCTTTGCGGGATAATAGTACTGAGTCCTGTAATGATAGTTACGGCGGTGCTTGTGAGATTTAAGCTTGGAAGTCCTGTTTTGTTCAGGCAGCCACGTCCGGGCAAGGATGAGAAGGTATTTAATCTCTACAAGTTCAGGACCATGACAGATGAAAAGGATGCCCAGGGCAACCTCCTTCCCGATGAGGACAGACTTCCGGCATTTGGTAAAAAGCTTCGAAGCACCAGCCTTGATGAACTTCCGGAGTTTTTCAATATCCTCAAGGGCGATATGAGTTTTATTGGCCCAAGGCCGCTTCTTGTGAAGTATCTGCCTCTGTACAATGAAGAGCAGAAGCACAGGCACGATGTAAGGCCGGGACTTACCGGATGGGCCCAGGTAAACGGACGAAATCTCCTTAGCTGGGAGGACAGGTTCGAAAAGGATGTTTACTACGTAAGAAACATCTCGTTTTTATTTGACCTGAAGATCATTTTCAGGACTGTGGCGGTTGTCTTTGACCACAGCGGAATTACCAGTGGCACAGATGCCACCATGGAAGCCTTCACCGGGACAAAACCCAAGGAAGAATGAAAGGATAGTTTATGAATATTCTGTTTTGCAGCGTCGGAAGAAGATGCGATCTGTTAAAGGACTTTAGAAATACACTGGGAGATAAGGTGCACATTGTTGTTACGGATAACAGCCATTTTGCACCTGCTCTTGCTTTTGCGGATAAAAGCTATCAGGTACCCCTTATAACTGACAAGGACTACATTCCCATGATCCTTGATATCTGCAGGAAGGAAAAGATTGATGCAGTTACTACTCTGATCGATCCCGAGATCGCTATTTTGGCTGAGCACAGGGCCGAATTTACTGCCATCGGTGTGGAAGTCCTTGCTCCATATATGGAGACTGCGAAACTTTGCTTTGATAAGTATGAAATGTACAAGTACCTGACAGAAAAGGGCATCAATACTGTAAGGACCTTCGGCAATATGGCGGATTTCAAGACAGCCTTTGAGGCGGGCGAAATTTCTTTTCCTGTGTTTGTAAAGCCAAGAACGGGAAGCGGAAGCGTAGGCGCCAGAAAGGTTGAAACTCTGGAGCTTTTAGAGGAGCTGATGGCCAGGGACGAATCCCTTATAATTCAGGAGCTTATGACCGGAAAAGACATGGATGCGGATATCTACGTTGACACCATAAGCCATGAGACTATAGCTGTTTTCTCCAAGAAGAAGATATCAACCACTATTGGCGGGGCCAACAAGACCATCTCCTTTAAGGATCAGGCACTCTTTGACTTTGTTACAAAGGCCCTTAAGGTTTTTGAGTTTAACGGTCCTTTGGATATGGATCTCTTTTATCAGGACGGACAGTACTATCTGTCAGAGATAAATCCAAGGTTCGGAGGCGCATATCTGCACGCCTATGGCGCAGGGGTTGATTTCATCAGCTTCATCTACAACAATGTGGTGGAGAAGAAAGAGAACAAGCCCTGCATAGGAGAGTACGACGAGGATGTGGTGATGATGATGTATGACAGCGTTGTCATCGACACCCTGTCAAACCTTAAGGAGCGGATGAAGGAGATCTGAGGATGCGTATCCTGATTTTGGCCAATTACGCAAACGGCTTGTATCTGTTTCGAAGAGAGCTGGTTCAGGCATTCATCGACGAAGGACACGATGTTCTTGTGTCGGTTCCGCCGGATGAAAACTGCAACAAGCTCAGAAACCTTGGGTGGAACATCATTGATACAAATCTTGACAGGCATGGGATGAATCCTGCTAAGGATTTAAAGCTCTTTAAGACGTATCTTGGCTTCATGAACAGATTTAAACCGGATGTGGTGCTGACCTACACCATAAAACCGAATATATACGGAGCAAGTGCAGCAAGGATCAAGAAAGTCCCTTATATCTGCAATATCACCGGCCTTGGAAAGGCTATCGAGGGCGGAGGAATGCTGAGCAGAGTGCTTTGCGCTATGTACAGGTTCTCCACGGGAAAGGCTAAAAAGGTCTTTTTCCAGAATGAGGGGAATATGAAGGTGCTCCGGGATAAGGGTATTGCAAGGACGAATGCAGCTCTTTTACCCGGGTCCGGGGTCAATACCACTGAGCACCCTTTGAGGGAATACCCGGATGAAGCTGATGGAATAAGGCTTTTGGCAGTTCTTAGGATCATGAAGGACAAGGGTGTTAAGGAATACCTGGAAGCTGCAGAAAAACTCGGAAAAGAAAGACCGGAGCTTCACTTCGAGCTTGTGGGTGAGTACGAGGAGGACGAGAGGAAGACCTTTGAACCCGAGATAGAAAGGCTACAGTCTTTGGGGCTTTTAAAGTACTACGGCCATATAGACAACGTGGAGCAGGTTATGGCCTCCTCCCATGTGGTAGTCCATCCTTCTTATCACGAGGGAATGTCCAATGTGCTTTTGGAGGCAGCAGCCTGTGGTCGGCCGATTCTTACCTGCGATATTCCCGGATGCCGTGAGGCGGTTATAAAGGATCAGAGCGGATTTCTATTTGGGCCAGAGAGTACAGATGAACTAGTAAAGGCCATAGAGCGTATCCTTACAATTAACGCATCAGGTCGAAAAGCCATGGGACTTAAGGGCAGAAGCCTTATTGAGGAAAAGTTTGACAGACGTAGTATAATATTGACGTATATCAATGAGATTAATCAGATAAATGCTGATAAGAATTAATTATCTGGAGGAAACACAATGGATTTATATGAGAAACTCCTTGCCGGAGAAGAAAAGCTTTCACTTGTAGGTCTTGGTTATGTAGGAATGCCTATTGCGGTAGCTTACGCCAAGAAGATCAAAGTAGTAGGATATGACTTCAATGCAGAGAAGGTTGAGCTCTACAAGAAAGGAATCGACCCTACAAGAGAGGTTGGAGATGATGCCATAAAAGAGACATCAGTAGAATTTACTGCTGATCCTGAGAAGCTCCGTGAGTGCAAATTTCACGTTGTGGCAGTTCCGACACCTGTAAATGACGATCATACACCTGATCTTTCACCTGTTGAGGGTGCCAGCCATACACTGGGTAAGTACCTTACAAAGGGCAGCATTGTAGTATATGAGTCAACAGTTTATCCCGGCGTAACAGAGGATATCTGCGTACCTATCCTTGAGAAGGAGTCAGGACTTAAGTGCGGAGTAGACTTCAAGATCGGATACTCACCTGAGCGTATAAATCCCGGTGACAAGGTTCACAGACTTGATACCATAACCAAGATCGTTTCCGGTATGGATGAGGAGACCCTGGACACAGTAGCAAAGGTTTACAGCCTGGTTGCTCTTGCCGGTGTATATAAGGCACAGTCCATCAAGGTTGCAGAGGCAGCTAAGGTTATTGAGAACTCACAGCGTGATATCAATATCGCCTTCATGAACGAGCTTTCTATGATCTTCCACAAGATGGATATCGACACAAAGAGTGTACTTGAGGCAGCAGGAACAAAGTGGAATTTCCTTCACTTCTTCCCGGGACTTGTTGGCGGACACTGCATCGGTGTTGATCCCTATTACCTTACTTACAAGGCAGAGGAGCTTGGTTACCACTCCCAGATCATTCTTTCAGGAAGACGTATCAATGATGACATGGGCAAGTACATTGCTGAGAGCTGTGTAAAGAACCTTATCGCAGCTGACATTCCTGTCAAGAATGCAAAGGTTGCAATCCTTGGATTTACCTTCAAGGAGAACTGCCCTGACACCAGAAATACAAAGGTTATCGATATTTACAACGAGCTTGGCGAGTATGGCATTAAGCCAATGGTTGTTGATACTGAGGCGGATGCAGCTGAGGCAAAAAGACTCTATGGCATTGAGTTTGATTCAATTGACAGCATAAAGGACATGGATGCAGTTATCGTGGCTGTTTCCCATGAGGCATTCAAGGACTACAAGCCTTCTGATATTGCCAAGTTCTTCAACCCTGCCCACAAGACAAAGGTATTCCTTGATATCAAGGGTATTTATGATATGAATGATTACAAGGCTCCCGAGTTCGACTACTGGAGGTTATGATGGGATTTAGAGAGTTAAAATTTCCTGAAAACAGCGTTTTCCTGGTAACAGGAGGCGCCGGATTCATCGGATCAAATATTGTTGAAGCCCTTCTTGATATGGGCTACACAGTAAGATGTATGGACAACCTTTCAACAGGACATATCGAGAACATTCAGCCTTTTATGGATAACCCGAAGTTTACTTTCATCGAAAAGGACATCAGGGATCTGGATGCCTGCATGGAAGCTACAAAGGGTGTAGACTATGTTCTCAATGAAGCTGCCTGGGGCAGTGTTCCAAGAAGTATTGAAATGCCTCTTTTATATGAGGAGATCAATATCCGAGGAACCCTCAACATGATGGAAGCTTCAAGACAGAACGGTGTTAAGAAGTTTGTCTATGCATCAAGTTCTTCGGTATATGGAGATTCCACTGTACTTCCCAAGAAGGAGGGACAGGAGGGAAATGTCCTTTCACCCTATGCCCTCACCAAGAAAACTGATGAGGAGTACGGAAAGCTTTATAAGAGTCTTTACGGCCTTGATACTTATGGCCTTAGATATTTCAACGTATTTGGAAGAAGGCAGGATCCTAACGGCGCCTATGCGGCGGTTATTCCCAAGTTCCTTCGTCAGCTCATGAATGGCGAGACACCTACCATCAACGGAGATGGCAAGCAGTCCAGAGATTTCACCTACGTGGATAACGTCATTGAAGGAAATCTTCGCGCCTGCCTTGCTTCTTCAGATGTGGCAGGAGAGGCCTACAATATCGGTGCCGGTGGAAGAGAATTCCTTATAGACGTATATCACCACTTAACAGATGCTCTTGGCATGGATGTGGAGCCAATCTTCGGACCACCTCGTAAGGGCGATATCAGGGATTCCAATGCGGACATCTCCAAGGCAAGAAAGAACCTTGGCTACGATCCTTCCTATGACTTCAAGGCAGGAATTGAACTGGCAATCGAGTGGTATAAAGAGACGCTTTGACCTATGCAGATAACGATACGAATGGACGACATTACTCCGGATATGGACTATGCCAGGTTTTCCAGATTTAAAGCCCTTCTGGATAAGCATGACATAAAGCCCCTTATCGGAGTGGTGCCTGATAACCGGGATGAGAAGCTTGCAATTGAAGAGCCCCACAAGGACTTCTGGAACATGGTAAAAGAGCTTGAGGAGAACGGGTGGACTATCGCCATGCATGGACTTAATCACCTCTATACCACCAAGGATCCGGGGATTTTCCCCATCGGAGGGAAGTCAGAATTTGCAGGGCTTTCCCTGGCAAAGCAGGACGAGATGATAAGAGAAGGAAAGAGGATCCTTAGGGATAATGGTATTACCACCGACATCTTTATGGCTCCATCCCACTCTTTTGACAAAAACACCATAAGAGTCCTTAAGAAGAATGATTTCTATATTCTGACTGATGGCTTCGGCTCCGGGCCCTTCAGATCAAAGGGAATGATCTATTATCCGATTTCTGTTAAACGAAGCAGCAGCTTAAAGGATGACAGAAAAGGCCTTGTAACCTTTGTTTACCATGCAAATACCATGGAGGATAAGGACTTTGACAAGCTTGAAAAGCTTCTGGAAACCGGCAAGGTGGTATCCTATTCTGCCTTCAGGCAGCTTGATATAAAGGATCGGACTATATTTGGGGACATATGGCAGTATACTGTTGCCAAGGCAAAGTACACAGCCGTGCAGATAAAGAAAATTATTTAATTACATCTGGAGGAAACCGAGCGGATGGATACAGGTTTTGGACAGATTCGTGTGCTTCATGTACTTGGGGGACTTGGAGTAGGCGGTGCTGAGTGCAGAATCATAGATTTATACAGAAATATGGACAGGGACAAGATACAGTTTGATTTCCTGGTCCATTATTCACCTGAAAAAACAGGAAAGAAGAGTCCGACTTCTGATGAACTGATGGCAGTTCGAGAGCCGGACTATTTTGATAATAGCGTATATAAACTTGGAGGCAGGATTTTCTGTCTTCCAAAGTTCACGGGAACCAATCTTGCTGAGTATAAGGCGGCCATAAAGAGGTTTTTTGCAGATCATCCCAATCAGTGGAAATTCATCCAGGGACACATGACCAGCACAGCTGCAATTTATCTTCCCATTGCCAGAAAGGCCGGAATACCAATCTGCATTGCCCATGCAAGAAGCGCCGGAGTTGACAATGGTATCAAGGGGCTGGCCACCAGGTTTTTCAGGGCACCCCTTCACAAGGACGGTATAACAGATTATAACTTTGCCTGCTCCAAAGAGGCAGGAATCTCTGTTTTTGGCCAGGAACTGGTGGATGCAGGGAAGGTAAAGGTTATCCCCAACGCCATAGATATCAGGCATTTTGCCTTTAATCCACAGATCAGGGATAAGATCAGGCAGGAGCTTGGCGTATCAAATGCAATCGTCATCGGACACGTCGGCAGTTTTCGCTATGCCAAGAACCATGAGTTTCTTTTGCAGGTTTTTGCGCAGGTCTGCAGACTTTTGGACAACGATGATCAGAATCAGTACAACATGATGCACGGAATGAGGATCAAACTTCTTATGCTTGGGAAGGGGCCTCTTCAGGAGGACATGATGAAGCTTGCCGACAAGCTTCATATCGCCAACAGGTGCATTTTTGCAGGCAACAAGTCCAATGCAAGCGACTACTATCAGGCAATGGATTACTTCTGTTTCCCTTCAAGATATGAAGGACTTCCGGGAAGCGTAGTGGAGGCCCAGGCTTCAGGACTTCAGTGCCTTGTCTCCGACTCTGTGACACCGGAGGTGAACGTTACCGAGCTGGTGTCCATGATGAGCATCAAGTCAGAGGCCAGAGACTGGGCAAGGAAGATCATTGATGATCTGCTGCTGCGTGAAGATTATCAGGCAGATCCCCTTCAGGAGGAGATAAAGCTCAATGAGACCTTCACCCGTATTGCAGGAGAGAGAAGAGAGAGTGTATTTGAGACCGACGAGACGCCGTGCATCGACATTCTTGACGCCGGTACCGGATTTGAGACTGTTAATATCCCTGACAGGCTATCTAAGGGAGCTCGCCGTTCCATTGAGTTCTCCATTGGAGACAGATCCGAGAGTTCTGAATACATTTTGGGAAAGCTCAAGGCAGCAGGGTTTGATGTAAAGAGTCAGGCAAAGATGATGTCTGCTTTCTATCAGAGAGGTCATTTTTAATGGATAGTAAGAAGAAAAATCTCATGCTGATGGTGCCCATGCTCCATCAGGGAGGATTTGAGAGAGTCTGCATAAAGACCGCAAGACTCATGCAGGAGTTTTATAACGTCCATATCCTTATTTTCAGCTCAAAGGATATCAACTATGATGTAACAGGTCTTGATGTGATTGACATTGATGTCCCTTCGCAAAAGGGTCTTTTAAACAAGGTTTTAAATGTTTTAAAGCGTGTCCGCAAGACCAAAAAGATAAAGAGAGAGCTTGGTATAGACATTTCCTACAGCTTTGGAAGCAGCGCCAATTACGTCAATGCCCTCTCAGGTGTGGGAGATAAGGTCCTTACGGGACTGCGCTGCCAGACCGACATGGAAAATGAGAGCCAGGTAAAGCTCTTTTGCAAAAAGTCGGATCAGGTACTTTCCTGTTCAAAAGAAATTGTAAGGCAGCTAAAGTCAGACTTTAACTATGACAGGAGCACTTATATCTACAATCCTCTTGACGTGGAGGATATACAGAATAAGGCTGCTGAGACCCCGGAGGATTTCCCTTTTGTGGGGGATGATATTAAGGTCATCTCCTGCTCTGCAAGAAACGACTATATAAAGGGAATCTGGCATCTGGTAAAAGCCTTTTCCCTGGCCCAGGTCAAGCACCCGGAGGCAAGACTCATTGTCATGGGAGCAGGCAACTGGGATAAGTACAAGGAACTTGCCAAAGCTCTTGGAGTAAAGGATAAGGTGGCTTTTCTGGGACTTAAGAAAAATCCCTTTCCTTATGTAGGGGCTTCCGATCTGTATGTGTGCAGTTCTAACCATGAGGGATTCCCCAATGCGGTGCTTGAAGCCATGGCTTTAAATAAGCCGGTAATCTCTGCGGACTGTAAGACAGGACCAAGGGAAATACTTCTTTCGGAAGAAGAGTACGAGGACCTGATAGGAAGGCAGCCTGATGGCAGCAGCATAAAGGAGCCTATAAGGGGCGAATACGGAATTCTTGTTCCTGACATGGATGAGAATGAGAACTTTGATCCGGAGTACATAACTGAAGGTGAGAGGATTCTATCTGCTGAGATAGTAAGGATCCTGGATGATGAAAAGAGCCTTAAGGAATATTCTGAAAAGTCCCGCAAAAGAGCTCTTTGCTACACTCCGGGCGCCTACAAGGAGAGCATTCACGATATATTAAAGAGGTATGAATAATGCATTATAAGGTCGTTGTTTTTGGAGTAAAAGACACATCGGAGAATATCATAGAGTTTATCCAGAACGAAATCTGCAAGGTTGATCTTGTTATCACCATTGCGCCCAAGGTTTTGGAGCATAATCAGGTGTCAGGCTTTAAGGGGCTTAGCTTCCTCACAGATAAATATGGCATTCCGGTACATGAGGCTGACAGCTACTTCCTTAATGACGAGAAGACAAAAGCCTTTATGGCAGAGAACACCTTTGATATCGGAATCGTTATGGGATGGCAAAGGCTCATCCCCAAGGAGGTTTTGGACTGCTTTAAGGAGGGAATCTTTGGCTTCCACGGAAATGCCGGCTATCTTCCCTTTGGCAGAGGCAGATCTCCTCTTAACTGGTCCATGATCCTTGGAGATACAAGATTTAATCTTAACCTGTTTAAGTATGATGAGCATGCGGATAGTCCAAATGTCTTTTCCACTGAGATGTTCCAGATCAATGAGCATGATGATATCAGGACTGCCCAGTACAAGAACATGATCTGTTCAAAGAACCTGATCAAAAAGCTCCTTACTACTTACATAGAAAAGGGGCATGTTGAGATCCATACTGATTCAAAAGACTTTGATTCATGGTACAATAAACGTACAGCGGCAGATGGCAAGATAGACTTTAAGGACAGGACAAGAAATATCTATAACCTCATCAGAGGTGTGGCTGCGCCTTTCCCGGGAGCCTTCTGCTATGCAGATACTGAGGATGATGAGCATAAAGTCACTGTATGGGAGGCTCATCCCTTTGACGAAATGATAGATTTCTCCGGCTATGCACCTGGAGAGATCGCAGATATTTTTGACGGAAAGCTTGTGGTCAGAACTGTGGACGGGTCACTCCTTATCGACAGATACGAGTGCGCATCTGAGCTGACCAAAGGAATGGTACTTAAGTAATATGGAAAGCATTGCATTTCACTTAAACTGTCTTGTAAAGGGCGGCGCTGAGAGGGTTGTATCTAACCTTGCCAACCAGTTTGCAAGTCAGGGCATAAAGGTCTATGTGGCCACCGAGTGGCAGGATGAGGACGAATTCGAACTTGACCCAAGAGTTACCAGAGTCCACGTGGGACTTAGACCCGAAGATGATAAGAAAAATCGTATAACCAAGTTTTTCCTCAGAATCAAATACCTTAAGGAATTTGTGAAGGAGTATCACCCCCAGGTGCTGGTTGCCTTTGCCCAGAGGGCCAACTACAGGGCGCTTATGGCAGCAGGGAACAGTGACGTTCCTGTGGTTGTATGCGTAAGGACAGATCCTGTGGGACACTATGATGCCTTCTCTGACAAGGTCCAGATAAAGTGGCTTTTTCCAAAGGCTGCAGGAGCGGTGTTCCAAACTACAGGTCAAAGGGAGTTTTTCAAGCCATATCTTCAGGATAATTCCACTATCATTTTGAACCCGGTCAATCCTAAGTACTTCGGGCTTCCAAAGCCAAAGGAGAGGGAGAAGGTGGTAATGCACCATGCAAGGCTTGTTGACTTCAAAAACCAGCCGCTTTTGTGCAACGCCTTTGTGGAGGTTCACAAGAAACACCCCGACTATGTTCTTAAGATCTTTGGTCCGGATTCCTTTGACGGAACCAAAGACATACTGGACAAGATCATCGCTGATAACCACGCAGAGGACTATATCCTCCTCATGGGCGGATCGGATGAACTGGAAAAAGAGATACCCAAGGGCGCTGTTTATGCCTTTACTTCCGACTGGGAGGGACTTCCCAATTCCCTTTTGGAAGCCATGGCGATGGGGATGCCCATCGTGGCAACCGACTGCCCCTGTGGCGGTCCAAGGACTGTCATGACAGATGGCAAGAACGGACTTCTGATCCCTATTAAGGATAAGGATGCCTTGGTTTCGGGGCTTAATAAGCTCATTGAAAATCCGGAGTTTGCGGAAAGACTTGGAGAAGAAGCTGCCAAAATAGAAGAGATTACCAACGCCCAGGCAATTTTTGTACAGTGGAGAGATTATCTTGATAAGGTAAGTGCTGACTTTAAGAGAAAGTGACAAGGAGGATCCTATGTTTTCATTTGATGATTACAGGCAGATCATAAAGCTCATTAAAGAGACAGGTAAATATGCCACCTATGAGGAGGCTAAGAATAAGGATGAGTTCATTATCATGCGCCATGATGTGGAGTACTCTGTAGAGAGGGCTTATGCTCTTTCAAAGGTTGAGGAGAGCATGGACTTCAGGTCCACATTCTTTTTCCAGTGGACCAACAACTCCTACAATATCCTTTCAAGAAAGAACAGGGACATCCTTACGGATATGCATGAGAGAGGACAGGAGATCGGTCTTCACTTTGCCCTTAACGGCATGACAGATATGAGGATGATCCGTGACAGGATCAAGCAGGAAATCGATATGCTCAGCAATATGCTGGGATTTGAGATCACCTCTTTTTCCATCCACAGACCATCTCCCAGTGTACTGGCTGAGAACATCAAGTTAAATGGCATCTTAAATGCCTATCAGGACGAGTTCTTTTCTTTTGACCCAAAGGCTACTCCCGAGTCAAAGCTCGAGGTTAAGTACATGTCAGATGCCAACCACATCTGGAGATATGGCTATCCTGATGAGGAAACCCTAAACAGCCACGACAAGATCCAGATCCTGACCCATCCATTCGCTTGGACCAAGAAGGGGTATGACAATCTGGAGAACTACAAGACCCTTGTAAATGAGAAATATGTGGAGCTTATCGACTCCATTGACAATGAATGTAAAGATTTCGGACCCCTTAGGGACAACTTTGAGAAACTCCCTATTGAGATCTGATACTTTTATAGATTAGTGAAGGTGCCTGATAATTCATGTGCGGAATTTGTGGATACGTATCAAAAAAGAGAATAACGAATGAAGAGCTTCGCATTATGAATGATACCATGTATCATAGAGGCCCTGACGACAGCGGTGTTGAGATCTTTGAAGGCACTGATGATTACTGCATCGGTCTTGCCCAGAGAAGACTCGCAATCCTGGACCTTTCACCCCTTGGACACCAGCCCATGCACTCGGAAAACGGCAGGATATCCATGGTGTTTAACGGGGAGATATACAACTTCCTGGAGCTTAAGGAGGAACTGTCAGACTATCCCTTTAAGTCCACCTGTGACACAGAGGTCATCATTGCTGCTTACCTTAAATGGGGCATTGATATGGTAGACCACATCCATGGAATGTTTGCCATTGCCCTCTATGACAGACAGAGCGAGGATGTGTTCCTTATCCGCGACAGGATTGGCAAGAAGCCGCTTTTTTACTGGATTGATGGTGGCAATATCGTTTTTGCCTCAGAGCTTAAGCCTATCTTAAAGTGCCCGGGATTTAAGCCCCGGATCAGGCGCCAGCTCATTCCAAGATACCTGTATCAGCAGTATATATCTGCTCCGGAATCCATATTTACTGACGTTTACAAGCTTGAAGCAGGAAGCGTATTGCAATTCCACAAGGGCCAAGTGAAAAAGTGGAAGTACTGGAACATCAGGGATGTCTATGCAAAGATGAGTCAGGACCCTGTCAGAAGCTACGAGGAGGCCAAGGAAGGGCTTAAGACCCGCCTTAAGAATTCCGTAGTATCCAGGATGATTGCCGATGTTCCGCTGGGAACCTTTTTATCCGGAGGCTATGATTCATCACTGGTGACAGCCATAGCCCAGGAATTTTCCGACAAACCTATCAAGACCTTCTGCATCGGTTTTGATGTCAAGGAATACAACGAAGCCAAGTATGCCAAGGAGATAGCACAGTACCTTGGCACCGACCACACAGAGCTCTACATCTCAGAAAAAGAGATGTTTGACCTGGTCAGCAGCATTCCACAGTACTACGACGAGCCCTTTGCGGATAACTCAGAGATTCCGTCAATGCTGGTAAGTAAGCTTGCCAAGAAAGACGTGACTGTTGCTCTTTCCGGTGACGGTGGAGACGAGTTCTTTTGCGGATACAACGTGTATGACAACGTGGGTCAGGCCCAGAAGCTGGAGATTCCCGGGGCAATAGTAAATGCCATCGGACAGATCCCTGTGGGAGGGGGCAAGCTTCTTGATAAGATGCCCTTCAGGGTTAAGGTGGTGGCATCCAACAGAGATCCGGAGACCAAGACACAGCTGGTTTCTGAAGGGTATGTTAAAGCAGCCCATGCCTTTATAACCGGAAAAGAGGCTTTGGATGTTCCGGTAAATGCACCGGAGTATCTTGGAACTGACTTTAATCTGTCTGTGAATGAAGCACCGGTTCTTTACCCCTTTGAGAGTATCTACGGCGTGGACAATTTCCAGGTAAGAAGGATGCTTCTTGATATGGACACCTATCTTCCCGAGGATATACTGGTGAAGATGGACAGGGCATCCATGAAGTATTCTCTGGAGAACAGATGCCCCATCATGGATACGGAGGTAATGGAGTACTCCTTCAGGATCCCTCACAGATTCAAGTACTTTAAGGGTGATAAGAAACACATCCTTAAGGATATCGCATATGACTATATTCCAAGGGAGCTTTTGGAGCGGCCAAAGACCGGCTTTGGAGTTCCCATGGATCAGTGGCTGAGGGGCCCGTTAAAGGAAGCGCTTCTTGACTACAGCAGCACTTCATTCCTTACAAAACAGGGCATATTTGATGCGGACTATGTATCAAAGTTCATAAATAACTATATTGTAAAGGGTGATGGAGGACCGGCAACAGGCGCCAATTTCAGTAAGATTGCCTGGTCGTTCTACATCTTCCAGCAGTGGTACAACTACTACATTCAGTAATAAGGAGATTTAAGCATGACAAGAGAAGAAGTATTTGAAAAGATGAACGAAGTATTCAGGGATGTTTTCGAGGATGACGACATTACTGTTACTGATACAACAACAGCTGCAGATATCGAGGACTGGGACTCTCTTGAGCACATCAACCTGGTAAATGCCATGGAGCAGGAATTTGGCATCAAATTCAATATGGGACAGATCGTTTCCATGAAGAATGTGGGCGAGATGGCAGACATCATCATGAGCCTTCTTAAAAACTGAGGAATGCCATGAAGATACATCACGTTGGATATCTTGCAAAGAACATTGCAAAGACAGAAAAGAAGTTTTTTGAACTGGGTTATGAGGTTGAGAGCCCTACTTCTTATGATGAGATAAGACAGATAAACATAGAGTTTTTAGTGAACGGTGACTACAGGGTAGAGCTTATCCAGCCCATGAATGAGCAGTCACCCATGTATCCGCTTTTAAAGAGATTTAAGAATTCACCTTATCATTTCTGCTATGAGGTGGAGAACCTTGAGGCGGCGGTGGAGGAGCTTTCGGGGAAAGGATACACTGTGATCCAGGAACCTGAGATCGCACCCTGCATCGAAGGCAGGAAGGTTTGCTTTTTGAATAATATCAGTATGGGGATAATTGAACTTGTTGAAATCTGATAATGGAGATAAAAAACATATAGCCATGTATATCGGATCCCTGCAAAAGGGCGGCGCTGAGAGGGTTATGGTGAATCTCGCCGAGTATTTTTTTGAGCAGGGCTATCAGATTACCCTTGTGACCACCTATCTGGCTAAGGAGGAGTATGAGGTTAAGCATGCAGCCTGGATGAGAGTTCCAGCCGGGGCACCTGATGCTGTTTTAGTGTCAGATACTGAGGAGAACCCTGTATGGGTTAATCCCGAGGGTGGCGAGAAGGACGGAATAAAAAGAGTATTCTCAGCTCTTTTAAAGAGCGAGCAAAAGGGAAGGGCCTACAACCTTAAGGCCAGAAGTGAGAAGCTTCGCGATATCTGGCGAGAGCTTAAGCCTGACCTGGTTCTTAGCTTTATCGGCAAGAACAACATCATGGCGCTTTCCACAGCAACAAGAGAGGGCATAAAGGTCGTGGTTTCTGTAAGGGCCGACCCCGATATGGAATACGACACACTGGCGCTAAAAACCGGGATGCTCTCAACCTTTGGAAAGGCTTCAGGAATCGTTGTCCAGTCCACGGGAGCGCTTAAGTGGTTCCCGGGATTTTTGCAGAAGAAGTGCACCATACTTCCTAACTCCGTAAATCCTTCCTTTATCAGGAAAAGATATATCGGAGAGAAGGAAAAGCGCATCATAATGGTTGGAAGGCTTGACGAGAACAAGAATCAGGCCATGGTAATGGAAGCCTTTAAGGAAGCCACCAAAGACAAGTATCAGGACTTTTCGCTGGTGCTTTACGGAGACGGGCCTGACAGGCTTAAGCTCCAGAGAAAGGCGGAGACTCTGGGAATCGCCTCAAGAGTAGAGTTTAAGGGAATGGTGAAGCATGTAGCCGAACATGTGGAGAAATCCTACATGTTTATCCTGGCTTCTTCCCAGGAAGGAATGCCAAACTCCCTTATTGAGGCCATGAGTCTTGGTGTTGCCTGCATATCAACGGACTGTCCTTGCGGCGGACCGGCAGATCTTATCGTGGATGGCATAAACGGACTTTTGGTTCCGGTTAAGGACACCAGGGCTATGACAGAAGCCATAAGGAAACTCCTGGATAACAGGACTCTTGCAGACAACCTTGGGGCAGCAGCCTCCAAGATTCAGAGCAAGATAGCTCCGGATGTAGTCAATCAGATGTGGAGAGATTACCTGGACGATATTATGAGATGAGAGCCCGAAGCACTTTTTGGCTTAGGGCGTGAGAGGGTGAAGCGGATGAAAGAGCTTGAATATCCTTTTGACAGCAGTTACATAATGAAAAAATCAAAGGGCCTGAAGAAGGCTCTTTTAGCTGATGGGAGTGATCGCATCCACAAGAAAATCGCAGTTCTTGGCGGATCGACAACTCACGACATCATAAAGGTTCTTGAGCTGTTTCTTTTAAACTATGGCATTGAGCCTGAGTTCTATGAATCAGAGTACGGTCAGTACTGGCAGGATGCCATGTTTCCGGGAGAGGAGCTTAAGGGCTTTAATCCGGATGTGATCTTCATCCATACCAGCAACAGGAACATTCCTGACTATCCTGTAATGGGCGATGATTCGGATGCAGTGGACAATAAGCTTAGCAAGGTCTACAACCACTTTGAGACCATGTGGAAGAAGCTTAAGGAAACCTACCACTGTCCCATTATCCAGAACAATTTTGAAGCGCCGTTTTTCAGGCTCCTTGGTAACAGGGACGGAGTGGATGTTCATGGAAGGCTTTCCTTTATCAACAGGCTCAATGAGAAGTTTGCTGAGTATGCAAGAATATCGGAAAGCGCAGGAGACAGCTTTTTTATCAATGATATAAACTATCTCTCGGCCTGCTACGGCCTGGATAAATGGTCAGATACACTGGCCTGGCATATGTACAAGTATGCCATGTGTATTCCTGCCATTCCCTATGTGAGCTTTTCTGTGGCCAACATCGTTAAGTCCATTTACGGCAAGAACAAGAAGGGACTGGTGCTGGATCTTGATAATACCCTCTGGGGCGGAATTGTCGGTGATGACGGCGTGGATGGCATCGAGATAGGTCAGGAGACCAATCTTGGTCAGGTATATCTTGAGTTCCAGAACTATGTGAAGATGCAAAAAGACATCGGTGTGATCCTTGCGGTGGATTCCAAGAACGAAAAAGAGAATGCACTGGCTGGGCTACAACATCCGGACGGGGCTCTTAGTCCCGATGATTTTGTATCCATAAAGGCCAACTGGGAGCCAAAGAGTGAGAACTTCAAGGCAATCGCCAGGGAACTGACTCTTCTTCCCGAGTCTCTGGTATTTGTGGATGACAACCCTGCCGAGAGGGAGATTGTAACAGCGCAGATTCCGGGAGTTTATGCACCTGTCATGGACAGCCCGGAGAACTATATTAGAAATATTGACCATTCAGGCTTCTTTGAGGTTACCTCCATATCTGAGGATGACAAGAAGAGGAACGAGATGTACAGGGCCAATAAGCAGAGGCTTGAGCTGGAGGAGAGCTTTGCGGACTACTCAGAGTACCTTAGGTCTCTTGAGATGGAAGCTGAGATAAGACCCTTTGAGAAGATGTACATGCCAAGGATTTCCCAGCTCACCAATAAGAGCAACCAGTTCAACCTGACCACAAAGAGATATTCCCAGGATGACATTGAGGCAGCAGCTGCCGATAATGACAACATCACTCTTTACGGAAGGCTAAAAGACAAGTTTGGCGACAACGGAATAGTATCCCTGGCTATTGGGAACATTCGTGGAGAAGGAAAGGATGAGCTCCATATAGTATTGTGGCTAATGAGCTGCAGAGTCCTTAAGCGTGACATGGAATTTGCCATGATGGATGAGATGGTAAAAAGAGCTAAGGAGCGCGGCATTAAAACCATCTACGGCTACTACTACCCAACAGCCAAGAACAAGATGGTAAAGGACTTCTATCTCCTTCAGGGCTTTGATAAAGAGCATGAGGATGCGGAGGGCAACATTACTTTCAAGCTTGATGTAAGTGGGAAATATGACAACAAAAACCATGTGATTAATGTGTTATCATAAGAGCAGAGGATACTAGTATGTGCGGAATTGCAGGCCTTATCGGTTTTAAGGGCGATCCAAAAGCAAGTGTTGAGAAGATGAATCAGCGCATGCTCCACAGGGGCCCTGATGATGGCGGAGTTTTCATAAGCGAAGATAAGAATGTGGCGCTTGGACACAGGCGCCTTTCTATTGTGGATCTTTCCAAGAACGGCGCACAGCCAATGTTCTCCCACAGCGGAAGATTTGTAATGGTTTATAACGGAGAGATCTACAACGCTGCTGAGGTCAAGAAGGCTCTGTTAGGTGGGCGCTTCGGAGCGGCACACAAATATCGGGGAACCTCCGATACAGAAATCCTTCTGGAAGCTATTGAGACATTCGGCGTTTCCAAGACTCTTAAGATGTGCAAGGGAATGTTTGGATTTGCTGCCTATGACAGGGAGAAGGGCACAGTAACTCTTGCAAGAGACAGAGTTGGCGAGAAGCCGTTATACTACGGAACAGTCAACGGCTCTTTTGCCTTCGCATCTGATATTGGATGCCTTCGCGTGGTTGAGGGCTTTGACAATGAGATAAACACTGATGTGCTGGATATCTACTTCACTGAAGGATATATTCCGGCCCCTTATTCAATCTATAAAGATATCTACAAGCTTGAGGCCGGAACCTTCATGACCGTGGATGTTAAGACCTTAGAGACCAAAACTGAGACCTACTGGTCCATGAAGGAAGCTGCCCTTAATGGCCAGAACAGACCTTTCAGGGGTTCAAGACAGGAAGCGGCTGATGAACTTGAAAGACTCCTTAAGGAGTCCATAAAGGGGCAGATGGTGGCAGATGTTCCCGTTGGAGCTTTTCTTTCTGCAGGAATTGACAGCTCAACAGTTGTATCACTTATGCAGTCACTGGCTCCGGGCAAGGTTCGCACCTTCACCATTGGAATGGATGACCCCAAGTACAACGAGGCAGCCTATGCAAAAGAGATTGCAAGGCATCTGGGCACTGATCATACAGAACTCTACATCACAGAGAAGGATGCCAAGGAAGTAATACCTAAGCTCTCCTTCATGTTTGGAGAACCCTTTGCAGATTCATCCCAGATACCTACTTACCTTGTCAGCAGGATGACAAGGGAGCACGTTACGGTTTCGCTTTCCGGCGATGGAGGGGATGAGCTGTTTTGCGGCTATACGTCCTATGAATCCATCGACAGGATCTGGGGAAAGATGCGCAATATTCCATACTTCCTTAGAAAGCCTGTAAGTGATATAGTAATCCACAGTCCCCTTGCCAGAAAGGATATCTACAGGATAAAGGGGACACTTCTTGGAGCAAAGGGGCCGGCGGACATTCACAGGATGGAGCATGAGACCGATCCTATAACCAAGAGGATTGCACTTAAAAAAGGAAATCTCCCCTACAAGTATACAGAGATCCCCAATGACTTCCTTGAGGAGGTCAACCATGAGACCATGCTGATGGATATGCTGGTTTACCATCCGGACGATATCCTTGTGAAGGTGGACAGGACAGCGATGGCTGTTTCTTTAGAGACCAGAGTCCCGATGCTGGACAGGGATCTTCTTGAGTTTGCATGGACCTTGCCAATAGAGTACCTAAGGGAAGGCAAGACCGGTAAGCTTGTTCTTAGGGATGTTCTCTACAGGTATGTTCCTAAGGATATGATGGAGAGACCCAAGAAGGGCTTTTCAATCCCCATAGACAAGTGGCTCCTTGAGGGAGAGGTCCGCGAGTGGGCAGAAGCTCTTTTGGACAAGAAAAAGATAAGTGAACAGGGCATCCTTGACCCTGAAGTAGTGGAGAAGATCTGGACTGATTTTACACAGCGTGGTATATACAGGATTGAGATCTGGTACATCCTGATGTTCCAGCAGTGGTATGAGACAGAGTATAAATGATATAGGGATTCAAAGTCACAGGATTACATGCCTGCATGTGTAATCTTGCGCCCCTGAATATCATGGAGTAATTGAGGTTTTATGGGAATTACCGGCTTTAAATTCCTGTGCTTTTTTGCGCTGGTTTTAATTGTATATTACACTGTTCCGCTTCTTTTCAAAAAGAAGGGGCAGTGGATAGTGCTTCTATTTGCAAGCGTGGCCTATTACCTGCTTTCAGGCAATGGGCTTCTGATTTTGTACCCTCTTTTGTCAGCCTTTGTTACATGGGGACTTTTGCAGATACTTGTAAAGACGCCGGAGGATAAGCTGGTAAAGCGACGTATCATCTTAGGATCAGAGCTTTTTGTACTTCTTGGGATACTGATCGTACTTAAGTACCTTAAGCTTATCACCGGCGGCGGACTTTTGGTTCCGCTGGGACTCTCCTTTTACACGTTCATCCTTTTGGGATACTTCATTGAAGTTTATAACGGTATAGGCCATGCGCAAAAGAGCTTTCTTAAGACGGCACTTTTTGGCATGTACTTTCCTGTGATGATCTCCGGACCCATCATAAAGACCAGGGAAGCGGGAAATCAGTTTTTTGAATATCATCCCCTGGACTATAAGAACCTGACCTTTGGACTTCAGAGAATGCTCTGGGGCTTTTTTAAGGAGCTGGTGATCTCTGAGCGCCTGGCGGTGATAGTTAATGAAATATACGGCAACGATACCCGGTACCAGGGAGCCTATATCTGGCTAGGCACTGTCTGCTTTGCCTTCCAGCTTTACACCAATTTCTCCGGCTGCATGGACATAGTCATTGGTCTGTCTGAGACCTTTGGCATCATTCTTCCTGAGAACTTCAGGACTCCATTCCTTGCAAAGAACATAAGCGAATACTGGAGAAGATGGCATGCCACCCTTGGAATCTGGATGAAGGACAACGTGTTCTACCCTCTGCTTCGTACCAAAGCAATCATGGGCCTTGGAAAGACTTTGAAAAAGAAGCTTGGCAAGAAGAAGGGAAAGCAGGTGACAACCTATGTGGCAATGTTCATCCTATGGCTTTCTGTGGGACTATGGCATGGGGGAGAGATGAAGTATGTGATCGGATCCGGCCTTCTTCACTGGGCTTACATCGTGCTGGGAGAAGTTACACTGCCCTTCTTTACCTGGCTCTTTGCAGATAAGCTGCACATGAACCTTAAGAGCAGAGGCGCGGATGCATTCAGGGTGGTAAGGACATTTTTCCTTGTTTGTATAGGTGATCTGTTCTTCAGAGCTGACAATGTGCCCCATGCCCTCAGAATGCTTGGTGAAAGCGTAAGGGTGTTTAACCCCGGAATCTTTTTTGACGGAAGTTTGTTTAACCTTGGGCTTGATGTCATTGAGTGGGGAATACTTCTGATATCTCTTGGTATCCTTATTCTGGTATCTGCCTTGCAGTATCGCATGGAACTGTGTGCAGAAGGAAAGCTTGAGACCTCAGCCTTAAATGGATTTGGCAATATCAGAGAATATCTGGCTTCTAAGAAGATTGTCCTTCGCTGGGCGATCCTTATCGGCTTTTTATTCTATGTGATCCTCCTGGCTGAATACGGCCCGGGATATAGTGCTGCAGAGTTTATTTACAAGGATTTCTGATGACAAAGAAACAAGTTTTTAGATCAATCATTTTCATAATGCTGGTTTTGTGGCTGTTGGTGCATGTCACCTATATCATAAGGACCAATGGCGATGTAAAGGACAGGTTTGTGGGCTTTTATGCCGAGAAAAACAACACCATCGACGCGGTTATCATCGGCTCCAGTCCTGTACCCATGAGCTTTGAGACCCCCAGGATTTATGGGGATATGGGAATTGCCATGTACCCGGTCTCATCTAACATGCAAAGGCCTGTTGCCACAAAGTATCTGGTAGAGGAGATATTAAAGAGCCAGAGCCCCGAACTGTTCATTTTTGAGATGAGAATGTGGGGAGCGGAGGATGAAAATCTCCTTGGAAACATGGCCCATACAAGGGAAGTTACCGATAACCTGAAGTACTCACTCAACAGGAAAAGAGCTATTGATGCCATGGTGGAGGATCCGGAAGAGAGGATCACCTATTACTTTGATATATTCAAGTACCATTCCAACTGGAAGACGCTTGCCTTATGGTCACAGCTTAGAACGGCCTTCTATGCATATCCCGAGGACCAGAAGGGGTACCTTGCTGAGACGGATGTAGGACCTTCAAAGGCACCTGTTCTTGTTCCGGAGGATGACCTGAAAGCCATTCCCCCCGAACAGGAGGAATATTTAAAGGATCTCCTGGCATATCTTAAAGAAAAGGATATAAACGCTCTTTTCATCGTCACTCCATATTCTGCAGAGGAAGAAGAGCAGCAGGAGTTCAACTATATGGCCAAGCTCATAGAGGATAAGGGCTACCCCTTCCTTGACATGAACCGTCACCTTGACGAAATCGGCCTTGACTTTGCCACCGACATCCGCGACTACGGCACACACACCAACGTCCTTGGTGCAGAGAAGATTACTGATTACTTTGAGAACTACCTTAAGGAGAACTACGTAGGCAAAGGCCTTGCCCTGACCACTGACCATAGGGGCGATGCGCGCTACAGCTCCTGGGACAAAGCCTATAACAGCTACTTAAGTGAAATAGAGGCAGCAAGAGCTACAACAAAAGCCAACGTGGCAAATAAGACATATTACGAAATGGATTCAGAGGAGTGAGACGGTTGCGCACCTGTACGGCCTCATAAGATTTGTGCCCTTGGCGTTTCTGGGGTATAATATATTCGGGTTTTTGCGATATAGTTTTGACCACCTGGAGGAGAAATGATAATCATTCAGCTTAAGGGCGGACTGGGGAATCAGATGTTCCAGTACGCCTTGTATAAAGAGTTAAAGCATAGAGGCAAAGAAGTTAAGATTGATGATGTGAACGGGTTCATCGGAGATGAGCTCAGAGTCCCTGTTCTTCAGAGATTTGGAGTGGAGTATGACAGAGCCACCAAGGAAGAGATAGTTAAACTTACTGACTCCAAGATGGATATCTTCAGCAGGATCAGAAGGAAGCTTACCGGAAGGAAGACCTTCAGGATCGATGAGATGGAAGGTCTTTTCGATCCGCATATCCTTGAGGTTGAAGACGCCTATCTTGTCGGATACTGGCAGTCTGATAAATACTTCTCAACACCTGAGGTGATTGCCCAGATACGGGAGGTCTTCGGAAAGAGACCCCAGGAGATCATGCACGACTCTGTCAGCTGGTCAACCCTTCAGCAGATAGAGTGCTGTGAATCTGTAAGCATTCATGTCAGAAGAACCGACTACCTTGATGCAGAACACATCAAGATCCATAATCTGTGCTCGGAGAAGTACTACAAGAATGCTATCAAGATGATCAGACAGGTGCATCCCAATGCAGTGTTCTTTATCTTCTCGGATGATAAGGACTGGTGCAAGAAGCATTTCAAGGGACCTAAATTTATAAATGTTGAACTTCAGGAAGGTGAGTACACCGATGTCTCCGACATGATCCTTATGAGCAGGTGTAAACACCATATTATGGCCAACAGCTCTTTTAGCTGGTGGTCAGCATGGCTTAATGATTCACCTGAAAAGATGGTCATTGCTCCTGATAAATGGATCAACAACAAGAGGATGGACGACATCTACACAGACCGTATGACTAAGGTGGCCATCTGAAGATAGGAATGAATATGAGTAGCAAGGGACTACATGAGGAAAAGGCTGATAAGAAGGTCAGCCTTTTTTCTAAGATTAACTATATATTTGACAGAAAACAGAAGAGACAGCTGGTGGTTCTGGGCGTTCTCATTCTGATAGGCGGTGTGTTTGAGACGCTGGGCGTATCCATGATGCTCCCTGTTGTGTCAACCATCATTGTTCCTGACAGTCTTCACGAGTTTATCGACTCTCACGGCTTTCTTCAGGATATTGTGAATGCCCTGGGGCTTGTGGATGACAGGAAGCTTTCGGCAGCGCTCCTTATCATAATGGTTTCTTTGTTTATAATCAAAAATGCCTATCTGCTTTTCCTTATACACAGGCAGAATACCTTTGTGGCAAGAGCCCGAAATGACATGATAAGCCGTGTCATGAGAGAGTTTTTAAACAGGCCCTATGAGGATTACCTGGGGGCAGATATCCCTACAGTTTTCAGAATTACTGACAGTGATATCCCAAGAGTCTTTTCACTTATGCTGGCCATGTTGTCCATGGCAACAGAGCTGGTGGTTTCTGTATTCCTTGGAGCGGTGCTTCTGTTCGTAAACTGGCAGATGACAGTGCTTATGGTAGTGGTCCTTCTGATCATGACCTTCATCAGCACCAAGCTCTTAAAGCCAAGGCTCAACGACATCGGAAGGCAGAATCAGGAGACCCAGTCAAGGATTGCCAAGTGGCGTATTCAGGCTATTTATGGCCTTAAGGATGTCAAGGTTTTAAACAGACAGGATTTCTTTATAAGGAATTACTATGAGTCGGGTAAGGTTGGAGCTAATATCGCCAGAGACTATGCGGTACTTAACTCAGTTCCGAGACTGATGATCGAGACAGTGTTTATGGCAACTGTCATCTTGTACATCCTTGTTTATATTCTCAGGGGCGGAGATGCCACCATGCTTATCCCACAGCTCACAGCATTTGGTGTGGCGGCAATAAGGATCATGCCTTCTGCGAACCGTATCAACACCTACATGACAGAGATTGCTTATAACCAGTACTCACTGGATTTTGTATATGAAAACCTCACTGAGTCAATGAAGACTGACAAGGCCATGAGGGCAGAAAGAGCTGCCATCGCAGGACCTGAGCTTCATCTGGAAAAAGAGATTGAGCTTAAAAACATACATTTTGCATACCCTGATTCCGATGTTAAGATCTTTGACGGTGCCGATATGTTGGTGAAAAAGGGACAGTCAGTTGGTATCATGGGACCTTCAGGAGCAGGTAAATCAACCATTGTGGATATCCTTTTGGGACTTCTACATGTACAGTCGGGAGAAATCCTGTGTGATGGAAGCAATATCTTTAGTAACTATGATTCCTGGCTTGCCCAGATAGGATATATTCCACAGTCTATCTATCTTGTGGATGAGACCATCCGTGAAAACATTGCGTTTGGTATCGATGCTGACAGGATTGATGAGAAGAGAATCTGGGAAGTTATGGAAGAAGCTCAGCTTGCTGACTTTGTAAGGACACTTCCCGAGGGCCTTGATACTACAATCGGTGACAGGGGTGTCAGACTTTCCGGTGGTCAGAGGCAGCGTATCGGAATTGCCAGAGCTCTTTATCACAACCCTGAAATCCTGGTATTTGACGAGGCCACAAGTGCTCTTGACAACGAGACTGAGGCAGCAGTTATGGAGGCTATCAACAGCTTCCACGGCAAGAAGACCATGGTCATCATTGCTCACAGACTTAATACTATTGCAAACTGTGATGTGATATATGAGGTAAAGGATGGCAAGATAACTCCCACCAGCCTTGAAGGAAGGACAGTTATTCAGTAATGATAGGAACTGAGTTTATAGAGGGCTACGGCCTAGGTAACCAACTGTTTTTTTATATCGTTACAAGATGCATAGCTCTTGAGAAGGGGGTGGATTTTGGCTTTGTGAATCCCGGGCAGATAGGTAATGTCTTCCACTCCAAGAGGGGGATGTATTTTATGGATCCCATCGACCTGGGAAAAGAGATATCCCGGGAGGAGATGAAGTCCTTTAAGGTCTACCATGAGCAGGACGATCGCCTTTATATGGGCAACTCTGTCCACGACATGACCAACGGATGCTTCATCAGCGGCGCTGATAAGGCCCTTATGGAGGTTGAGGACAATACCCTGATCTATGGCAACATGCAGGATCAGTCATACTTTGAAAAGTACAGAGATAATATAAGGGACTGGCTTCACGTCAAGGAGGAGGCTGAGTCCTACGAATACACTGCGGACGACCTTTGCATCATCAATTTAAGGGGTGGGGAATACACCAGCTGTCCTGAGCTTTACCTTGACAGGAAGTATTTTTTAAATGCCATCCGCAACATGAAAAAGATAAATCCCAATATGAGGTTCATGGTGGTCACTGAGGATGAGGAGGCGGCCAAAAAGGTCCTTCCCGAGTATGAGTGCCATCACTTTGACATGGGCAAGGACTATGTGACCCTAAAGAATGCCCGTTACCTTATTCTCTCCAATTCATCCTTTTCTCTGGTACCTGTAATGAGCAGCACGCAGCTACAGTATGCAATTGCACCCAAGTACTGGGCTCGCCACAATATTTCAGACGGATTCTGGTCTTCGGAACAGAATATTTACACCTTCCTTACCTACCAGGACAGACACGGGAAGCTCTTTTCCGCAGCGGAGTGCAGAAAGGAGCTTGAAGAATACAAAAAACGATCGAGCCTCTACGCCCGTCGGAACAAACGTCCCGGCAGGGTAAGGCTCTTTTGCCAGAATATACGAAGAAGACGCCTGTACGGCGTATTCTTCGCCAAAAAGATAGTCAGGTCCCTTGAAAGAAGAACAGGGATCATCAAAACCTATGGAGATAACTAGTGTCTAAGGAAAAGTTAAAGCTTCCAAGAGTCACACTGGTGGCAATGACCAGCGTGGATATATATGAGACCATAAGGGCCATGATGTACAGCATGAGGGGCATTGAGTTTGGTGATGCGGTTCTTATCACGGACAAGAAGCCATGGTATCTGCCAAAGAACATCAGATACAGTCACACCTCCAAGCTGGACGACATTGACAAGTTCAACTACAAGATGGTCTATGAGCTGCACAGACACATAAACACAGATTTTGCGCTGGTGGTGCATGCTGACGGATTTGTGGTCCATCCTGAATGCTGGATGGATGAGTTCCTTAACTACGATTATATTGGCTCGCCCTGGCCACTTCCTAAGAATGACTATGCCTACAGGGATGAGAGGGGTAACATCTGCAGGGTTGGAAACAGTGTGTCCCTCAGGTCTAAGCGTCTTATGGAGTTCCCTGAAAAGCACCACATGGAATGGCAGAGGGTTGATGACGGATTTTACAACGAGGACATCTTCATCTGCTGTCACTCAAGGAATGCCATGGAGAAAGAGGATCTTTTGTGGGCGCCCTTTGAGGTGGCGCTGCACTTTGGAAGGGAGCATCCCCTTCCTGAGAATAAGGGGATCAAGCCCTTTATATTCCATAAATGGTGGGGAGAGAACGCTTCCTATCCGCATTTTTACAGCCCCAAGAAGCGCCTTAAGAGGGCCATAAGACCACTTCTTTTCTGGAGAAGAACTAAGAAGTGGAAGGAGGAGCACGGTATTCAATGACATTTTCGATCATTATTCCTGTCCATAATGGGGAGAAGTACCTGAAGGATACGGTGGAATCTGTCCTTGGTCAGATTAAGGACGACGATGCGTTCAGTGCCGAGATCCTGCTGGTGGAGAATGCATCTGAGGATGACAGTCCTATAATATGCGACAGGTTTGCGTCGGAACATAACTGCGTCACAAGCTTTCATCAGGGCAGGTTAGGTGCTTATGGTGCCAGAAGATTCGGCATGGAAAAGGCACAGGGTGATTGGCTTGTTTTTGCTGATGCAGATGACGAAATGTGTCAGGGGGGACTTTCCAAACTCTGGCGATGTATCGCCTCTTTCCCTGACTATGAAAAAGCTCCGGATATAATTTTGTACAACTGGAATGAGCTAAAAAATGAAGGGGGCCTGGTTAAGACCTATCCTTTTGAAGCCATGAAGGTCTACTGGGGAGTGGACAAAAGAGCTTTCTATGATCTGATGTGCGATGGCGATTCCATTAATGCCCCCTGGAACAAATGCATAAAAAGAAGCCTGGCACTTAAAGCCCTTGAAAAGGAAGGCGCAGGCTTTTTAAATCACGGAGAAGATTTGCTTCAGACGGCGGAATTTCTTGATCTTTCAAAGGGCATACTGTATCTTGATGAGGTGATCTATTCCTACAGAGACAACAATGAGGGGCTGACAGGGCGTTACCATAAGGAATTTTTGGAGAATCAGGAGACTGCCTGGGAGAAATTTGATGCATATGCGGAGAAATGGGCTGAGGGTACGGACAGATACAGAGCTCGTATAGATGCCAGAAAGAGTCTCACCTGTGCTATAGCTGTTAAGAGCCTTTTATACTATTCAGGGCTTAAGGTTAGCACAATTAAAGGGCTGCTTAAAGAGCTGATGGATAGCTCTTTTTATAAAAAGTATGCATCCTTAGATCTGCCACAGTGGGCCTGCGAGGAGGATGTGTTTGTTCACGGACTGATGACCGGTGACAATGCTTATGGAAGGCTGGTGGCCTCCGGCAGGAAGCATGCCTTTAAACATTTCATAAAAGAGAGGATTGGCAGGTGAAGGTTTACGACTGCATACCATTCTTTAACGAATTGGATATATTGGAGTTAAGACTCAATATCCTTGATGAGCTGGTGGACAGATTCATTATCGAAGAGGCCACCATGACTTTTTCCGGGGAAAAGAAAGAGCTTTGCTTTGAAAAGCACAGGGACAGGTTCAAAAAGTTCCTGCATAAGATAGACTATGTGGTGGTGGATGATTCACCAACCACGGGGACAACTCATGAGAGGGACTATTTCCAGAAGAACCACCTTCTGGATGGGCTTAAAAAGGCTGGAGCCACTGAGGATGACGTGATCATATTTGGAGACTGCGACGAGTTTCCAAACCCCAGGGTGCTTAAGCAGATCATTGCAGAGTTTGACAAGACTAAAGTTTATCATCTTGCCCAGAGAAACTTTTATGCATTCCTCAATATGGAGGAGTCTTCGGGAAAGCTTTTGTCCATAACAGGGGAGTTTCCCGAGGTCGCAGAGAAGGACAGGAAGTGGCTTGGAACCAAGGTTTCATCCATATTGAACATTCCTCATGAGGGGATTGTCAGGATGAGGGATCTTTGCAAGGTGACTGATGACAATGCTGTAAGGGTTCCCGACGGAGGCTGGCATTTTGGATACATGGGCGGAGAGCACGAAACTGATCCCATAAAGAGGATAGGGGTGAAGGTTAAGGCAGCAGCCCACCAGGAGTACTCTGAGCGGGAGGTGATCCTGGAGACCGTTGACCGCCTTGTGCTTGGACAGGATATTTTCGGAAGGGATGCCACCTTTAAGAGGGTGGAGGTTGATGACACTTACCCTGACTATCTGCTTTCTCACCTTTCAGAGTACGAGCACCTGGTTATGCCCGTTATTTCCCCTGCATCAAAGCTCTATCACAAGCTTGATCTTACCGTGGGAAGATTTTGCAGAAAGGCCTGTCGCAAGGTAAAGAGAATGTTTACTAAGTGACGGGAATCATATATGAAGTTTTTAACCGATGACAACAGAAAGAAAATAGTGGACTATCTGTTCTACGCTGCTCTCACCATTGAGCTCTTACTGATGATACTGGAAAAGAGTGAGATTTCTTTTTCCTATGAGAGCCATGTGTTCAGGGTGACATTTCTTCTGACGCTTCTGGCTGTGCTTGTTATGAAGCATGACCGGCGGGAGTGGGCAGTTGTTCTGGTGTTCCTGGCTCTGGCAGGCTTTTGCTATGTTAATTCCGGCAAAAACGATCTTTTAAGGCTCTGTACATTTCTCATGGCAGCAAGGGATACAGATCTTCGCAGGGCCATGAAATACAGCTTTTATGTCAGTGCTATAGGATTTGGTATCATCTTTGTGCTTTCGGCTTTAGGAGTCCTTGGAGATATTGCTCTGGTGGGAGAATTTGGAAGGCACGAAGTTGAGACGAGATATGTTTTTGGCTTCGGGCACCCAAATACGCTATTTGGGTGTGTGTATGCGCTTCTTTTGATGTGGATCTGGATATACGGTCAGAGTGCAAAATGGTGGCATTATCTCATGGCCACGGCAGCTGCTGTAGGAATGGCGATACTTACCAGATCGAGAACAGGAATGCTTATAATTGCACTGACTTTGTTTTTGTCTGGTGTCTGCAGAGTTTTTAAGGGAATTGGGAAGTTCAGATTCCCCTATATCCTAGGGACAATATTTGGGCCTGTGTCAGCTGTAGCGCTGTCAATTGCAGCTGCATACGCAGCTTCACTTCAGTATATTGATAACAACCTGGATCCCTATTTTTGGACTATTGAAGAAAAGATCGGCTACAGGATAAGCAATCTTTATTACAGTACCGAGGACAGAGGCGGAGTGCTTTACAGGTGGAAGCTCTTTGCAGGACACGGAAGTGATTCATATTTTGATATGGGCTGGAACAGGCTCTTTTACTGGTATGGAATCATTCCGACCGTCCTGATCATTCTGGCTTTGTTTGCGGTTATATACGCCTCTTACCGGAAGAAGGACATATGGTCCATGATCCTTATTGTTTCTCTCTCAATTTACACTTTGATGGAGGCAACCTTTGTTACCAGATATCTTGGAAGGGATTTCTTCCTTATCATCGCAGGAGTGTATCTGGGTTATTTTTTCAGAAATATAGTTTTTAAGATTGATACTGATAAAGAAGGGGAGACCTATGGCGGATAAGCTTAGGAAAAAGCTCTTTTACGCGACTGTCGCTGTGAACTTCATAATGGTTGCGATATATGAGTTTCTGACACCGAATATGTCTGATGACGTTATTTATGCGGACAAGGTGGCAGAAGCCGGGAATTTCTTTGACCTGTTTGCCCAGGAGTATGAGCACTATATGGGGCATACCGGAAGAAGTGTGGCACATTTCATACTGAGGATATTTCTTTTTATAGGCAACAAAGCAGTATTCAATGTGGTGGCTGCTCTGGTGTTTGTGGCTCTTTCGCTGATGATCTATTACAACATTGAGCACAAAAAGGCCTATGATCTGCGAATCTATGTGGGAATCATTGTGCTGATGTGGCTCTTTGATCCTACAATCTCCAACAGCACCTTCTGGGAGACAGGAGCATGTAATTATATGTTCACTGCGGCCATAATGTTTGCCTTTATCACCCTGTTCAGGAAGTGGCTTAAGGAAGAAAAGAAGTCCGGAATTGGGGCGGCTGCAGGTATGTTTTTCTTAGGTCTTCTGGCCGGCTGGTGCAATGAGAATACTTCCGGCGGAGTTATACTGTTTACTTTCCTTATGCTCTTTGGAAAGTGGCTTGAGAAAAGAGATTTCTCCGGTATCAGGAACTGGATGGTAACCGGATTTGCAGGGAATTTGGTTGGGTTCATTATCATGTTCGCTTCTCCGGGAAACTTTTCCAGGGCAGATATGGAGGCAGAGGAAGAGGCTCACACCGGAATTGTGGCTTTTGCAGCCAGGTTCCTTAAGATCACGCTTAATATCAAGGACAATTACCTTGTTCTTGTTTTTGTATTTATTGTGGTGGCAATTGCCATCGCCTACAGGACAGGAAAGCTTTCGGAGTTTTGGAAGGCGTCAAGGCAGATGCTGCTTTTCGGACTTATGGCCCTGGCCACCTGTTATGTCCTTATAGTGGTTTCCCAGTCGCAGCTTAGAACCTACTACGGCGCCAGTCTGTTCCTTATGACAGGTATTGTTCAGGGCTTTGCCTGGATAGTGAATAGGGGCTTTACTGAGGAACTGGTGCAGATAACAGCAACTTCTCTTATCACGGTTTACGGCGTATTCCTTATTCTTACTTATATCCAGGAAGGTGCCAATCTGGCCAGGATCAAGAGAGAATTCGACGAGAGGGAAGTCTACTATCTTCAGCAGGTTGAGGAAGGTAATCTTTGGATCAACGCGCCAAAGCTTCGCCCACAGTGGAAGACTAGATATTCCATGGCCTACGAGTCCGACATATCAGAGGACAAGGACAATTGGCTGAATATAAGCTATTGTGCGCATTATGGTCTTGATTTTATCGAGGCAGTGGAGAGAGAAGACTGGACGGAGTATTGAGACCGGGATGTTGCAAGGCATTAGCTGAAGGTGTATGGAGAAATGAAGTTTCATGGGTGATAACGGGGAGAGACTGATCAGCATAATAGTTCCTGTTTATCAGGCAAAAGACACACTAAAAAAGTGTGTCTTATCTTGTTTAAACCAGAAGTTTTCTGAAGCTTACAGCCTGGAAATCATCCTAGTGGATGACGGATCTGCAGACGGTTCAGCTGCGATCTGCGACGAACTGGAGAGGGAATATTCCGGTGATTCCAAGGAGGACCAAGGGGCAGGTCCGAAGGTGACGGTAATCCATACCCGTAACCACGGGGTTTCCCATGCACGTAATATAGGACTCGAGCGGGTAAGTGGAAAGTTTGTGGCCTTTGTGGATGCTGACGATCAGGTGAAGGAGGATTTCCTTGAAAACCTTTTGAAGGAGGCTGATGAGGAAACAGTTCTTTTGGATGATACGGATAGCTATGTGGAAGCCCGGAAGATAAGCGGCTTTCAATACATTGAAAATTGCATTCTGAATCGGGATTCCCATGTATGGGGGAAGCTCTTTGACAAAAAGACCTTGGAGGATGGACATATCCGTTTCCGGGAAGACCTCACCATCGGAGAGGACCTGTTATTTCTTTTGGATCTTGCCCTTTCCCAGGAGAAGAAACATACCATCCGCTGTATAAACAAAGGCGGTTATATTTATATGGAGAACGAGGCAGGTGCCATGAAGAGCGCTTTTAAAGCCAGCTATATGGATGAGCTTAAGTGCTGGAAACAGGCAGAGGAAAAGCTCCTGCCCTATCAGGATAGGCTTTCCCGTTACGCCTATGTCTCCCTGGCTGTCAGCCAGATCATGACGGCATTTCTTGTTATCGGGAAGGTTGCTGTGATGGAGGCTGTTTCGTCTGCAGGAGCCGGCAATGCCGCCGGTGATAAGGGCGTGACATTTGCCGATGAAGATCTTAAAAGGCTTGCTGTAGATGCAGCTTCAGAGCAGATTCGCCACGGCCTTAAGACTCAGGGGGCCTTTGCAGCTCTTTCTGCCGGCTACAAACTGAAAGTTATGCTGTTTCGCTTAAGCCCTTCCTTGTACCTTAAGCTCTATGGCAAACACAAAGGGAATTGATTCTATGAACATTAATCTTAACAGACCCATAATTTTATACATGCACGCAGGAAGCGGTAATCACGGGTGCGAAGCCATTGCTGACAGCACCATCAGGATGATCAATAAACTGAGGCTGCAGCAGGGATGCGATCCTAAGACAACCCCTAAGCCTTTGATCATCTCCAATGATGCAGGCGAGGACAGGAGGTACGTCCTTGGGGAGCTTGAGAAACAGGGGCTTTGCCTTCTGGAGACGGAGAGGCACATTGACAGGGATTTTCTTGCCCATGTCTTTTACTACGGATGGCGCAAGGTCACCGGTGATAAGCAGTCATTCATGCGCTACAGGTTTAAGGACGCCTATCAGGGCTATTTACGTGAGTACAACAGATGCGAGGCAGCATCGCCCAAAGGGCATGAGAGCCTGTTGTTGCCGGGGAAGGAAGAAAGCAGTCTAAACCACAAATATGCCGTTGATAACACTCCGCTTGCGATATCAATTGGCGGCGACAACTACTGTTACCCGGAGATGGTGCCTGATCTGATCCTGTCCCATGAATACTTCAAAAAGCGCGGCTTTGAGACAATCCTCTGGGGATGCTCAATTGAGCCGGATTCTCTGAAAGACCCTGGTCTTCTAAAGGATCTTATGGCATTTGACCACATCTATGCCAGGGAATCCATTAGCTATAACGGGCTGCTTAACGCCGGCATTTCTGCTGATAAGCTGTCGCTACGAAAAGACCCTGCCTTTGAGCTGGAAACAGCAGACGTGACACTACCGGAAGGCTTTAAGGCCGGTGCCACAGTAGGTATTAACCTGAGTCCTATGGTTCTTGAGAGAGCCGGAGATCCGAAGCTTGTAAAGGAGAGCTACAGGAACTTTATAAGGTATATTCTTGATAATACCGACAACAATATTGCCTTCGTGCCACACGTGGTCTGGTCCTCCAGTGACGATCGCCGTCCGTTAAAAGAACTTTACGAGGAATATAAGTCCACCGGCAGAGTGGTATTTATAGAGGATAATCCGGCGGAGGTGCTCAAAGGCTACATTTCCAAGTGCAGTTTCTTTGTGGGAGCAAGGACTCATAGCACGATAGCAGCCTACAGCAGTGGTGTTCCGACGCTGGTAATCGGTTATTCCGTAAAGAGCCGTGGTATAGCCACAGATCTCTACGGAAGCTATGACAACTATGTACTTCCGGTTCAGGAGATGCAGGACCCACAGGCCCTTATCAGATCTTACGATTTTATCATGAAGCAAAGACCGGAAAAGAGCTGAGTAGTGGCCTTGTCTATTTACAGACCGGACTATGTAATCTATAACTTTGGGGGAAATATAAATGCTGATCATTAAGATAGCAGGTGGCCTGGGAAACCAGATGCAGCAGTACTCGGTTTACATCAAGCTAAAGAAGATGGGGAAGGATGTTAAGCTTGATCTGTCCTGGTTTGATCCCGGCATACAGAAGAATATGCTGGCACCAAGAGAGTTTGAACTGACTACTTTCAAAAACCTTACCTACGAAGAGTGCACGAAACAGGAGCGAGATCTCTTTTTAAAGAGAAGTCCCCTTCAGAAGGCAACAGGAAAAGTGGCGCGCAAACTGGGGCTTAGAAGTGATGAAAACCCAAATGTCTTTACTGAAACAAAGATGTATCATCCCGAGGTGTTTGAACTTGAAGACAAGTACATCGCGGGTTACTTTGCATGCCAGAAATACTATGCGGACATAATGCCTGATATACAGGAGATATTTCTTTTCCCGGATCATCCGGATGAGATGCTGCATAAGAGGAATATGACCCTGGCAGATAAGATGGAGCATGAAAATTCTGTCAGCGTTCACATAAGGCGCGGGGACTATCTGGATCCTCCTAACTTTGCAATCCTTGGCAACATTGCAACCCAGGAGTACTACGACAGCGCAATGGAGTATTTCAGGGCAAAGGACTCTGATACCCATTTCTACATATTTACCAGTGATCACGAGTATGCCAGGGAGCACTTTGCTGACGAGAGCAGATACACGATAGTGGACTGGAACACAGGTAAAAACAGCGTCCAGGACCTTATGCTCATGAGCCATTGCAAGGGCAATATCTGCGCAAATTCCACCTTCAGCTTCTGGGGAGCAAGGCTTAACAGAAGACCTGACAAGAAGGTGATCCGCACCTACAAGATGAGGAACAATCAGCCTGTCACACCGGAAATCATGCATGATTACTGGAAGGATTGGATACTGATGGACGAGAAGGGAAGTATTATTTAAGTGAGCAGAGTTAAGTCGGCAACAAGGAATATCACCTTTGGGTATGTGGGACAGATGGCAACAACGATCATGTCGTTCGTTTTGCGAACTGTCTTTCTCATGCACTTAAGTGAGCAGCTGCTTGGTGTCAATTCACTCTACAGCAATATCCTTGCGGTCCTAAACATGGCGGAGCTTGGAATTGGAACTGCTCTAAACTTCAGCCTTTACGGGCCGGTTGCAAGAGGCGAGACAGAAAAGATCAAGTCCTACATGCAGCTTTACCGAAAGGCCTACCACATCATTGCAATGGTGGTGGCTGCTATCGGCCTTGCGCTGATACCTTTCCTGGGGATACTGGTCAAGAACCCCGGAAACATCTCATCCAGAGATTTGGTGCTCTTTTATCTGATCTTCCTTTTTAATACCGTTACCAGCTATTTTGTGGCCTATAAGTACAGCCTCATTAATGCTGAGCAAAAGAACTACATCCAGACCAATATCCTTACCATAACCAAGATAGTTACTGTGTTTATACAGATAATCGTCGTGGTGGTGACTGAGAACTTCTATCTTTTCCTTCTAACGGATGCGGCAGTTCAGCTGATCCAGAAGATATTCGTCTCAAGATATCTTGATAAGCTCTATCCTTATCTTAAGGACAAGAATGTCACAAAGCTTGCAAAGGGGGAGAGCGATGAAGTCTGGAAAAAGACAAAGGCCCTGGTTTTCCACAAGGTGGGAGACGTGGCAAGGCTTCAGACAGATGCCCTTATCATATCTTCCTTCATAGAGGTATCCATGGCCGGATTTGTAGACAACTACAACCTGGTCATAAACTCTGTGGCCAACTTTGTGAATATCATCTTTAATTCGGTAATATCAAGCTTTGGAAACCTTATTGCCACAGAGAGCAAGGAAAAGCAGTTTTCCATGTTCAAGGTATATCGCTTCTTTGCCTCCTGGGTTTATGGATTTTCCTGCATTGGGTTTATGGTTCTTTTAACTCCTCTTATAAGGCTTTTGTGGGGAGAAAAGTGGATCCTTCCCCAGGCAGCAGTTTATTGTATTCTGATCGATTATTATTTCAAGGGGGACAGGATTGTCCTTAGCAACTATAAGACAGCAGCCGGAGTCTTTGAACCGGATAAGTACCTGGCGCTGATCCAGGGCGCAGTGAACCTGGTGATCTCCATAGCCCTGGTCCAGACTCCCCTTGGGCTTACCGGTGTCTACATCGGAACCATTGTTTCAGGACTTATCGCCAATATCACAAAGCCTGTCATTATCTATGGCAGCTGCTTTGATAAGAAAGCATGGGGGTATTTCGTTGACACTGCCAAGTATCTGGTAAGCATGGTTTCTGTGCTGATAGTGTGTCAGTTTATAAGCAGCAAGGTCATAGCAGATCTTAATTTCGTGTCATTTGTCGTGATGGCGCTTATCATCACGGTTATCTTTAACGGTGTTTACTTCCTTTTGTACGGAAGGACAGAAGAATTCAAATACCTTAGCTCCAAGGTGCTGGAGAAGGTAAGAAGGGCGAAGTAATGGGCGGATATCAGATAGACACTAAAGTTTATTTTGAGGTTATCAGTGAGACGACAAAAGAGCTTAAGACAGTTATGGACGTCTCCGTAAAGGACAGGGCAAAGGATTTTGTGAAGAGCAAAATGGGAAGGTCCGTCAGGTCCAAAGATCCCCTGTTCTGGCCGGCAGGGATGCTGATGCTTGGACTGGTGGAAGCAAGAAGATCTCTTATTGAGAAACTTTCAGACGAGGCGGAATCCGGAGCCCTGGTGGGTGAGATAGACGCCGTGATCCTTAAGCACCTGAACGTCTGGAAGGGCAAGTATGGTGCAAAGGTTGATTACATTGATGATGCTCTTGCAGGGGCTGCAGCCATTAAACTCTATCAGCAAAGCTATGATGAGAAGATACGAACTGCCTGTAAAATGGCGGCGGACAAGATATACAGCTCCCTGAAATGCTCAGCAAAAGATAAGGTCGGGACCATAGTCTATAACTCTGACAGAGATTCAGGTAATGTCTTTGCGGACGGCACAGGAATGGTCAGCATGTTCCTGTCGGCTTACGGAGAGGCCTTTGAGGATAATGAGGCTCTGAATCTGGCTGCGTTTCAGCTGATGAACTACAAAAAGTACGGCATGGATGAGCGGAGCGGACTTCCCTATCACGGCTATTCCCTTGCCGGGGAAGCGCCAAAGGGCGTAAAGAAAGGGGTTCTTTCCTGGGGAAGAGCAGCCGGCTGGCTTATCATGGGGCTTTCTGAATTTACCAAGGTCATGGAATGCTATGCTTCTGAGGGCAAGGCTGGCCCTGAACTTGGCATAGTAAGTGAGCTGGTGACCTGGTACAGAGAACTATCTGATGTACTTTACTCCTATCAAAGGCCTGAGGGCGGTTTTGCTTGGCAGGTTCAGGCAGTGGAGGGACCTTTGGATACTTCAGCCACCGGAATGATCCTGTATGGGCTTATGCGAAACGAGGAGCAGGATTTTGAAGAGGCGCTTAAAGCTCTTTTAACCAACATCGACAAAGGTAAAGTCATGGGAGCCTTAAGTTCCTGCGACGATTTCGGCGTCCACTACCAGTCCTACGGACACTTCCCATGGGGCCAGGGAGCAGTGCTTTCAGCTATTGCCACAAAAGTAGTAATGTGATATATTATATGTAGTAATCAAAACTACATGCAATAAATCTAATTACTACATTTACATAAATCCGGCAATACCGGTGAGGAGGCAGTATGAACGCACAGGAACTTAAGAGCTATTTGGAGGAACACCTCGTTCCATCTAAGCTTTATAAGATTGGCGGATCCCACAAGAACAGAATTTGTCTTGATAAGACTGAGAGCGGATGGGCTGTTTGGTTCCAGGACAAGAAGGAGAAGATCGGCGTACTTAACTTCGTGGATGAAGCTTCAGCCTGCAGCCGTATGAAGGATGAGATCAGGAAGCTTATGGAGCAGCTTTACGGACTTACATGGGCAGCTGCCAAGTAAGAGAAAGTTCTTTTTTATGAAAATTATGTTTTGGAGCAAAGAGATGTCTGAATATTTATTAAAAGGCATCTCTTTTTTGTACTTGTTTTGTGGTAAGATAACAGTACATAAACGCGATCACGAAAGGAGAAACATCTTATGGCAAATCTTGAACCAAGGACTAATGAACTTAAAGGAACTGAGACAGAAAAGAATCTGATGGCAGCCTTTGCAGGGGAATCTGAGGCAAGAAATAAATATACATATTTCGCTTCTAAGGCTAAGAAGGACGGGTATGTTCAGATCAGCAAGATCTTTGAAGAGACTGCAGCAAATGAGAAAGAGCACGCTAAGCTCTGGTACAAGATCCTGGCAGGCATCGGATCAACAGTTGACTGCTTAAATGCGGCAGCAGACGGCGAGGCATATGAGTGGAAGGAGATGTATCCGGGCTTCGCAAAGACAGCAAGAGAAGAGGGCTTCAATGACATTGCTGATCTCTTTGAGCAGGTTGCAGCAATCGAGAAGGAGCATGAGGAGAGATATCGCAAGCTCCTTAAGAACATCGAGGACGGCATTGTATTTTCAGCTGATGGCGATACTATCTGGGAGTGCTCAAACTGTGGACATGTGGTAGTAGGACCTAAGGCCCCGGAGGTTTGTCCTGTATGTAATCATCCTCAGGCTTACTTCATCAGAAAGGCTCAGAATTATTGATCTTAAAAATTTGATAAAAGGAGCAAAACTTTATGGCAAAGACAGCAATTTTCCTGGCAGACGGATTTGAAGAGATTGAGGCTCTTACGGTTGTAGACCTTTTAAGGAGAGCTCAAATTGAGATTACCATGGTTTCCATCATGGGGAGAAGAAATGTGGAGGGTTCCCATAATATCACTGTAATGGCAGATGAACTTTTGGAGGACCTTGATTTTGACAGCTGTGACATGCTGATCCTTCCCGGGGGGATGCCTGGTACAACCAATCTTGATAACTGCGAGATGCTAAAGGCAAAGATCAGGGAATTTAACGATAAAGGTAAGCTCCTTAGTGCCATTTGTGCAGCACCTACAGTTTTCGGCGGAATGGGCATACTGAAGGGTAAGAAAGCTACCTGCTATCCCGGGCGCGAGGGCGACCTGACAGGGGCAGAGGTTCAGTCCACAGAAGTAGTAAAGGATGGAAACTTCATCACAAGCCGTGGAATGGGAACAGCAATTCCCTTTGGTCTTGCTATTATCGAACAGTTCCAGGGAGCTGATGCAGCAGCTGATATGGCAAAAAAAATCGTATATAACCGGTGATCAAGGTTAGATATTAAGACAAATGAAGTCCGTCAACGTTAGTGTTGGCGGGCTTTTTGCGTGTTTATAATTTTTTTAGAAATAAAAGAGTTGACATTTTGTGCTACATGTTCTATAACATACTTGTAAAGAAAATTAGCAGCCGAACCATTCGAGTGCTAATAACAAACAAAACCACTACACCACAAATATAAATAGAAAAGGAGTGATAATTATGTTGATGCCTATGTTATGGAGTAACAATGATATTTTTGATGAGATGGATAACCTGTTCAACGATGGATTCTTCGGCGGAAGATGCCCGGCACCAAGAGCTGCCAAGCAGCTTGATTCAACAACAGGCTTTATGAAAACTGATGTTATCGAAAAGGATGACTGCTATCAGCTTGAGGCAGAGCTTCCCGGCTTTAATAAGGAAGATATCAATATTGATCTGAAGAATGATACCCTTACCATCAGCGCTTCTCACAACGAGAACAAGGATGAGAAGGATGAGAACGGCAAGTACATCCGCCGTGAGAGAAGAAGTTCTTCTTACCAGAGATCATTCCATGTCGAAGGCCTTAAGCCTGAGGATGTGATCGCTCAATACAAGAACGGCGTTCTTACAGTCAACCTTCCTAAGAAGGAAGCAATCCCTGAGAAGGAAGAGACTATCAAGATTGAAGTAAAAGACTAAAACTTAAAATGCCAAATTCTTTTGGACCCCCTCATAATCCAAAATAAATAGCATATAAACCTCTAAAGAGCCCCATGGTCTTAGGACCATGGGGCTCTTGCCATATATCGGAGTTGAAAATAGAATAGTAATGATGAAAGATAATATGAAAAAGAGCATCAGCCGCTAGGAGGGCAATATGGGCGTAGAGATAGAGAAAAAGTTTACAGTTAAAGAACTTCCCAAGGATCTGGACAAGTATCCTTACAGGGTAATAGAACAGGCATATCTTAATGTAACACCTGCTATCAGAGTCAGGAAGGATAACAATAGTTATTATATGACCTATAAGTGCCACAAGCCCCGGGGGACTGCCACTGATATAGGTCAGACGGAGTACAACATGCCTCTGGACGAAGCAACTTATCTGCACCTTAAGGCCAAGGCCGACGGCAATGTGATCACCAAAAGACGCTACCTGATTCCGGAAAAGAATGGTCTGACCATTGAACTTGACGTCTTTGAGGGAGTATTTAAGGGAAGGATACTTGCAGAGGTGGAATTTCCCACAGAAGAAGCAGCCAGAGCCTATGTTCCTGCTTCCTGGTTTGATCAGGATGTGACCGGAGATCCTCAATACAGTAACTCGCAAATGAGCGCAGAAAAAATATAAAAAAATTTATTAAAATACTCTAAAGTTTTCCAAGAAGATTCCGATATAAATAACGACAACAGTAAAAGTACAGACCCTGTGGGCGTTTTGGCCATTACCTGCTCCGGAAATTTAGGGGAAAAGTTTTCGGGAAAAAGCTAAAGTAATGGAAACTTCTACCGATAAATGTAGTAGAAGTTAAAAAATACTCCAGGGAAGGAGGAAAAGTTATGCGAATAGAAGCATACAGTCAGGTTCAGCAGATCTACTCAAACAACAAAATAAGTAAACCGCAGGCAGCTAAGAAGACTGGCGATATAAGAGATACAGTATCTTTCTCTTCAATCGGCAAGGATATTCAGGTTGCGAAACAGGCTGTAAGCGCTGCTCCCGATATCAGGGAAGATAAGGTTGCTGCGTTGAAAGCTGCTATTAAAAATGGTACTTATGATGTTAGTGGAGAGGCTTTCGCTGATAAATTACTGGCGAAGTACGAAGAATTGGCATAAGCCTAACATCAATTAAATATCAGGAGGATGATTCCAGTGGCAAGTTTGATGGAAAATCTCGTGGACGTTCTTGATAAGGAATGTACCATGTACGAAAAATTACTGGGATTATCTAGCCAAAAGACCACAATCATTATAAAAGGTGATCTTAAGGCACTTGCAGAAATCACGGATGAGGAGCAGTACATCATAAGCGATATCCAGGGAATGGAGAAACAACGAGTGACCGCCATGACGGATATTGCCAATGTACTTAACATGGATGTTAATTCATTGAAACTGACCGATCTGATCCAGGTACTTGCGAAAAGACCCACCGATCAGAAGAATCTGGCAAAGCAGCGGGATAGGCTCGTTACCGTTGCAGATAATGTCAGACGTGTAAACGGACAGAATCAGGAGCTTTTAAAGAGCTCCATTGAAATGGTTCAGTTCGAGATGAACATCATCCAGGCGTCTAAGAGAGCTCCGCAAACGGCTAATTACTCAAGAGCTGCAGACACTATAGGCGAATGTTTAGGTTACACATCGGGCGGGTTTGATGCAAAGCAGTGACGTACCACTTTGAAAAGTGGTACGGGTTGCATGTAGATAATCCACCCGGGTGAATGCCGTATTTCGCGGTAGTGTCTTTAATTTTGCCTTTTTTAGGGTAAAAGAAATACCAGGAGGACGATAACATGTCTCTAATGGCCAACTTATATGTGGGTACATCAGGACTCCAGACTTCCCAGAATGCGCTGAATACCACAGCTCATAACATGGCGAACCTGGACACTGAGGGATACACAAGGCAACAGGTTTCCCAGGGAACCAGAGCTTACCAGACGATAGAAAAGAGAAACGAAGCAGTTGCCTGGAAGCAGATAGGAACCGGCGTAAACTACAATAATTGTAAACAGGTAAGGAGTGACTTTCTTGATATTTCCTATAGAAGGGAAACAGGAAGGAGCTCTTTTTATGACGTTTCCTTAAAGGCCCTTGAAGAGATAGAAGATCAGCTCCAGGAAATGAACGGATCCGAATTTGCAGATTCACTCAATAACCTTTGGGTTTCAGTACAGGAGCTTGGCAAGGATCCATGTTCAGCTGTGACCCAGAGCTCTTTTATCACAAGAGCAAATGAATTCCTTACAAGAGCCAAGAGCGTATATGATGGCCTTGTTAATTACCAGGAGAACATGGACTCCACCATAAAGGGAATTGTAGATAACATCAACGATTATGGCGACAGGATAAGACGTCTCAACGAAGATATAGTAAGCATAGAATCAGGCAGACAGGAAAAAGCCAATGACCTTAGGGATGAGAGGAATCTGCTTCTTGATAAACTGGCTGAATACGGACAGATTGAATACCAGGAAGACATTTTCGGCAATGTAACAGTTCTTTTCGAAGGGTCCTCATTTGTAACTACAGATCACGTTAATCATATAGGAATAGATACCACACTGGAGAGCAGCGTTGGTTATGCAACTCCATATTGGGAGTACGCAGCAAAGACCGTGGACAACAAGGATGGCACAAAGACAGTTGTTTCCATAGAGGGAGCACATCTTTTTGATCTTAGCCAGACAATCTCAACCACAACAAATACTGATATAGGTAAGCTAAGGTCAGTGCTTCTGGCAAGGGGTGATCACAACGCCACCTATCACGATATAACAGAAGACACAGAGTTCTACAACAAGAACATTTCCCAGTCGGTTATCATGAATGTTGAAGCGGAGTTCGACCAGATGATCCACAACATCATGACAACTATAAACGACATCATGGAGCAGGCAGAAAGTAATCCGGCATTTCTTGATGATGAAGCAGGAGATGCAAAAGATTTTACACTTTTTGTATGTGCCAATGATACAGACAAGCTTACCTATGATATAAGCGCCGACAAGCCTGCAGGAACAATATACACGGGATTCACTATAAAGAACACCCAGGTGAATCCACTGCTTATCCAGGAGCCTACAGCTTTCACCTTCCGCACGGCAGACGGAAGCGAGGATAATGTAACAACAACCAGGTTAAAAGACGCTTTCACGAAAGAGCAGTACACCCTTAATCCAAATGTCACCACCAGAAACAGCTTCGTAACCTACTACAACAGCCTGGTTTCACAGGTGGCAAACTCAGGAGATGTTTACAACAGCATCAAAGAGGCCCAGGATCAGACAGTTTCATCGGTAAATGCAGCCAGAGAGCAGATCGTGGGAGTATCAAGTGATGAGGAGCTGGAGTTCATGATAATGCTCCAGAATGCATATAATGCTTCCAGCAGATATATCAATGTAGTAAGTGAAATGCTGGAGCACCTTGTATCCACTTTAGGTTCATGATAAAGGAGAAAGGCTATGGTATCTCAGTTTTTTGGTCTTAACATTGCAGCATCCGGACTTAGAGCCGCAAATGCAGCTTTGAACACCACAGCAAACAACATATCTAATGCCAATACAGACGGCTACACCAGGCAGAAAGTAGATCAGGAAGCCAACAACGCATTGAGGGTTTTCGCTACCTACGGCTGTGCAGGTGCAGGCGTTGATACCATTGCCATCGAGAGAGTAAGGGACAGCTTCTACGACGCCAAGTACAGGAATAATGAGACACTTCTTGGAACTGTCCAGCAAAAGAACTATTACAACGGTCTTATAGAGCAGTATCTGGACGATGACGGAACAACCGGATTCTCATCTCTTTTCAATAAGATGGAAACAGCTCTTGAGTCGGTAAAGACCGCTGCAGGAACAACTGAAACCAAATCAACTTATGTTTCAAGCCTTAAAAGTCTCACAGAATACTTTAACAATATCTACAACAGCCTTCAGAACGAGCAGGCAGATGTTAACGCCGAGATTAAGCTCTGCGCCGACAGAGTAAGTGCCATTGCCCAGGAGGTTGCCTCTTTAAACAAGCAGATCAACGTCATAGAGATGACAGGAACCAAGGCCAACGAGCTGCGAGATAAAAGAGATGTTCTAGTGGATGATCTTTCCAAGCTGATCTCGATAGAGGTTAAGGAAACTCCTATTGTTGATGAAACACAGCCTGACAGAGAGACAGGTGCCACAAGATATCAGGTATGGGTTGGCGGAGCATACGAGCTGGTTGATACCTATGAATATAAGAAGATGATCTGCGTATCCCGCGACGATGACGGAGCTACAAACCAGAATGATGTCACAGGTCTTTTTGATATCAAGTGGGGAAGCGCCAGCTATAAGGATGGTGACAACGTAAATGAGCTTTCAGATTTTGCTCTGGATTCACAGCTTATAGGCGGAGAGCTTCAGGGACTTCTGGCAATCCGCGACGGAAATAATGCCCATTACTTCCACGGAAATGTTCCTTCTGACGGAGTGATCCAGAGAAGCGATGGCAAGGTTTTTGTAAATGTAAAAGTGGATTCATCCTATCTTAAGGATATGACAAAGTGCACACTTCCCGAGGATGGAACCATCAAGATCGGTGCAAAGACCTATAAGTACGACAACTGGGAGTATGACGGAGATTCAACCTACACATTTGAAATAGACGACACAACTCTTTCAAGTATTCCCGATGCAGGAAAGACTGTTAAGATAGGTTATTCCAACAGCTACCAGGGAATTCCATATTATATGGAACAGATGAATGAGTGGATCAGGCAGTTTTCCGATCAGCTCAATCAGGTTATGGTTTCGGGTTATACTGCGGATTCTTTGGAAGGCGTATATGTCCTTACAGGAAATATGGGAAATGACCCTGACAGCGAGTTTACCTATGAGCAACTCACCACACTTTCAGAGAACAAGGGATACTACAAGCTCAGCGGCGGTAACTTCACCGTTAGTTCAGTTCTTTTGGACAACGCTGAAAGAATAGCTACAAAGGCCGATATTACTGAGGGTGAATCGGAGTTCGGAAACCTGTTAAAGCTTCAGAGCATGATTAAGAATGAGAAGATCTTCAGAGGTGCTTCTTCAGGTGAATTCCTTACAAAGGTTCTTGCAGATGTGGCTCTTAATAAGAGCAACTCCCAGACTCTTGAGGATACCTATACATCCCTTGAGAACACGATTGGAAACCAGAGGCTTTCTGATTCCGGTGTCGACGAGGACGAGGAAGCTTCAAATCTGGTAAAATTCCAGAATGCTTATACACTTTCGTCAAAAATGATACAGACTCTCACAGAAATTTATGACAGACTGATACTTCAGACCGGAGTATAATCGGCCGATATGTTATTTGGCTGATAACTGACAACTCGGAAGGTGCTAAAGCGGAGGTACAATATGCGCATCACCAACAAGATCATGCAGAACAATTCACTCTACAATATCAATAACAACAAGGTGACTGAGGATCAGCTCAACACCATGATGTCTACGGGAAAGAAAATCACAAGACCTTCAGACGATCCTGTAATAGCCATCAGAGCCCTCAGGCTGCGCAGCAATGTTACGCAGCTTTCTCAGTATTACGAGAAGAACGCCAAGGATGCAGAGAGCTGGATCAATGTTACTGCTGATGCGCTTTCAACCATAACTTCAGTTCTTACGGACTGCGTTAAGCAGGCTACAAAGGGAGCCAACAAGGATCTTACAATAGATGATCTTTCCACAATTGTCACTCAGATGGATTCCCTGGCAAAAGAGTATTACGCCACAGGAAACGTTGACTTTGCGGGAAGATATGTGTTTACAGGCTACAGAACGGACACAGCGCTTACCTTTGATAAGACTACTACTGCTACTTATACAGATATCCACGATGAATTCAACGCCGCCAACATCGGGGAGTCTTCCCGAATAGTCGGAAAGCACAAGCTGGATTCATCCACAATATTGAACGATGATACACAGGCAACCTTAGAGCACGAAATAGTTGAAAGAACTGTCGGAAGACTTCGACTTTCCTACAACAACCTGGACTATGTTAAGGGCGACGGTAATACAGCTACCATCAAATTCAGAGAAGAGCTTAAACAGCCTGCAACCAGTTCAGTGACCAGCAAGGCTGACATTATAAACCTTACCTTTAAGGATACTGAAGGCGTTACCCGTTATGCTGCAGTTCCCATCAATAATGGCGGATCCACCATCAAGATTCAGAGCGGCGGAATTACATATGATGCGGCACTTACAAATGACGGAACCTATAAGGTTACAGGATTTGATAATAACACGGGAGAGACCTATATCCTCAATGTTAATGAGGATGGAACCTTTACAGGAGGTTCAACCAATGTGGACTCAGCCATCACAGAGCTTCAGACCAGGCCGGTTTCTACAGTTACATACTCTTCTACATCAGGGCAGGCCACTGTGAATATTCCTATCCTTCCGGCAATTGATCAGAGCTACACTATGGAGCTGGGAGATGAGGGATTTGTAGCTACAGTAAACAGCGACGGAACCTTCACTTTGACAAATACCTATCCTACTCAGAACAATGACGGAACCTACAGCAACGAGGTTATCCAGATAACTTCTAACGGAAGCGTTAAGACTTCATACCTGGAGACATCGCTTGTGATCGACGAGAGCAATATCATATATTCCACCAGTTCAGAGGCGGAGATAGATGAGGCCTACGAGGATCTTGTCAGTAACCCAACCAGTTCACTGGCATACCTTAATGCAGCTACAGGCGAGATACTCCTTAGCGATGCACTCAAGGAGAAGTTCTCAACCCTTCCTGATCTGATAAATACCAAGACTCTGGATGTTGTCTATGACAAGAAGGAATGGGAGCCCGGAGACATAAGGCCTGAGAACCTGTTTGCCTGCACCTTCACCGATGACAACGGACAAACTATTCTCTACAATCAGGGAAATGGTGATCACAATATCGCTTATGATGTGGGATTTGCACAGTCTGTAGTAGTCAACACAACGGCAGACGCAGTTTTTACCACCAATGTTAAAAGAGATGTGAACGATCTTAACAATAAACTGGGAGAGCTTCAGCAGATCAACACGACGCTTAAGACTTTAAAGGATAAGCTTGACGGTGCCACAGACGAGGGCAAGAAGGAGAAGATAGAGAAAGAGATCGCATCAGCCCAGAAGGCCTATGATTTCCTAAGAGAAGAGATACAAAAGGAGTTCGAGCACAAGATTACATCCATGCAGAAGGCCCTGGATACAGCCAATATCGCCGTTACAGACAACGGAACCAGGGCAAAGAGACTTGACCTTATCAATTCAAGGCTCATGACTCAGACTACCACCTTCAAGACTCTCCAGTCTGAGAACGAGGATATTGACCTGGCAGAGGCAGCTACTCAGCTCACAACTGCACAGGTAACCTATGAAGCAAGCCTCATGGCCACCGGAAAGATTAGTCAGACTTCTTTGATGAATTATATTTGATGATATTGAGCGGCGCGATAAACGAATTCCTTGTAGGATTGCGAGAGCGCAGCGGAGCAATCCGTATATCATCAAATATGTGTGGTCAAAACACGAAATAACGTTTATAATTATTATGTAGCATTAATCCAAAGTCTATGGAGGTTACATCATGAAATTAACAACAAGAATTTTTGGTGAAGTAGAAGTTGATGATAGCAAGATCATTGATTTTCCTAACGGAATTATCGGTTTTCCTGATCTGAAGAAGTTTACACTTATGCATGATGAAGAGCAGGGCACAGGAACTATCAAGTGGCTTCAGTCCATTGATGAGCCCGGATTTGCTATGCCGGTTATGGATCCACTGGTTGTTTGCTCTGATTATAAACCGGAAATTGACAAGGATAAGATCGAGGGCATTGGGGAGCTGACCGACGACGATATCCTGGTTCTTGTTACTGTTACTGTACCTCACGACCTTAAGAAGATGACTGTAAACCTTATGGGACCTTTTATCATCAATGTTAAGGACATGAGAGGTGCTCAGTGCATAGTTGATAATGATGACTATCCTGTAAAGTTCCCTATCTATGAAATTCTGCAGAAGAACAAAGAGGGCTAAGGAGGGCTGAAAAATGTTAGCATTATCAAGAAAAAAGAACGAGGCTATAATTATCAACAACAACATTGAGATCACCGTTCTTGATATAAGGGGAGACCAGATCAAACTCGGAATCTCAGCACCCAAGGAAATTCCTATTTATAGAAAAGAAGTATACATCCAGATCCAGAATGAGAATAAGGAAGCTACTGATGTGGCTGGAATTGAAGCGCTTAAAAAACTGCTTTGATCGCTGGGCGATAGAGATGAATTCACGCGGTTGCCACTTAGGTGGCAGCCGTTTTTTCATCTGTAACATAATGAGATTTTCGGGAAAAGAGCTTTATGCGAATTTTATACTACGACTGGGATGAATTCAATGGCGAGGACTGCCGTGATGCCATGATAAGACTGGGGCATGAGGTGGAGACAATTAAAGGGAACCTCAGCAGCTTCGAGGTTACGCCTGATATTGAGGCACTTTTCAAAAAGAGGTTTGACAGGACGGACGAAGATGGAAAAAGACATTTCGATCTGGTCTACAGCTTCGACTATTATCCCAATATTTCTGAGATCTGCCAGAAGTATGATATGCCCTACATTTCCTGGGTGTTTGACTGCCCTCATTATACGTTGGATTCCCACACCAATAATAATCCGGTGAATCATATCTATGTCTTTGACAGGTATCTTTATGACCGTCTTCGGGGAAAGGACGTAAGTACAGTCTGCTATTCGCCCCTGGGAGTAAATGCCAAAAGGCTCGATGCGCTGTGCAAGGAGATTGATGCCGAGACCGGTGGAAAAATTGTCTATCAGCATGATGTATGCTTTCTTGGGAGCCTTTACGACAATGAATACAATTTTTATGATCAGGTGAAGTATCTGCCTCCTGAGCTTAAAGAGTACATTGACCTGGTGATTATGGCCCAGGAGAAGATCTATGGTCATGACCTTTTCACCGATGAAAAGGCTGTTACAGATGAACATATAAAAAGACTTGGGCAGTATATCAGGTTTGAAAATACAGGAAAGTACGAGATTGACTACGACAATGTACTAAGGGATGTCCTTAGAAAGAAAGTAACTGTCAATGAGCGCCGCCATATCATGGAGCAGATGGGGGCCAACTTTGATACTGTTATCTACACTAACCCGGATGCAAAACCAATTGAAGGCGTAAGCAATCTGGGTATAGCAGATTATTCAACGAAGATGCCACGGATCTTCAGAAAGAGCAAGATCAATCTCAACATTGGTCTTAGGTGCATTCTTTCCGGAGTATCATTAAGGGTTCTGGATGTGCTTGCCGCAGGAGGATTTCTTTTAACTACCTATACAGAGGAGATAGCGGAGTACTTCGAGGATGGGAAGGATCTGGCAATTGCGAGGACTCCTGAGGAGATGATTGCAAAGGCCGCCTACTATCTTGAACATGAGGATGAGAGAAAAAAGATTGCCATAAATGGGCAAAAGAAGGTCTATGAACAGTTTGCCTACACAAAACTTCTTCCCAAGATTCTTAAAATCTAAAATTTTTATTAATTCTTTTATTTTTTGATATGAAAAAGTAAAGAAATTATCTTCATAACCGATATAAAGGATGAGAAATCGTGAAAAAACCTTTTGTTTTTGTGCAGAAAAGTTAATGTAGAACGTTGATGCCCGGTTCTGACAAGGAGGTCATGGAGGTATAAGATTATGGGAATTGAAGCAATTAACGGTTACAGTCCGCTGATGCAGCAGACAATGCCACAGGTAAAAACACAGGTTGAACAGCAGAGCCAGTCTCAGTCAGAGATAGCAAATTACGAGGCAGCAGTGCCTACAATGGAACTCAAGGTTGAGGCTGCGGATAATTCCGGAAGCTCAGGAGGTCAGAGTGGTACACAAAACTTCTCTGATGGTCAGGCACGCCTTGAAGCCACCGAAGAACAGATTCAGGAGGACAACGAGAAGGTCAGGAAGGCTATTTCCGACATGGCCAAGAACGTTAAGTCCAATGCTGAAGCTGTATTCGGCATTCACGAAAAGACAAATCGTGTGACCATCAAGATGGTTGACAAGGAGACCAAGAAGGTCATTAAGGAATTCCCACCGGATGAGACTCTGGATATGATCGCAAAGGTTTGGGAAATTGCAGGCATCATGGTTGATGAGAAACGCTGATACTTCTTATGTAACAAGGGAAACGGATTTCCATGGTAACAGACTCACGGATTGAGAAAGGAGAACACATATGCCTATACGAATTACGGGAATGAATTCCGGTTTAGATACCGAGAGCATTATCACCGCCCTCACACAGACCAAGCAGACAAGACTTGATAACGCCAAGGGCGATCAGAAGAAACTTACCTGGAAACAGGATAAATGGAAAGAACTCAATAAAAAAGTTGTTTCTTTCTATAACGGCGCCCTTAGTAATATGAGGTTTTCAACTGCATATACCAAAAAGACCACTACGGCATCCGATTCAAATGCAGTATCTGTAATAACCGGTGAGACTGCTATGGATGCTAGCCAGACTCTGGATATCACAAGGCTCGCAAAGTCTGCATATCTGACGGGTAAGCAGGTTAAAATCGGAGATGAGAAGGCTAAGAAGTCCAATACTATGAGTGAGCTTGGCCTTGAAAGTGGCGGAACATTAGAGTTTACCATCGGTGGAAATTCTTCAGATAAGATTTCTGTAGATGTTTCAGCAACCGATACTATAGATGATGTTCTCTCAAAGCTGAAAAGTGCAAAGTCTTCTATATCAAACACAAGCCTTAACTTCAACTATGACGAGAACAACGGAAGATTCTATGTATCCTCCAAGGAGGCAGGAGCTGCATCATCTTTTGATATTGGAACATCGGACGCGATGACAAAGCTTGGATTTGCCAAGAATACTGACGGCTCAAACTATGTTGCGGGATCCAGCGCTGCTATTACATTAAATGGTGTAGAATATGAATCAGACAGTAATACATTTGAGATCAACGGTCTGACTATTACTGCCAACAAGGTTCAGAGTGGTATTACTCTTACAACCAAGCAGGATACCAGCGGAATCTACGATAACATCAAGAACATGATAAAAGAGTACAATTCCCTGATGAAGGAGTTCGCAACTCTTTATAATGCAGATAAGGCTACAAAGTATAAGATGCTCACCGATGATGAGAAGGATGCCATGTCCGACTCGGAGGTTGAGGATTGGGAGAATAAGATCAAAGATGGTCTTCTTAGCGGAGATGAGACTATTTCTACTTTAAGAAATTCGCTTAAAACCGTTATGGGACAGTCTTTTGAGGTGACACTTAAGGATGGCACCACAAAGAGCCTTTCTCTTGCAAGCTTTGGAATTACAACCGGAAGTTACTTCTCAACAGAAGAGAATGAGAGAGATGTACTTCATATCGACGGTGATGAGGATGATACCACATCAAGCGGAAATACGGATCTTCTCAGGGCAGCAATTTCTTCCGACCCTCAGATGGTACAGAACTTCTTCACAGAGCTTTCAAAGAACCTGTACAGCAAGCTTTCGGATCTGATGAAGGGTACCGAATACAGCAGCTCTTTTACCATCTACGAAGACAAGCTCATGGCTTCACAGTACAGTGCATATAACACCAAGATTTCCGATGCACAGAGTGCTCTTGAAGCAGCCCAGGATAAGCTTTATAAGAAGTTCTCCAAGATGGAGACAGCTCTTTCAAAGGTTAATAATACCAGCGGGACCCTGTCGAACTACTTCGGAGGCGGAAGCAACTGATAGCCTGGTAAAATATGGATATTAATAATGAATGCGAGGGAGACGTATGCCAGTACTTTCACCACAACAGAAAGCTTATGCTCAGTATAAAAACAATAAAGTAATGGGAGCTTCCGGACCGGAGCTGACACTTATGCTTTACGACGGGGCTATAAAGTTCCTGAACATTGCAGATTATGCTATTGAGAAGAATGATATACAAAAGGCTCATGATAATATTATCAAGACAGAGCGCATTATCGATTACCTCAGGAATACTCTTGATATGAAATATGCCGTTGCTCAGGACTTTGAAAATATGTACTCCTACATTGCAAGACGCCTTGTAGAAGCTAACATTTCCAAAGACCGTGAGATCATAAACGAAGTAAACGGACACATGCATGCTATACGTGATAACTGGGTTGAAGTAATGAAGGCTAATCACATCATGGTAAAGGATGCCTGATCAGGAGGGAAAATGGTAGCAGCCAGTCTTGATATGCTCGAGGAAAGCCTCATAAAAAAACTTGAGGTTATGAAAAAGATCCGGGATGAAAATGCCAGACAAAAGGAAATCCTCTCAAATCCTGAAGAGGTTGATTTTGAGGCCTTTGATAAGACACTGGATGTAAAGGGAGAATATATCGATCAGCTTCTTTTACTGGATGATGGATTCCAGACCCTTTTTGATAAGGTAAAAGAGGAAGTGGGCGATAATAAAGTAAAGTATGCAGATCAGATAAAGCGAATGCAGGTACTGATCCATGACATCACAGATGCCAGCGCTTCTATTGAAGCGGAGGAACACAGGAATAAGAGACTGGCTGAAGCATACTTCAGTTCAGAAAGAGAGAGAATGGCCTCCGGAAAAAAGAGCGCAGCAGTTGCTTTTAACTATTATCAGACCATGAGCAAATTCAAGGATATTCCCCCCCAGTTCCTGGACAAAAAGAATTGACACAAATTGTATATGAATTTCAAACAAAAGGACTTAAGCCCATTTATCGGCGCTAAGTCCTTTTTTCTTTATAGCAAAATCAAAAAAAATTAAAAAAATTTCAATTTGGCAAAAAAATATGAAAAAATTATTCAAAAGGGGTTAAGTTCGTAAAAACATAGCCGATATCATTAGTGTAAAAACCAAAACACTAGCAGCCATGGAAGGGACTCCGCGCACGCTGCTCAAAAAAATAAGATGGAAAGGCAGCAGGGAAGCGGGCCCCGTTCATGGAGGATTTGAATATGGTAGTACAACACAACGTCACAGCTATGAACTCTAACAGACAGCTTGGTATCACAACTGATATTCAGGCTAAATCTAGTGAGAAACTCTCATCTGGTTACAAGATCAACCGTGCAGCTGATGATGCAGCTGGTCTGGCTATTTCCGAAAAAATGAGAAGACAGGTAAGAGGTCTTACACAGGCTTCTGCTAACGCTCAGGATGGTATTTCTGTAGTACAGACTGCAGAAGGTGCCCTCAACGAAGTTCATGATATGCTTCAGAGAATGAATGAGCTGGCAGTTAAGGCTGCTAACGACACCCTTACATCACAGGATCGTTCTTACATCCAGCAGGAGATTGTACAGCTTTCCGACGAGATCACACGTACTGCCGGATCAACAGAATTTAATAACCAGCATCTTCTTGACGGAACCTTCACAGGCAAACAGCTTCAGGTTGGTTCAGAGACTGACGGACAGAACCAGATTGAGATCAGCATTGTCAAGCTCTCAGCTACCAACATCGGTGTTGGAGCAAAGCTTGGCGCAACAGCAGCTGATACAGTTCCTGGAACAGCAGATGCCGGACAGATCAACGTAATGTCTCACTCAAATGCAAAGGCTTCTATTGAAAGCATCAAGGGAGCTCTCATCTCTATTTCAAAGCAGAGATCTGATCTCGGTGCTATCC